>JADCJJ010000347.1 GCA_020247085.1 Myxococcaceae bacterium | reverse complement strand
GTGCTCGAGCACGCCGAGGGCGAGCATGGTGGCCACCATCGTGAGGCCAAGCTGCTGGGCGGCCGACAGGGCGAGGCTGGCCTTGACTCCCACGCAGGCGACGACGCTGAACGTACCGGCGGCGATCGAGAGCCCAAGCCCCCGGCTTCTGCCAGATCGCCCGAAGTAGGTCGGCAGAAAACGCAAGGGCTCGGGCAGGAAGCCGTGCGAGACGTTCCGCACGCCGAAGAAGAGGTTGAGCTTCGACGACAGGCGCATCACCCACAGCGCGGCGAACGTCAGCGGCGCTACCTGCGACGGGGCGCCCCAGGTGAGCGCCACGATCAGCACCAGCGTCGCGAAGAGCGCCAGCTCGTGGTGAATGACGGTGAGCGTGGCCAGGTAGAACCGGCGCAGGCCCCGCGCGTCGGGCGGGCAGGGGGCGCGGTTGGGCCCCGTCACCAGACCGCCGAGGAAGGCGAGCTCGTGCCACGCCCACACCACGAGCGCCGAGGTGAACCCGAGCCACACCGCGCCGGCCGTGTCGGCGCGCGCCGACAGCGCCACCGCGACGAGCCCAGCCGCCGCCGCCACCGTCGTCGCGACGAAGGCGAGCCCCCGAGCCGTGGGCCCCAGCCACGCCAGCGCCAGCACGAGCCCCGTGCTCGCCCACCAGGCGAAGAGGACGGCGACGATGGTGAGCGGGGTCTCGAGCATCAGGGGGCCTCAGCGCGTCGCCTGCTGTCGCCCGGTATCGAGCAGCCGCGCGAACGCCGCCGCGTTGTCCGGGCCGAAGGCCGTCACGTCGACGCGCCGGCGGGTCTGCAGATCTTCGAGAAACAGCCGCCCGTCATGCTCGCGCGACAGCAGGAACCGCGCGTCCTTGCCGAGCGACTCGAGCTTGCGCTCACGATTCATGCCCCGCAACACGCCCCGCACGAAGCCGTTCGACTCGGGCGACAGCGAGGTGAAGGCGCGCCCGCTGGCGGCGTCGATGACGGCGACGCTGCCGTCAGGCCGATCCTCGAACGCCAGCTCGAGCGCCGCGAGCGGCGCCGGGCGTGGCCGCGCCTGCTCGGCCACCAGCCGCGGGCGTGACACCGCGGCCAGCACCAGGCTCACCAGCAGCATCGCGCCGGCGGCGTAGATGACGGGGCGGGGGACGGTGGGGTCGTGCGAGGCGCTCATCGGGGCTCCCTCATGCGCTCACGGCGTTCGTCGGTGCCGGGTCGACGGCCGGCGCCGGGGCGGTCGTCTGCGTCGTCGCCAGCCGCCGCCCCTCACCCTCAGCCCAGCGCGCGACGGTCTCGCGGAGCGTCGCGGCCACCTGCTCCGGCTCCGCAAGGCCCAGCAGCGTCGGGCTCGGCCTGGCGACGTTGCCCCAGGCCACGTGTGGCCAGAGGTTCAACCAGGCGATGCGATCATCGCCGCTCAGGCGCAGCACCACGTCGCCGCAGTCATCCCGCCGGCGCAGGTCGGCCGACGCGATGACCTTGAACGGCACGTTGATGCTCATCGGCACGGCGACGCCGATGCGCATGATGATGCGCCGCGACGTGAGCGTGTAGATGGTCGACCGTGCGTAGGCGACGGCGGCCGCGGCGAGAATGCCCAGGCACACCAGCGACAGCGTGAGCGCCACCGCCGTGCTGGCCAGTCCAGCGCCCGCCTCGAGGTCGGCGCCGAGCCGCAGCAGCGTGAAGAGCGCCAACCACCCGGCGACCCACCGCGCCTTGAACGTGTGCCGCGCGACCGACCGCCACCGCGGGCGGCCCTGCCACACGACGAACTCGCCCGGCGGCAGCCGCCCCGGCACCCCGGGGATCTCCTCGAAGTCGACGTCGCCGTCGCTCACAGGAGGGGCTCCATGCGGCGGGGCTCGGCCCAGAGCCGGCCGGCCGCGTAGTACGACGACACTTTCTCCTCCTCGAGCACCGTCACCTGCTCGGGGTTCTTCAGCGTCGGCACGTTGCCGAACTGCTTCGCGAGAATCGAGTAGACCTCGACGTACCGCTGGTCGCCGTCGAGCTTCGCCATGGGCATCGGCACCAGCCGCGTGCCCGTGCCGTTCGCCCCGGCGCCGAGCTCGACCTCGAGGTAGCGCACCAGCAGGTCAGCGCGGTCGACCCACAGATCCTTCACCGTGCCGGCCGTCTTCCCGTCGCCGCCGACCACGCGCCAGCCGCGCGGATCGGAGCCCGCGAGCACCGAGATCTCGCTCCCGACCCGCATGGGGACGATCTGCAGGCGCCCGTCACGCGTGTGCTCCGGCGCGTCGTGTCGGTCGGCGTACGCCGCCGGGCCGACGTTCGACGTCAGCGGGTCGCCGAGGGGCTCGCTCGTCGAGCCGTCGGACACGCCCGTGCGCCGGGCGTTGATCTCGCGCTCGTCGCGCTTGTAGTTCGGCGCGGTGTAGGTGCCGCCCTCGGGCAGCAGGAACGTCTTCGGCGTGGGCAGCAGCAGGTCCTTCATCGAGCCGACGCGCCGCGTCCGGTCCGTCTCGAGGGGGTAGCCCTCGCGGCGGTCCTCCATGCGGAGCCAGTAGATGAGCCCGAGGAAGAAGGCCCAGAAGACGTACATCAAGACCTGCGCGACATCGATGGAGGGGTTGTGCATGTGACTCCTCAGGGTGAAGGGGGACGTCAGGT
>JADCJJ010000346.1 GCA_020247085.1 Myxococcaceae bacterium | reverse complement strand
CGACCTGGTGATGTTCAGCGGCGTCACCGACTGCTACCAGCCCATCGAGGCCTCGCTGCGCCTCACGCGCGCTTGCCTCGAGGTGTGCGCGGAGTACCGCAACCCCGTCGCCATCGTCACCAAGGCACCGCTCATCGAGCGCGACCTCGACGTGCTGCTGCGTCTGCACCGTGAGGCCTCGGTGCACGTCGCCGTCTCCATTCCCATCTGGGACCAGACGCTGGCGCGCGCCATCGAGCCGGGCGTGGCGACGCCGAAGCGGCGGATCGAGACGATTCGCGCGCTCGCGCGGGCGGGCCTGCCCGTCGGGGTGATGGTGGCGCCCATCATCCCCGGGGTGTCCGACGAGGGCATGGGCGAGGTGCTCGAGGCGGCGTACGAGGCGGGGGCCCGCTCGGCCGGCTACGTGCTGCTCCGGCTCCCCGGGCACGTGAAGGACGTCTTCGAGGCCCGGGTGCGCGCGGCGCTTCCCTTGCGCGCCGAGAAGATCCTCCACCGGGTGCGCGAGACGCGCGACGGCAAGCTCTACGACGCGCGCTTCGGCATCCGCGGGCGCGGTGAGGGCCCCTACGCCGAGGCCATCGCGCAGGTCTTCGAGGTCACCACCCGCCGCCTCGGCATGAACCAGGGCGACGCGGACGAGTGGACCCGCCCCGTCACCTTCCGCCGCCCGGAGCGCCAGGCTCCCCAGCTGTCTCTGTTCTGACGAGAGAGCCGGAGCACCTCGGCGCGCGGGGTGTCGCGGCCCGGGAGTCGAGGTAGAAGAGGCGCGGGGCGGCGCAGGCCGGGCGCTCTCGATCGGGGCGAACAGGTGCGACTGACGACGGCGGTGACGCTGGGGCTCCTCATGGCGTGCGGTCGCGCCGGGCCCATCGAGCCATCCTTCGACGGGGGGGCTGGCGGCGGGCTCGCGGGCGGACAGGCCGGTGGCTCCGCGGGCGGGGGCAACAGTGGTGGCAGCACAGGCGGGAGCGCCGGTGGAAGCGCTGGTGGTTCCGCCGATGGCGGAACGCAAGACCCATGCGCAGGCAAGTCCCTCGCGGCCTGTCGGGCCAGTTCACAGTGCACGCCCGACTTCTGCTTCCAGTGCTCCTGCACGCCGAGATACGCGCAGTGCCGGTCGCTGCGCGCTCCCGCCTTCGAGTGTCCACGGCTCGGGTGTCCGCAGCCACAGTGCTGCGTCGACGACTCCACCTGCGGGCGCCCGCTCGTGTGCCTGAGCCCCGAGCAGCAGCAATTCTGCGGCGTCTGCTCGCCTACGCCGTCGACCTGCACGAGCGACGCGACTTGCTCGCCGGCCTCGTCGGGCACGATCTGCCTGCCGCGGCGCTGCGCGTGCTCCGGCCAGACCGACTGTCAGCCCGGGTGCGGGCCCCAGAACCCTTGCCCTCGCGGCCAGCGCTGCGAGACCACCACGCTGCGCTGCGAAGACGAGAGGTGCTCGGGGTCGGCCCCCTGCCCCTCGGGCATGAGCTGCATCACGAGCCCAGCGGGAGACGTCTGCCGGCCGCGCCCGTGCACCTCGGACGCCCAGTGCGACGAGCTCTTCTGCTTCCGCGGGGTCTGCGCGACGACCCTGGGGGTGTGCGGCCAGATCCCGCCCTGACGGACGCCAGCGCCCGGGTCGCCCCCTGCCCGAGCCCCGCGCGTCGAGCGGCCGCTCGACGCGGGACGCCGGCGCGCCGGGTGCGTGACGGGCGCAGGGCCCGGAAATGAGCTTGCGCGGCTGCTCCGGCTGGCTGAGGAACGGCCCATGACAACCGCGCAACGGTTCGACGTCGTCGTCATCGGCGGAGGACACAACGGGCTGGTGACGGCGGGCCTGCTCGCGAAGCAGGGGTTCTCGGTGTGCGTGCTGGAGCGGCGCGAGGTCGTGGGCGGCGCGGCCGTCACCGAGACGCCCTTCGGTCCGGACTACAAGGTCACCGCCCTGTCCTACGTGGTGAGCCTGCTCCCGCCGGCGGTCGTCTCGGCGCTCGAGCTGCCGCGCTTCGGGTACCACGTGTACCCACAGCACGGGTACTTCGCACCGGCGGCCGACGGCACCGCGCTCCAGGTGCCGGCCGACGCCGCTCGCCGGCACGCCGAGCTCTCGCGGTACTCGCCGTCCGACGCCGACGCGATGGTGCGGTGGGACGCCTGGCTCGGCCGGCTCGGCGCCATCCTTGGGCCGCTGCTCACGACGGTACCGCCGAAGCTCGGCTCGAAGCGGCCGGGTGACCTGCTCGACCTCGCCTCGCTCGCGTGGCGACTCAAGGCGCTCGACGTCGGGCAGGTGGGCGACGTGACGAAGCTCTTCACGGCGTCGGTGGCCGACCTGCTCGAAGACTGGTTCGAACACCCGCGCGTTCGCGGCGTGATGGGCGTCTCGGGCATCATCGGCACCTGGGCGGGGCCGCGCAGCCCGGGGACTGCCTACGTGCTGGCGCACCACAAGCTCGGCGACCTCGGACATGGGCACGCTGGCGCCTGGGGCTTTCCCCGCGGCGGCATGGGCGGCGTCACCCAGGCGATGCGGCAGGCCTGCGAGGCGCTCGGCGTGGTGGTGAAGACCAACGCAGCGGTGGACCGCATCCTCGTCACCGACGGCCGGGCCATGGGCGTGGCGCTGGAGTGCGGCGACGAGTTCGACGCCGACACCGTCGTCGCCACCTGTCACCCGCAGCTCGCCTTCTTGAGGCTCGTCGAGCGCCGGCACCTGCCGGGCGACTTCGTGCGCGCCATCGAGACGTGGCGGTCGCGCTCGGGCACCGTCAAGGTGAACGTCGCCGTCGACCGCCTGCCCACCTTCACGGCGCGCCCGCGCTTCGACCCCGAGGTTCACGGCGGCACCATCGTGCTGTCGGAGTCGCTCGACGACCTCGAAGGCGCCTTCCAGGACGCGGCGGCGGGGCGGGCCGCGGCGAAGCCCTTCGCGGACATCTGCATTCCCTCAGTGTTCGACCCGACGCTGGCGCCCGAGGGGAAGCACGTCGTCTCGATGTTCGCGCAGTGGGTCCCGCACACCTGGGCGGCAGCTCCCGACCGCGCCGGGCTCGAGGCCTTCGCCGATCGGGTCGTCGCGCGCGTCGAGGCGGTGGCGCCCGGCTTCACCAGCTCCGTCCTGCACCGCCAGGTGCTGGGGCCTCACGAGATGGCGCGCGACTACGGGCTCGTCGGCGGCAACATCTTCCATGGCGAACTGTCGCTCTCGCAGCTCTTCCACCTGCGACCGGCCGCCGGCTTCTCGGACTTCCGCACGCCGATCCGCGGGCTGTACCTCGCCTCGTCCGCGACGCACGGCGGCGGCGGCGTGACTGGCCTGCCGGCGCTGCAGGTGGTGCGCGCCGTCGTCGAGGACCGCTGACGGGTGAGGCGCGCTGGCGCCTCGACGCCCCCCTTCGCCCCTGCGGCTCGGCCAGCGCTCCACCGTCTCTCCGGGTCGACAGGGGCCCCGTGGACGGCCCACCGCCAGCACCACCGGCGCGAGAGCGTCACCTGGACGGGCCGATCCCCTTCAGCGTCTGCTCCAGCGTCGGCTCAGTCGCTTCAGAGCCACCAGCCCGAAGCCATCGATGAGCGCGTACACGACGATGGCGAGGAGGACGCTCTTCGCGCGCAGCGTCAGCACCGCCAGGGCGCGGCCGATGGCGAAGGTCTTCATCATGCCCACGCCGCCCTGGGAGGAGTGACCTGCGCCGAAGCACACCGCGCTCTCGAGCACCGGGATGAGGTCTCGCTGCAGCGCCCAAGAGGGAGCTGGCGCGGTGCAGCCTCCCGGGCACGAAGCCGCTGACGATCAGCGCCTCCCAGACTCCGGCCGAGTTCACCAGCACCGGAAGCTCCGCGCCGCGAGGTGCGCCAGCTTCGACACCAGCACGGCCCTCGCCATCGAGTCGGGGCTCGCACCGGCCCCGACGTTGAAGTGCGGCGTCGCGCTCCCGCCCAGGGCGAAGCCCCCACAACACGCATCAGCCCCCCGGGAACGTCCTGGCGCACAGGCAGCCACGCGAGCGCCAGCGCCCGGCGCCAGCACCGGGTCACGAGCGCCAAACGCCCCGCTCAGGGCGAGCCTCACCGTGGCGAGCGGGAGCGTGCTCCGCAGGGGCTGCTCGAGCTGCGCTTCGCCGTCGCGCCCGAGCGCCGCTGCGACGAGGGCGAGGGCAAGGACGCGCACCAGCGCCGCGGCGGCGCCGAGGCCGAGCGCCGCAGGACCTGCTCACAGAACGGGGCATCACGCAGGTCGGGCCGGCGGGGCGCAGCCGGCGTGCGGCACCTCGTGAATGGTTCCTGCCGCGAACCTTCGACGAGGCGCGCTCCTGGGCCCCTCCCTGTCCAGGGCGTGTTCGTGCCGGTACGCAGAGCGGGAGGCGTCTTGGGCCTGCAGAGACCTCGCGCGCGCGGAAGCACAGAGGTGCCTCGGCCCCACCCGAACCGCGGCGGGAGCAGCCCCGCTCGGGCTCGACGGCCGCGCCCTTCGACGGGCCTCCGGGGCGAGGCTCACCGACGACGGTCCTCGCCCCAACCGAACGAGGCCGGCGCGCGAGCGTGACGCGATGGCCGCGGTTCCTTCAGCCGAGCGAGGCGATCTCGGTGCCGACGGCCTCCCAGCGAGCGAGCGCGCGCTCGAGCTCCTCGGCGGCCTCGCGGTGCGCCGCGAACACCGGCCCCGAGGCGCCGTAGTCCTTCGCGAACTCGGCGTCGGCGAGCTGCGCCTCGCGCACCTTCTGCTCGGCCTCGAGCGTCGCGATGCGGGCCTCGAGCTTCTCGAGCTCCTTCTTCAACGGGGAGAGGCGCCGGCTGCGCTCCTGACGGGCCTCGGCCTCGAGCCGCCTGCGCTCCTTGTCGCTCGCGGGCTTCCCCGGCGCGCTCGCGCGGCTCAGGCCCGCGCCCGACTCCTCGCGCGCCTTCGCCTCGGCGTCGAGCTTGCCGAGGTACTCAGCCATCGAGCCCATGAAGGGCACCAGCTTGCGGTCTCTGACGTCCCAGATGTGGGTGGCGAGCGCGTCGAGGAACGAGCGGTTGTGCGAGACGAACACGAGCGTGCCGTCGTACTCCTCGAGCGCCTCGATGAGCGCCTCGGAGGAGTCGAGGTCGAGGTGGTTCGTCGGCTCGTCCATCACCAGCAGGTTCGCAGGCTTCACCAGCAGCCGCGCCAGGGCGACGCGCGCCCGCTCCCCGCCCGAGAGCACGCCGATCTTCTTGTCCACGTCGTCGCCCGAGAAGAGGAAGGCCCCCAGCACGCTGCGCACCCAGGCCTGCGGCTTGTCGGGCGCCAGCGCCATCAGCTCGTCGAGGATCGAGCGGGTCCGGTCGAGCGTGTCGGCGTGGTGCTGGGCGTAGTAGCCGAGCTGCACGTTGTGCCCGAGCGTGATGGTGCCGGCGTCGGGCGACAGCTCGCCGGTGATGAGCTTGAGCAGCGTCGTCTTCCCCGCACCGTTGAGCCCCGTCACCGCCACGCGCTGACCGCGCACCAGCAGCGCCTCGAGGCCGTCATAGATGACGTGGTCGCCGAAGGCCTTGCGCAGCCCCGACAGCTTCACGACGTCGCGCCCGGGCGGCGTCGTCGGCGGAAAGCGGAACCCCACCGTCGCGCGGTCTCGCTGCACCTCGACGCGCTCGAGCTTCTCGAGCTGCTTCATCTTCGACTGCGCCTGCGAGGCCTTGCTCGCCTTGGCGCGGAAGCGGTCGACGAAGGCCTGAAGCTGCGCGCGCCGGGCCTCGACCTTCTGCGCGGTGGCGAGCAGGCGCTCGGCCTCTTCGGCCCGCAGGCGCCGGTAGTCCTCGTAGTTCCCCGTCCACGTGCGCAGGCCCTCGAGCTCGAGCGACACCACGCGGCCGATCTGCCGGTTGAGGAACTCGCGGTCGTGGCTGATGAGCACCATCGCCTTGCGCGACCGCCGCAAGAAGCCGTCGAACCACGCCAGCGTCGGCAGGTCGAGGTGGTTCGTCGGCTCGTCGAGCAGCAGCAGGTCGGGGTCCTGCAGAAGCAGGCCGGCGAGCGCGGCCCGCATGCGCCAGCCGCCCGAGAACGAGGTGGTGGGCTGCTCGAGCTCGGCCAGCGCGAAGCCGAGCCCCAGCAGGATCCGCTCCGCCTGGTGTCGGCCGTAGTGCTCGTCGAAGTGATCGCGCTCCTCGTGCAGATCGGCCAGCGAGGCGGCGAGTTCGAGCTGCTCGTCCTCGGCCGTCGCCGCCGAGAGGAGCTGCTCGGTCGAAGCCAGCCGCTCGTCCAGCGCGTCGCGCCCCGGCACCGAAGACAGCACCGCCTCGACCAGCGGCCCATCGGGGAGCGTCTGCAGCTCCTGCGCGAGGTAGCCGACGCGGGCGTTGCGGCGGAAGGTGATGGTGCCATCGTCAGGCGTCACCCGCCCGGTGAGGACCTTCAGCAGCGTCGACTTGCCGGTGCCGTTGGCGCCCACCAGCCCGATGCGATCGGTGGGTCCGATGGTGAGCGACGCGTCTTCGAAGAGCGCCTTCTTACCGTACGACAGCGACAGCTTCTGGAGAATGACGAGGCTCACGGGCCGGAGGGCCGATAGCACGGAGCGCCGCGCGGGCGGAGCAGGCGTCTTGAATCACCCTGCCCGTCTCGGGTACGGGGCCGTCACGCGTTTCGTCGAAGGCCACCGGCGACACCACCCTCAGGAGCTGCCGTGAGCCCACACCTCTTCTTTTTCCGCGCCCTGGCGCTCGCTGTCACCCTGGCCGTCTTCGCCGGGTGCCCCACGCTGCGCCCGCCGTGCAGCGCGTCGACGTGCAGCGGCTGCTGCACCGACCAGGGCCAGTGCCTGGCCGGGAGCGGTCAGACGACGTGCGGACGAGGGGGCACCGCCTGCAAGGTGTGCAGCCTGACGGAGTCGTGCGTGGCCACCACTGGCGCCTGCGCCCCCAGCAGCGCTGGCGGTGGGAGCGCGCTGGCGGGCGGCGCCGCGGGCAGCGGCGTCGGAGGAGGCGCGGGGGGCGGGCTGGCGCCCGGCGGAGGTGCTGCGGGCGGCGGCATGGCCGGCGGGCAGTCGAGCTCCGACGACGTCGAGGTGACGTGCACGCAGCGCTGGTACACCGAGAGCGACGCCGGCGCCGTGCCCTGCAACTTCGGCTCGTCGGCCCCCCAGGCCGTCGTACTCGGAGACGCCGGCGTCACCACCTTCACGCCGACGGTCCGCCCCGACGGGAGCTTCACCCTCGCCAACGTGCCCCGGGGTCTCTTCTTCCTGCGCATCGGCACCGCCTGGTACGGCACGAGGGAGCGCCAGCTCTCGCTCGACTACGAGACGCTCGGCCGGGTCGACACGGCGCTCGCGGGCGCCAACACGCGGCTGGTGCTGTCGGCCTTCAACCTCGTGTCGTGGGATGAGCAGGCGCACTTCGCCAACCTCTTCAGCCCGGGCGCCGGCGTCGCCGTCGAGGCGTTCGACCAGCGCCTCCGTGACACGCCCTTCGACGGCGACACCGAGTACGACTTCACCCTGCCGTACGACGTCTTGTCTCAGCAGCTGTTCGTGCCCCTCATCGACGGGGCCCGGGGTGACGTCACCTACTTGACCCAGATGTCGTTCGACGCGGCGTCGGGCGAGTACCGGACGTTGGCGGCGGCGTCGTCGAGCACCCTGACGGTGACGTCGATGCAGTTGAGTTCGGCGTCTTTCGCCATGTCCTCGCCGCCCGCGGCGATGACGCCCTTGTCCATCGACCAGGCCTCGTTCGACGCCTTCGCCGCCGACCTGACGCCCGGCACGCCTTCGGTCGGCGTCGAGTTCGCGGCGGGGCCCCGGGCGGTCCACGAGCGCACCAGCGACGGGCTGGCGTTCGTCTGGGGCTTCTTCCCGTCGTCGGTGTCCACGCCGCCCAACCCGGTCTCGTACCCGAACCCCTTCCCCTCGACGTGGGGCACGAGCGCGACGGTGCAGGTCGGCAACTCCGTGGCACGGCAGCACCCCAGCGCGCAGCAGCCCCGTCGGTACCTGTCCGGGCAGCTGCAGGTGCTCCCCCTTCAGAGCCTCGCCTCACCCGTCGTCGCGACGCTGAGTCCACCCACCAGCCCGCAGCTCAACGGCGCGCCCCTGTCGGGGAACCACACCGGCGTCGGCCTGCGCCCGTCCATCTCGTTCGCCGCGCCGCGGGTCGGTCAGCCCAGGCGTTACCAGCTGCGCGTCGAGCAGCTGACCGCGAGCAGCGGCCAGACCGTCGCCCGGACCGCGGCCACCTTCACCCTGCCGCCCACCGAGACGACGCTCACCCTCCCGCCCGGCGTGCTCGTCTCGGGGCAGATCTACGTCTTCTCGCTGTCGGCGGTCTCGAACCCCGGGAACCTGCAGGTCGACGTGTTCGACAACCGCCTGCCGTACGCGACCGCCACCGTCGTCTCGGGCCTCGTGCGGCCCTGAGCGACGCGCACCGATGGCTCCGCAAGGGGCTGCCCCTCACCGAGCCCCCCGACGCCCGGCGTTCCCCGGCGCCCGCTCGCGCTCGCGAGGTGGCGGCCAGATGCGGGTCATTCTCGACCTCGAGACCCGCAAGCCGATGAAATAGCAGGCATCCATGCTGGGAACGGACGGGCGGGTTCCCGTGTTGGCTCCGTCGGGTATGGTGACCGAACCGCTTCAGAGACCTGCGACATGACGACCGCGCTCGCCGCCCAGACTGCCTTCAAGGAGAAGACGCCGGAGCCTCACTTCGGCGCTGAGCTCCCCGACGCGAGCAGCGCCATCCTGCAGGCGCGCATCAAGGATCTGCAGCTGCACCTGAAAGGCACGCCGCTCGAGCGTTTCATCGGGCAGCTCTACGACGAGCTCGAGGCCCGCGGCATCTCGCTGCGGCCCCAGTGCTACCTGTCGGACCAGTGGGGCTGCCCGTCGGGCGTGCCGGTCATCGGTATTCCCTTCTACCTGGCCGACCCGAAGCTGACGCTCATCGAGGACAAGCTGGGGAGCGGCGCCGAGACCGAGCGCGAGATCATGATGTACCTGCGCCACGAGGCCGGGCACGCGTTCAACTACGCCTACAAGCTCTACGAGACGGACGAGTGGCGGCGGCTCTTCGGCGACTACGGCAAGCCCTACCTCGAGACGTACAAGCCGCGGCCCTTCAGCCGGAAGTACGTGCTGCACATCTCGGGCTGGTACGCGCAGAAGCACCCCGACGAAGACTTCGCCGAGACCTTCGCGGTCTTCGTCACGCCGAACTCGCGCTGGGCCGAGCGGTACCGGGGCTGGGGCGCGCTCACCAAGCTGCAGTACGTCGAGTCGCTGGTGACTCGGGTCGGCCGCGCGCCGGCGACGGTGACCCTCGACGAGCGCGACGTCGACGTCGGCGAGATGGAAGAGACGGTGCTCGACCACTACCGCCAGCGTCAGCTCGCCGAGAAGATCGACCTGCAGATCGGCGACGCCCTCGACCAGGACCTCATCGCCCTCTTCGAGGGCCACGGCATGGCCGAGGTCCGCGCCGACACGCTGCTGCGCGCCCAACGCCAGGAGCTGCTCGCCGCCGTGACGCAGTACTCGGGCGTCAGCCGCGCCGTCGTCGTCTCGGTGCTCGACCACCTCTCGGAGCGCATCACGCGGCTCGACCTCACCGTGAAGCGCGACAAGGCGCACGAGTACACGACGCGGTTGACCTCGCTCGTCACCGCGCTCGCGATGAACTACCTCTACACCGATCGCTTCTTCGACACGGACTGAGCGCGCACGCGCTACAGTGCGTGACGAATGGCTTCGAACGTTCCGCCGCTGAAAGTGGCGGTGTTGCACTACCAACCGTCGACGGACCCGATGGACCCGGTGGTCGGGCACATCTGCGACGCGTTGACGGCGCTCGGCCACACGCCAGTGTCCATCGCGGTGCACGAGTCGGTCTCGCCGCTGCTGCAGGCCATCGCTGACTCGAAGGCCGACCTCGTCTTCAACGTGTGCGAGACCTTCGCCGACGACTACCGGCTCGAGGTCAACGTGGCCGCGCTGATGGAGATGGCGCGCATTCGCTTCACGGGCTCGGGCACCGCCGGGCTGTTGCTGGCGCAGGACAAGATCCTCACCAAGCAGCTCCTCGAGTACCACGAGGTGCCGACGCCGAACTTCCTGACCTTCGACGGCGACACCTTCGAGGCCTTCGGGCGCATGGCGTTCCCGCTCATCGTCAAGCCGGCCCGCTCCGATGCCTCGCTCGGCATCGGCACCCACTCGGTGGTGCGCGACTGGGACGAGCTGACGCGGCGGGTGCGCGACATTCGCAAGACGCTCAACGACGAGTCGCTCGCCGAGGAGTTCATCGACGGCCGCGAGGTGTACGTGGGCGTCATTGGCACGCCGACGAAGCCCGAGATCCTGCCCATCGTCGAGCTCGACTGGGGCGCGTGGGACCCGGCGAAGCCGAAGGTGAGCGACCGCGAGGTGAAGTTCGGGGCGCACACCGACAACAGCCCGTTCCTCGAGATCGCCCGCAACATCAGCCCCGAGCTCCAGGCGCGCATCGAGCGGAGCGCGCTGCTGGCCTTCCGCGCCCTGAAGATCCGCGACTACGCCCGGGTTGACTTCCGCATCTCGGAGAAGGGCGACGCCTTCGTGCTCGAGGTGAACCCGAACCCGTACCTCGAGCAGGAGAGCGAGCTGGCGATGGCCGCTGAGAAGCGTGGCCTGTCGTACACGCAGCTCATCGGGCGCATCGTCGAGTCAGCGGCGAGTCGCTACGGCCTGAAGGTGCGGACCGAGAAGACGGCGACCGGAGAGACCCCGCAGGCCGCGGTCACGGCCGCGGCGGCAGCGCGAGCCGAAGCCGGCGGCTGAAGGATCAGCCTGTAGCGGACCGTAGCGAACCGGCGAACGACTTGATCCCCTGCCAGTCCGCGCTCAGGATTGTGGTGTTCCGACGTCTCCAAGGAGAGCAGCCATGTTCAGCCGACGTTTCCTGCGCCTCATCACCCTCGCCACCGTCTTCGCCGTCGCCTCGACGGGCTGCATGCTCTCCCGCGCCGTCGACCGCGCGTTCCTGGGCATCACCGTCACGCGCCCCACCTACGAGGCGCGAAAGACGACGGGCGTCTTCCTGCTGCCCCTCACGTTCGCGGTCGACGTCGCGACGTTCCCCATCCAGGCCCTCCTTGTGGTGCTCCTCGGCGACAACTTCCCCTTCAAGGAGGACGACCGCTCGAACGTGCTGTACTCGATGAGCCAGCACCCGCAGCTGCAGCGACTGCCAGAGGCCCAGCGCGCGGTGGCGATGCGGGAGTTCGAGCAGCTGCTCCGCTCGGGGCAGCTCGACCGCAACTCGACGCTCGCCCTCACCGAGGACGGGCACTGGGTCGTCGTGCGGGTATCGGACGAGGGCCGCGAGCAGCTGCTCGCCCGCGCCCAGGCCCCCGCGACGGCCGAGCTGGCCGTCTGCAGCCGCTGACGCCGCGCTTCGACGGCGCTCGCCTCGGCTCCGCGCCCTCCCCGGCCTCGCCGTGGGAGGGCGTCTTCGTCTGAGCCTCGCCCTCGTCCGCCGTGGCAGCCGGCCCCGCAGGCCGCGCCAGCGTGACTCGGCGAAGCCCCCCCGCGAAGGCACCCTCACCCGCGCGCAGGGAGCGCGCCGGCCTCGTCGAGGAACTCGAAGGTGTCTCGCCAGCATTCCCGTGCGGCGGAGGTGAAGACGAGGGCGTGGAAGGCGTGCGGGCCACGCGCGTAGGCCTCGAAGCGTGACCTGGTGGAGCCCGCGGCGATGAGCGCACGATGCAGGCGCCTCGAGTCGTCGAGCAGGAAGTCCCACGTTCCACAGGGGAGGAACACCGGCGGCAGGGGCCTGTCGGGAACCTCGCCCCGCTCGAGCGCGCGCACCGGGTCGGCGAAGTCCATGAGGGCCTGCGGCAGGTGCAGCCCGCCCAGGTACGCCTCGGCCACCTCCTCGACGCGGTCACGGAAGAAGGCGTGCTGGCCCCGAAAGCGCTCGGGCCGGCTCACCTCGAAGAGGCCGCATGCGGCGACGACGGCCCGAGGCACCACGCCCGTCTCGTACACCTCGGCGGCGAAGCGCTCGGCGCGTCGAAAGGTCGTCGCCAGCGTCAGGGACATGGCCAGGTTCGCGCCGGCCGACTCCCCGGCGATGACGAGGCGCGACGGGTCGACGCCCAGGCGTGCCGCGTTGGCGACGACCCACCGGTAGGCGGCGGCGACGTCCTCGACGGCCGCGGGGAACGGGTGCGCTGGCGCCAGGCGGTAGTCAGCGTTCACCACCACGAAGCCGCGGCGGGCGTAGGCGAGCGAGAAGAGCCAGTGCGTCTCCTTCGACAGCACCCGGAAACCACCGCCGTGCAGGTACAGGACGCAGGGCCTGAGGCCACCGCCCGCGGCGCGCGGCCGGTAGACGTCGAGCCGCTGCCGGGGCTGCCCGTCGACGAGGTAGGGGACGTCACGTTCGACGGCGACGCCGTAAAGCCCGGGGTGGGCCCCCGGCAGGAACCGGGTCGACCGGGCCGCCGCCCCCAACACGCCGTCGGTCACCGCGGCGCCCAGCGCCCGGCGCACCTGCGCGCGCAGGCCGAGGCGCTGGCGCGCGATGCGACGCACCGTCACCCTGGCCTCGTCACCCGTCGAGCGCTCTCGAGACGGCGTCGACGATCTCCTTCTCCGAGGGGAAGCCGCCGAGACCCTTGCGGCTCACCACCACGCCATCGACAGCGACCTCGAAGATGCCCCCCGAGCCCTTCTTCAACGTGGCCTCGAGCTCGAGCTCGTCCTTCAGCGCGGCTGCCGCCCGGGCAGCCCGTGGCGCGTAGCCTCACGCCGTGCAGTAGGTGATGGTGACGGTCTTCATGCCCACAGGTCGTACCCAAGCCGGGCCACCAGCGCCAGCACCACCCCCAGCACCACCCGCCTGACGAGGCGGTCGCCGCCCTGCACGGCGAGCTGGGCCCCGACGGTGCCTCCGAGGAACTGCCCGAGCGCCATGGGGAGCGACACCTTCCACAGCACGAGGCCCCGCGCCGCGAAGAGCAGCATGGCGGCGAGATTCGAGGCGAAGTTCACCACCTTTGCCGTCGCGCTCGCCTCGCGCAGCGACGCCCGCAGCAGGGTGACGAGGCCGATGATGAGGAAGGTGCCGGTACCGGGCCCGAAGAAGCCGTCGTAGGCGCCCAGGCCCAGCGCCAGCAGCACGGCCTTCTCGGTGGCGCGGTGAACGGGAGGCGCCTGCGCGTCGGGCGGGCGCGGGCGGACGAGCGCGACGACGACGCCGGCAGCCACCAGCAGCACCAGCACCAGAGGCCGCAGCAGCGTGGGGTCGACGAGCAGTACCAGCGCGGCGCCGCCGCACGAGCCGACGAAGCCCGCCGGGAAGAGCCACCGCGCCCGGCGACCATCGATGAGGCGTGCCCGGGCGAAGCGCCAGAAAGCCGCTCCCGAGCCGAAGACGGCGGCGCCCTTGTTGGTGCCGAAGACGAAGTGCGGCGGCAGACCGGCGGTGAGGAGCGCCGGCACCGTGAGGAGCCCCCCGCCCCCGGCGATGGCGTCGATGAGCCCGGCCACGAAGGCCACCCCCGTCAGCGCGGCGATGGCAGCGAGCGAGAGGTCGACGTTCACCGCGCACCACCGCGGGGAGCTGCGATCGCGGCCTCGGGGCGAACGGGCGCGCAGCGGTGGTCGCGCGGACGTCGCCGGGAGCCAGGACCCCCGGCGCGGCGCGCACGACCCGCGAAGAGGCGTCCGATGCCCCTGCGGTCCCTCGTCGGCGCCTTGCCCGCTCTCGGGCGTGGCCTCGCCCCCGCAGAGACGAGACGTCGCGACGCCGAAGCCACGGGCGCTCCCGCGAGCCTCGGGGGCGCAACGTAGAATCGCGCGGTCGGCCCGACCTGGGCAGCCGGGCTTCGCGGCGCCTCGAGACCGGGCGCAGCCTCGAACCTCAGCGGCGTGGGGCGGAACCTCGCGGTCGGCAAGACCCGGGCACCCGGGCTTCGCGGCGCCTCGAGGCCGGGCGCAGCCTCGAACCTCAGCGGCGTGGGGCGGAACCTCGCGGTTGGCAAGACCCGGGCACCCGGGCT
>JADCJJ010000345.1 GCA_020247085.1 Myxococcaceae bacterium | reverse complement strand
CTGGCGTTCGAATTTCTCACCGCGCCCAGGGCCTCGGAAGGTCCTGCGCCATCCAGCCAGTCATCCGCGGACACGATGGCTGCGGCCTCTTCTTCAACGGGCTGCTAACCGGCTCTTGCGCCGCTGGCCGGGGCTTTCGGTGGGCCCCGCCCGGCGCGCGTGGCCGTCAGCTCTCGGGAGGCGGCCGCTCGGCCCGGTGCGCCTTGCGCCCGCCGCGCGAGGTGGGGCTGCCCTCGAAGGCCCCCGCCAACAGCAGCCGGGAGAGCGCCACGCACCGGCCAGCCAGGGCCTGGGCGCCCTCCTTGAGCGACGCCGAGCGCTGCACGGCCCGCTGGTTGTTCTCCATGTCCTCGGCCGTCCACCCGCGCGAGTGCGCGATGAAGGGGTGCTGCGGGAACTGGCAGCCGAGCTCGCCGAAGAAGGTGAGCATCTGCCCGACGACGCCCTGCACGTTGTCCTGCCCGCCGGTGACGATGAGGCCCACCACCTTGTTCTTCATCAAGTCGCGGCCGGCGATGGTCTGCTGGTTCTGGATGCAGTTCATACGCTCGACCATCTTCGCGTACAGGCTGCTGGGCGCGCCCCAGCGAATGGGCGTCGCCACGACGATGACGTCGGCCCAGTGGACGACGCCCTCGTAGACCTGGTCGAGCTGGTCGTTCGGGTCCATCTGGGTGATGGAGCACGGCCAGGTGCAGGCGCGCGCGCCCTTCGAATAGAACCCCTCACAGGCCCGGAACTGCAGGTCGCGAACCCGGACCAGGCGCGTCTCGCAGCCCTGTGCTCCCGCCGCCGCCAGCGCCGTGTCGAGCAGGTCGTCCGAGGTGGAGTAGCGGGGCTGGCCCGCGGTCATCGCGGTGGTCGACAGCCCCAGCACGCGCACGGGCCCGTCACCCCGCTCCACCGGTCGGGCGAGCGGGTGGGGCGCGTGGGGCTTCTTGCTGCGCGTGGTGGTGGGCCGGGTGCTCACCAGCACCCGCCCGGCCTCGACCTTCACCTCGTGCGCGGGGACGCGGTCAGCCTCGAAGCCCGGCTCGCCCGCGCCGGTGCGGTGGTGGAACTTCCAGTAGTGCCACGGGCAGACGATGTACTCGCCCTCGAGGCGGCCCTCTCCGAGCGGGCCCCCCACGTGGTTGCACACGCCCGAGACGGCGGCGAAGCGGCCGCCCACCCACGACAGCGCCACCCGGGTGCGGCCACCCACCAACACCTGCTGCAGCGGCCGGCGGCAGAGCTCGTCCGCGGCGCCGACGTCCGTCCACTCGTCTTCGGTCGTCATGGGGCTCCCCGAGAAGAACGCCCCGAGTCTCTTCAGCGGAGGGGGCCGACGCAACGAAAGAGCGGGCCTGGGCGCAGACGGGACGCAGCCCCGGCGGCCGGCGCACCTCGCCAGCCGTCGGGACTCGCCGCGGGCGTCGCGAGGCCGCGCGGGCCCGTCAGCTCCGGCGCTCGAGCAGCTCGACGACCTCTTCCACCAGCAGCGCCTCGCCCTTGAAGTCCCGGCGCAGGGCCTCGAGCCGCCTGGCGTCGGGTTGCCGGCGCTCGCGCATCTGCGCCACCTCGCGGTAGGCGCCGGCGAGGCTCGCCGGGAGCTCGTCGGCCTTGTGCTTGCGCGCCAGCGCCTCAGAGCTGCCCGCGGTGAAGCTGTCGAGCTGGCCGAAGTGCCTGTCCCACGTCGCCGGGTCCGCCGGGCCGCCGGCCACCGACGGAATCGCCTCGGCGATGGCCACCGAGGCCCACGTCGGCACCGGCAGCTGCTTGCCGGCGTACCAGACGCGGAAGTCGATGACCTCGTGGCCCTCGACGACGAAGCCCGACACCTCGACGCCCGACTGGAGCGTGAAGGTGAAGGGCCCGCGCGCCGGCAGCCGCTCGGTGCCGATGAGCACCACCCCCGCGTTCTTCTTCGGGCCCTCGGTCGTCACACCGCCCTTCGAGAGCATCACCGGGCCGGCGAGCTCGATGACAGCCGCGGTGAGGCCCGGCCCCGTCTGGCGGCCGAAGCGGTGCACCTCTTTCACCTCACCGGTGAACTCGAGCAGCTCGCTCGACGGCTTCTGCAGCACGAGGTGGTTGACGGTGTGCGAGCGCAGCGCCTCGTCGAGCCCGTAGTCGCCGCCGCGCACCCAGGCGAGCGTCTGCTTGAAGGCGTCGAGCACGTCGTTGAGGTGGCCGAAGTCGCGCGCCACGAAGAGCTGCGGCTGCATGCGCGTGATGTCGTAGGCGGTGGTGGTGCAAGCGAGCGAGAGGGGCACCTTGCGCACCGCCTCGGTGAGGCAGTGCTCGGCCTCGCCGATGGACGACAGCAGGCCGGCTCCGTACAGCCGCGGCGCCTCGAGCGAGCCCACCAGGCCGTACTCGGCCGTCCACCAGTACAGGCGGCTGGCGCGCGTCGACTCGGACGCGTAGCGCACCGAGGCGGCGGCGGCGGCGAGGCGGCTCTCGGCCAGCACCACGTCGTCGCGCGTCGAGAAGGGGTCCTCTTTCACCACCGACAGGTTGCGGATGGCCTCGAACATCGCGCGGTCCTCGGCCGAGGCGATGGCCTTGAAGCCCACCTCGCCGCAGGCCTTGAGGTAGCGCGCGTACGCCGCGTCCGCGAGGATGGGGGCGTGCCCGGCGGACTCGTGCACGATGTCGGGCGCCGGGGTGTAGGCGATGTGCTCGTGGCTGCGAATGTCGGCGGCGATGGCCAGCACGCCGCGCGCCTGCAGTTCGGTGAAGACGGCCGGGGGAATGAAGCCGCGCACGCCTACTGCGCTCCAGCCAAGCGGGGCGAGCTTCTCGTTCATCGTCTCGAGCTTCGGAATGCGCTCGAGGTCGATGCCAGTGGCGTCGAGGCCCTGCAGGTAGACGTCGTGGGCGCGCGACTCGAGGTGGCCGCGCAGGCGCTTCAAGATGTGGCGCCACACCGCCTGGTCACGCGGCGTGTACTGCTCGTAGGCCTGGTCCACCACGTACCGCTGGAGGTGGGGGGGCAGGGCGTCGACCGGAGAAGCCATGCCCCGCTTGTGACGTGGAGCGAGGGGCTCTGGCAAGGGCGAGGGCGTCGCCAGAGGCCCCGCTTCGTTTTGCGGCGCGTCGAGGGTCCGCGCCCTCACCCCTTCAGGCCGAGCGCGTCGAGCTTGTAGTAGAGCGTGCGGCGGCTGACGCCGAGGAGCCGCGCCGCCAACGCCCGGTTGCCCTTCGCCTGCGTCAGCGCGTCCTGCACGGCGGCGCGCTCGGCGTCGCGGCGGCGGTCGTCGAGGAGCGGACCGCCGATGGCGCCCGGCGCCGGCGCGCCGCTCACCGCCGTGGGCGACCCGGCGCGCGACAGCTCGCGGCGCACGTCGTCGGCGCCCAGCACGTCTCCGCCCGACAGCACCACCAGCCGCTCGAGGAAGTTCTGCAGCTGCCGCACGTTGCCCGGCCAGAGCTGCGCGCGGAGCAGCCCGAGGGCGTCGTCGGTGAGCCGCGCCTGGGGCCGCCCGTGGGCCTGGCCCAGCGCTCCGACGAAGTGCCGCGCCAGCGCCTCGACGTCGTCGGCCCGCTCGCGCAGCGGCGGCAGCACCACGGGGATGACGTTGAGCCGGTAGAACAGGTCTTCGCGGAAGCTGCCCTCGCGCACCAGCTGCTCGAGCGGCCGATGCGTGGCAGCGACGAAGCGCACGTCGGCCTTCAGCGTCTCGGTGCCCCCGACGCGCTCGAACTCCCGCTCCTGGATGAGGCGCAGCAACTTCACCTGAATGGACGTCGACAGCTCGCCCACCTCGTCGAGAAAGAGCGTGCCGCCCTTCGCCAGCTCGACGCGCCCGGGCTTGCGGCCCACGGCGCCGGTGAAGGCCCCCTTCTCGTAGCCGAACAGCTCGCTCTCGAAGAGGGTGTCGGGAATGGCGCCGCCGGTGAGGCGCACGAAGGGCTCCTTCGCGCGCGACGACTGCGCGTGAATGGCCCGGGCGGCGAGCTCCTTGCCGGTGCCCGTCTCTCCGAGGATGAGCACCGTGGCCTGGCTGCCGGCCGCCTTCGCGATGAGGGCCCGCACCTCGTCGAGCGCGCGCGAGCTGCCCACCATGCCGCCGTCGAGCTGCTGCTGCGGAGGCGCCGCGCGCGGGGCCTGCGTCACCCCCAGGGCCTTGCGCGCCGTGAAGAGCACCTCGTCGCGGGCGAAGGGCTTCATCACGAAGTCGGCGGCGCCGGCCCTCATCGCCTCGACGGCCATCGCCACCGTGCCGTGGGCCGTCAGCAGCACCACCGGCACCTCGGGCATGAGGCGGCGAAGGGTGGCCAGCAGGGCGAAGCCGTCCATGCCGGGCATGCGCACGTCGGACATCACCAGGTCGAAGGGCCGCTTCTCGAGTGTCGCCAGAGCGGTGGCGGCGTCGGGCACGAAGGTGGCCTCGAAGCCGTCCTGCTTCAGCAGCGCGGCGAGCACGGTGCCCACCGCCGCGTCGTCGTCCACCACCAGCACGCTCGCAGCGCTCTCGGACATGCCCTGCGTCCTAGCGCGGACCGGCCGCCGCGTCGCCGGGGGGCTCGAGGGGCAGGCGCAGCTCGACCCGCGTGCCCGCGCCCTCGCGCGACTCGAGGAGCACCTCGCCGCCGTGCGCCCGGGCGAGCTGCTGCACGAAGGCCAGCCCCAGGCCGCTCCCCTGGGCCCGGGTGGTGAAGAAGAGGTCGAACACCTGGGCGCGGGTGCGCGCGTCCATGCCCTGGCCGGTGTCGCTCACCGAGAGGCTCAGCGCCTCGCCCAGCGCCGCCGTGGCCACGGTGATGGTGCCGCCGGCGGGCATCGCCTCGAGGGCGTTCTTCACCAGGTTCTCGAGCGCCGAGGCGATGAGCTCGGGGTCGACCCAGGCCGGCGGCAGCCCCGGGGCGAGCCGCTTCTCGAGGGTGATGGCGGGGCCGGCCGCGAGGGCCTGAAGCGACAGCACCCGCTCGACGAGCGCGTTGACGTCGACGCGCTGGCGCTCGAGCTCGAGGCGCGACAGCCGCTGGTAGCGGTCGATGATGCCCGTCAGGCGGTCGAGCTGCTGCACCAGCAGCCGGGAGAGCTGCGTCAGGTCGTCGCGGGCCAGCGCCTTCACCTCGCCCTCGAGGTACTCGGCGGCGCCCCGGGCCGCGGCCAGCGGGTTCTTCAGGTCGTGCGCCATCTGCGCCGAGAAGCGGCCCAGGGTGGCGAAGCGGGCGAGCCCCTCGCGCTGCCGCGACAGCGCCTCCCACCCGAGCCGGCCCGCCGCCACCAGCGCCAGGGCGAAGGCCGTCATCGACAGCACCAGCAGCCCCTGCCGGTCGCGGAAGAGCGAGAAGAGCGTCAGGAAGCCCACCACCACGAAGAGCGCGAGCAGCACCGCCTGCCCGAGTTGCTCCCGCCGCGAGGCGCGCGAGACGCCGAGGGTGACGACGATGAGCAGCCCATTGAAGACGCAGCTGCCCGCGGTGGACAGCGGCGGCACCGGCAGGCCCATGTCCGACGCCAGGTCGGTCAGCAGCAGCGGCACGCCGCCGACGAGCGCGACGACGAAGAGCCAGGTGCGCACCCGCTCGGCGCTGCCGGCGCTCCGTAGGTGGCCTGCGAGGAGCCACGCGCCGAAGAGCGCCACCGGCGCGCTGCTGACCGCGGCGACGAGGGCGTGCGTGCCCAGCTCGCCAGGGAGGTCGACGACGTGCGTCTTCCAGTCGAGCAGCACCAGCCCGGCCTCGCCGAGGAAGACGGCGTACGCGAAGGCCAGCGCGGCCCTGAAGCGCCGGGCGGTGCCCGTGAAGGCGAGCGCGAGGTGCAGCGCGAAGGCGGTGAAGGGCGGCGTCACGCTCGCGCCCAGCCAGCGGTACGCCGGGTCGGCCGTCAGGTCTCCCGCCACCGAGCAGGCGTTGAGGACGAACTGGTCGACGGCCAGCAGCACCAGCGGCCCCCGCAGGGCGGCGTTCGCGTGCCGTGACAGCGCCAGCACCGCCACCACCACCGTCGAGGTGGCCGCCAGCACGTGGAGCCAGAAGAAGACGGACGGCATCGGTGTCAGCGCTCCGCCGGGGCGGCGTCGGGCGGGTGTCGGGTCGGTGGGGCGGGCATGCGAGGCGCGCGCGTCAGTTCCAGCGGCGCCACTCCTGCTCGTAGGTGTGCACCAGCGCCTGGTTGTTGAGCCGGTTCACCTCGCTCGGCACCTGCGCCATGTCCGGCGGGAAGACGAACAGCGTCGGCAGCGATGCTTCGGAGAGGAAGCGCAGGCCCTCTGGCAGCGGGCGCCGCGGCTCGAGGGACGAGGTCGAGGCTAGCACGTAGCCCCACTCGCCGAAGCTGGGCACCCAGGCGTGGTAGGGCCGCGTCGCGAAGCCCGCCGCGCGCACCGTCTCGTCGATGCACCAGAACGAGCGCCGCGCGAAGAGGGGCGACGTCGACTGGATGACGGCGACCCCGCCCTCGGCCAGCCGCCGCCTGAGCAGCCCGTAGAACTTCGTCGTGTACAGCTTGCCCAGCGAGAAGTTGTTCGGGTCCGGGAAGTCGACGATGGCCACGTCGAACGTCTCGGCCGTCTCGTCGAGGAAGCGGAAGGCGTCGTCGTTGATGATGCGCAGCTTCTCGTGCTCGAGCGAGTGACCGTTGAGCGCGGCCAGCTCCTCGTACTGCACCGCCAGCCGGGTCATCGCCGGGTCGAGGTCGACGAGGGTGACGCGCTCGACGCCCGCGAAGCGCAGCACCTCGCGCGCCGCCAGCCCGTCCCCCCCACCGAGGATGAGCACCTGCTTCACCTGCCGCGCCGCCCGCATCGCCGGCACGACGAGCGCCTCGTGGTAGCGGTACTCGTCCACGGCGGCGAACTGCAGGTTCCCGTTGAGGAAGAGCGAGAAGCCCCGGTGGCCGCGCGTCACCACGATGCGCTGGTATGGCGTCGACACCGCGTGCACCACCTCGTCGTTGTAGAGCTGCTCCTCGAGCACGTCGGTGAGGCTGCCGCCGAGCGCGAGCCCCACCAGCAGCACCACCGACACCAGCACGCCCTTGACGCGCAGCCGCGTCACCGAGGGCAGCGCGGGCTCGAGCAGCCAGGTGCTCCACAGGCCCACCAGTCCGTTGAGCAGCCCGAAGGCGAGCGAGGTGCGCACCAGCCCCAGCTTCGGCACCAGCACGATGGGGAAGAGCAGCGAGGCGAACAGCGCCCCCAGGTAGTCGAAGGTGAGCACGCGCGAGACCAGGTCCTTGAACTGGAGCTGGTCCTTCATGAGGCGCAGCAGCAGCGGAATCTCGAGCCCCACCAGCGTGCCGATGACCGTCACCATGCCGTACAGCGCCACGCGGAACGACGCGCCCGACGAGAAGGTCGCGAAGAGGAAGGGCGCCGAGATGCCCCCGGTCAGGGCGACGGCGAGCTCGACCTCGACGAAGCGGGTGGCCACGCCCTTGTCGATGAAGCCCGAGAGCCACGCGCCGATGCCCAGCGCGAAGAGGTAGACGCCGATGACGGTCGAGAACTGGGTAATGGAGTCGCCCAGCAGGTAGCTCGCCAGCGTGCCGACGATGAGCTCGTAGATGAGCCCGCAGGTCGCGATGACGAGGACGGTGACGTACAGCAGCGAGCGGTTCATCGGGCCTCGTGCGTCACAGCACCGGCGCTCCGCCGAGGCAAGGCGAACGCTCCCAGGGCCCACGGCCCGTGCGGGGCGGCGGCCGCGCCGGCGTGTCGACGCGCCCGCTGGCGCCACGCGGCTCCACGGCCATGGGGCTCCCAACCCGTCTCGTCGCGGCGCCTCGGCGCTGCGGGCTGGCACGGCGCCCGCATCACCCGGCCCGCCCCGCACTCGAGCGTGGGCGAACACCCATGGAGCCTCACATGCGCCACCGTCTCGTCGTTCTCGTCGTCGCCTCGCTCACGGCCGTCGCCGCCGTCGCCGGAGAGCCCGGGCCCTCACCGTCAGCCCCGCCGAAGGAGGTCACGGCCCTGCGGGGCGGTGGCGCTCTGGGGACGATGGGGACGAGGGGCGCGGCGGTGCCCTTGCGCGGGGTGGGCACCGGGTCGAAGGCGGACGCCCCGCCAGCGGCGGGGAAGCCGAAGGGCACGCCGGACCCCACGAAGCCTCCGTCGAAGTGACGGCGGGCGGCCCCGGGCCGGCGCGAAAATGCTCGCCGCCCCGGCGCGGGCTCATGTGACACTCAGGGCATGCCGGTCGCCGTGGCCTTCACGCACCCGAGAGAGGCCCCGGTCTTCCTGCACCGCCCCGACGAGGTGCCGGGCGCCGGCCAGGTGCGCGTGCGCGTCGAGGCGTGCGGGCTGGGGCTGGCCGACTTCGGCTTCTTCCAGCTCGACGCGCTGCCCCGCCAGCCGCTGGTACCCGGGCTCGAGGCGGTGGGGCGGGTCGAGGCCGTCGGGCCGGGTGTGACGTCGTCGGTGGGCGCACGCGTGGGCCTCACGCCGCTGGCTTCGTCGTGCGGCGCGTGTCAGGCGTGCGAGCGCGGGCTCGAGCGGTGGTGCGACGCCGCCACGCTGCGCGGGTGGCACCGCGACGGCTTCCTCACGCAGACGGCGCTGGTGGCGGCCGACCGGGTGGTGCCGCTCGAGGCCCTCGACGACGCGGCCGTGATGGCCCCCCTCTTCGCCTCGGGCTGGACGGCCTTCGCCGCGGTCCGCGCCACGGGCCTGGGCGCCGGGCATCGGCTCGGCGTCATCGGCGTCGGTGGCCTGGGGCACCTCGTGGTGCAGTGCGCCCATGCCGAGGGCCTCGCCGTCGCCGCGGTAGACCTCGACCCGCACCGCCTCGCGCTGGGCGTCTCGCTGGGCGCCTCGAGCGGGCTCGATGGGCGGCTCGACGCCGTGGTGGTGTGCACGCCGTCGACGCAGGCCGTCCAGCTCGCCGCGCGGGCGGTGACGCGCGGGGGCGCCGTGGTACTCGCCGCGGCCTCGCCCGCGGTGCGGTTCGACCTGTCGCTCTTCGACACCGTCATGCGGGGCGTCTCGGTGCGCCCGGCGTTCCTCGGGTCGCGCCACGAGCTCGACCAGGTGCTGGCCTGGTACCGGCGGGGCGCCGTGGTGCCGCGCGTGGCCTGCCTGCGCCTCGACGAGGTGCCCGGGCGGTTCTGGGCGCTGCGTGACGGCGGCTTTGCCGGCCGGCTCGTCGCGACGATGGGGTGACGTAGGCAGGCGCCCGGTCGGCACGCCGTCGGTTGACGTCGAGGGTCCATCCAGGCGCGCATCACGAGGACCGTGGTGCGGCCACTGGCGGCCATCGAGGCGCGCCATTCGCAGGTCTCCCGGGCTTGGCTCGCGGAGCCGCTCGGGGCGGTGCTTCGGCTCCGTCGCCGTGGCGGAAGAGCTGCCTGATGCCAAGCAGGACTCGGAGCGCCTCAAGCTGGTCGGGAGCGAACCGCGCCGGTCGAACGCCCTTCACTTCGAGGGCCGAGCGCGAGGGCAGGCGTCGACGAGAGTCACGGCTCGCGGGCCAGGTCTCGCGCACCTCGTCCGTCGAAATCAGGTGGCTCGAGTCCCGGGCCAGGACAGGCGGCCGTCCTCCCTGACGCTGGCGGCGGCGCCGGCCCGGAGCAGGAGGGACTCTGAATACGCAGGCGCCGGCTCCGTCCCCGTGCCGTGCGTTGGCTGGCCCTCCAGGTGGTGCTGCTGAGTGGATGTGCGCTGCGCCACGCGCGGCTCGAGTCGACGCGCGACCGGGTCGTCACCCGCGCGGCCGACGAGGCGTGCGGCCCCCTCGGCCTGCGGCGCGTGTCCCTCGGCGCGCGATGGGGAGAGTACGTGCGGGTGTGGGTCACCTCGCCAACCCCCATCCGGGGCGAGGCCCGGCTCCACGTCGACGGCCGGGCGGCGCCGCTGCAGCGCTTCTCGACTGGCGCCGAGCCCGAGCCTGCCGCCATTCCCGGTGTGAGCGTCGAGGTGCCGCCAGTATTGCCGGAGCCCCGGACCTCGACGCACGCCGTCGTGCTGGACGCATCGTGGACGAACGAGCGCCTCGACGCGCCGGCGCCGCTGGGCCCCGGCCACGTCCTCGATGTCACCTTGACTGGCCTCGAGTCGGCCCGTGGCTCGTGCGCCGACGTCAGCTTCACCGTCGAGCAGGGCGTGTTCCGACCGAACGTGGACGAGCGGGCGTGGGTCGCCGAGCTGACGCGGCGGGGCGGCCCGGCACTACAGGCCTGGCTCGCCGCCGAGGCCGCGCGCAAGGAGCAGGTGCGCCGCGACCACCTGGCGCTCCACGAGCATCGGCGGGTGCAGTGGCAGGCCGAGCGCCAAGCGCGGGTGGTGGCGCTCGAGGTCGAGCGTGAGGCGCGGCAGATGGCGGACGCGCAGGCCGAGGCGGCGCGTCGAGACGCCGCGCGGCGCAGTGCGGCCGAGATGGTGGTGGCGGAGTCGGTCCTGGGGACGTCGACGGTGGTGACGGGGTCGGAGCCTGGGGTGGGTGCGTCGGTGGTGACGGAGCAGGTGAGCGGCGGTGGCTTGAGTGTGATGACGGCGTCGGCGCCCGGGGCTGGCGCGCTGGTGATGAATCCGTCGGTGGGTGGCCCTGGCGTCACGGCGGTGCCGGAGCGGGTGATGGACGCTGACGTGACGGTGAGGACGGAGTCGGTGCGTGGAGCAGGCTCGCCGGCGGTGACGGGACGGGAGCGCGGAGCGGTTGCGCCGGTGGGCGTCGGCGCGGTCGGGCCGCCGGCGCGCCTCGAAGCGGTGGCGCTGAACCGCGAGTCGGTGTCGCCGACGGCCGCGTCTGAGTGGGCGACCCCTGAATTCGCTGCGCCGGGCGCGACGCGGGGCGTCGGAGCGGACGCGTCGTCGGCGCGCCTCGAAGCGGTGGCGCTGAGCCGGGAGTCGGTGTCACCGTCGGGCGCGTCCGAGTGGGTGACGCCTGAGTTCGTCTCGCCCTCGGCGTCGGCAGGTGTCGCCGTCACCGGGTGGCAGTCGAGGCCTGCGCGGGGTGACACCTGCGCGAGCCCGGCCCCAGCCGGAGTGGCGTCGGACCCGACGCCTGCGCTCGTCGTGCTCGATGTCCTCGGGGCGCTGTTTGACGTGGCCGCGAGCAACCCGCTGCCGCTCCGTGTCCACGCCGCCGTCCCCGCGCGGTCGCCCGAGGCGCGCACCACCGCGCTGCCGCCGCCCCCACCGGCGCGCGCCGGGACGTTCCCGGGGCCGGCTTCACCGCCGCCGCCCGGGGGTCGGTGAGGACGCGCCGGTAGCCGGAGATCACGGAGGGCCGCGCACGTCGACCTCGCCAGCCTCCAAGGGTCCGCTCCATCCATGCAGGCGACGACGTCGAAGTCCGGCCGGACGCGCGCTCAAGCTCCGCGCTCGTTGCCTCTGCGCCGCGCGTCGATGCCGGCGGGCCGTGCACGCCGTTCTCACCGGGTTCGAGGGCCCCCCCTGTTCGACGCCTCGCCACCGGCGTCACGCAGCGGTCGAGGGGAGCAGGCGGCCGCGGTTGGTCGCTCGAAGTCGTCGTCGCGTGTGGCGCGGATGACACCGGCGGAGCTGCGGCCCGCAGCGGTCAGGCGTCGCGGGACGTCTTCCCGCGGGTGGTGATGAGATCGTTGGCGCCGACGCGCCGAAGCTGACGGGTGCCCGGCGCGGTGGAGCGATGGTGGGCGATGAGGCCTCAGCACCTGGATGGTGTCGTCCAGGCACTGGCGGAGGTACCGGTCGCGCTCACCGGTGCCGGCGAGCGCTCCGCGCACGATGGTGTCGTGCCGCTCCCTGTCACGCGCGTCACCGAGGTGGAGCTGGCGGAAGTGTCGCGCTCACCCCGGGCATCGAGCGGCGGCAGGCCAACGAGCGGGTCCTCGTTGCGCTCGATGAGGCGTCCGTCGCCGTCCGCCCGAGGTCGCCGACGATGGACCACCGCCCCTGGGAGCGACGGGCTCGACGGTCGCGCTCCGAAGCCTCGAGCGTCGAGGACCCAGGCCGAATGACGTCGGCCACCCCGGCCCCGCTCACCCCGCTCGACGCCGGAGTCAGGGGACCGGGTCGCTCTCAAGGCGCGTGTCAACCTGTTCACCAGAAGCGTCAACACGTGGACAGCTCCCGGGAGCGGCGCCCCCTTCCCAGCACCAGCCCCGAACGCAGGCTGCAGCTCTGTCCACGAAACGGGCTCCACTTCAGTCGCCCCCGAGAGAGGGCGTTGGATCTCGGTCAGCTGCGTGGGTTGGGCGCCACCCAGAGCGACGAGGCGATGACGTCGACGACGGGCTCGCCGCGCTCTTCGCCTGAACGCTCGTCGCCATCACGCCGCGCGTCGGCGACGGGCCGGCCGCTCTTCCGATGGGTCTTCACGCCGCTCCCAGCGGGCGAAGCGTCGTTGTCGGGTGGAGCACGTCAGCTCGCGTCACCGCGCCCACGGCCTCCCCGTTCGACGCCCTCGCCGCGAGGGGCCCGCCGACCGGAGTCGCGCGCCCATCGGGTGCTCCTCGCGCGCGCAGGAAGGCGCGAGGCCCGGCGGGACATGGTCGAGACGACCTCCCCGCGCCGCGCTCCAGGGCTGGCCCCGGGGCCGACACGCGCCGCCGCCAGCGCAGAGCGCCTCGCCTACTCGAGGCCCCGCCAGGACGCCGCGGGGCCCGCCTCAGTTCGGGGGCGGTGGGCGGGCGAGCCAGGCGGCGATGAAGAGGTCTATCTCTCCCCGCAGCACGTCCTTCGTGCGTGGCGTGGCCTCGCCGGTGCGCGGGTCCTCGATCCGGGCCGCGCGACCCATGAAGTACCGCCGCACCTCGTCGCCGCCCTCGGCCAGCCCGTGCAGCACCGCCACCGCCAGCGCCTCGAGGCGCTCCACCGTGGCGTCGCCGAAGAGCTTCACCTCGCGGCCGGTCCGCTCGTCGCGGCCGTACACCTCGGCGCTCACCCGCTCGACGAAGCGCCCCGCCCGGCGCCGCACCTCGCGGGCCGTGAGCGACATCGCCTCGCCCCGCTCGAGCGGCGCGTTCGCCGGCGCCGAGAGCCGCACGTAGGCCGCCACCCGCCCGTCGTCGTCGACGCGGCGGTGCAGGCCCTTCTCACCCGAGAGGAACCCGAAGACGCCCGGCCCCTGCACGTGCAGCACCGCTCGGGCCGGCTCCTCGCCCTCGGCCACCACCTTCAGCTCGTAGCCCCGGCGCTGCGCCCAGCCGCTGTACATCGTCACCAGGTCGCGCACCCACGTCGCCCCTGCGTCGCCGTCGCTCGCCGCCGCCACCTCGAGCCAGGCCTCGTCGAGCTGTCCCGCCGCGCCCGACGCCACCCGGGCCTCGGCCAGCTGCACCTCGCGGGCGGCCTCCTCGACGGCGCGCACCGCCGCCGAGAGCTGCAGCTCGCCCTTCGCGTCGCGCGCGCGCCGGCGCGGCACCTGGCAGAGCTCACGCAGGCGGTCGCGCTCCGCCAGCTGCGCGTCGAGCGCGCGGTACGCCCGGAGCACCGCCGCCGCCCGCTCGCCGTCGTCCCAGAAGCCCGGCGCCTGGGACACGCCCAGCAGCTCCCTGCGCCTCGCCTCGAGCTCGGGGCGCCGCGCCGCCTGCGCCACGCCCGCCGCCCGGCCGACCAGGCGCTCCGCCTCCTGCGCCAGCGAGCGCTGGTCGAGCCGCCGCTTCGTCAGCGCGGCGCCGGCCGCCGGGAGCGTCGCCTGCGCCGTGGCCTCGCGCGCCCGCGGGTCCTTCACCTCGGCCAGCGCCACCACGCCCGCCTTGTGCTTCACCACCTTCACCGGCGTGCCCGGCGGCAGCGCCCGGCGGCTGATCTCCACCGCGAGCGCCGCCGTGAGCGACTTCTCGATCTCCCGCTGCAGGAAGCGCGCGCCGTGCACCGGCGAGTACCCGCGCTCGACGAGCAGCTCGACCACCTCGGGCGCGACCTCGACGTCGAGCCCCCGCGCCCGAATGCCCTCGCGCTCGAGCACGCGCCCCACCTCGCGCTGGGCGATGCGCCGAATCTCGACCTTCCCCAGGGGTCGGAAGTGGCAGATGGCGTCGAAGCGGTTGAGGAACTCGGCGCGGAAGCTCGCCTGGATGCGGCGGTCAATCTCTCCGAGCAGCTCGTCGTCGCGGCGCGTGGGGCCGAAGCCGATGGGCCCCTCGCGGTACACCTCGGCACCGACGTTCGACGTGCACACGATGAGGGTGTTGTTGCAGGGCACCGTCTCGCCGGCGGCGTTGATGAACTGCCCCTCGTCGAACAGCTGCAGGAAGCGGTCGTGGCACCGCGGGTGCGCCTTCTCGAACTCGTCGAGCAGCAGCACGGTGAAGACGCGCCCGTCGAGGAGCCGCGTCAGCTCGCCGCGCTTGCCCGACAGCGTCTGCGCCCAGGGGTTGCCGAACAGCACGTTCTCGTCGCCGTGGTCGGGGTAGTCGGCCATGTTGAGGCGCACCAGCCGCTCGTGGCTGCCGAAGAGGTACTCGGCGAGCAGCTTGGCGAGGTGCGTCTTGCCCACGCCGGTGGGCCCCGCGAAGAGGAAGACGCCCAGCGGGCGCCGTGGGTCGTTGAGCCCGGCCTTGAGGAGCGCGACCGAGCGCAGCACCGCGTCGAGCGCGTCGGTCTGCCCGAGCAGCCGCGTGCCGAAGAAGCGCCCCACCGCGTCGAGGTCGAGCGCGAGCTGGTCATCGGCCATGAAGCGCGGCAGCCGCGTCGAGGCGCAGAAGCGCGCCAGCACGTCTTCGCCCTTCACCCGCTCGCGCGCGGCGCCGGCGGCCTCGGTGACCGTCTCCTTGAGCAGCTCGATGGCCTTCCGGGGCAGCCGCTGCGCCAGCAGGAACTTCACCGACAGCCGCAGCGCCACGTCGCAGGCCGAGGCGTCGATGGGCAGGCCCGTCTCGAGCTCGAGCTCTTCGGCCACCCGCCCCAGAATCCACCGGGCGCGCTCGGGCGCCGGCTCGCTCACCGGCACCAGGTGCAGCCGCTCGCCGAGCGCCTCGTCGGTGCGCAGCAGCTCGTGGGCGCGCCGGGCGTCGGCCTCGAAGATGAACCGCACCCGCCCACTGCGCAGCGCGCGGAGCAGCACTGGCACCAGCGAGCTGCCCTGCACCACCCCGAGGTCTCGCAGGAAGACGACGGTGGGCTGCGCCTCGGCGTGCTCCAGGAACTCCTCGAGCAGCTCCGCCGCGGCCTTGGGCGTGCTGGTGCGCGCGAAGATGCCGGCGGCGGGCACCTCGAGCACGCGGACGCCGTCGAGCGCCGGCGGCACGGTGCCCTGGGCGACACGCCGGGCCAGCTCCTGCACGATGGCTGTCTTGCCGACGCCCTGGTCTCCGGCCAGCAGCGGCGCCTTGTCCCCGCGCGTCAGCAGCGTCGCCACGTCGCTCGCCGCCTGGTCGAGCCCGTGGCCCGCCGGCAGGGTGCCCGCGCGCGCGAGCGCGGTGAGGTCGCGCTCCACCAGGGCCAGCCAGCCGTCGGGGCCGGCGGTGCGTGCCTTCTTCCTTTTCGCCATGCGTGCCCTCGCCGACGGCGACGGGGCCGTCTGGCTGACGACCCTGCCACGGGCGAGGGACGCTTCAAGCGCCGTGTGGAGCCGCGCGGCCCCGTCCGCTCACGACGGGTCGGGCTTCGGCGTGTCCTTGCCCGACGGGAGCTCCTTCGGCGTCGCCACCTTCGGCAGCTCGCCGGTCAGCGCGTTCAGGAAGGTGACGATGGCGTCGACGTCTGCCTTCTTCAGCTCCTTGCCCAGCTGGTGCTTCGCCATGAACGTCACCGCCTCGGGCAGCGTCTTCACCGTGCCGTCGTGCAGGTACGGGGCCGTCTTCGCGACGTTCCGCAGCGAGGGCACACGGAAGACGAACAGGTCGGCATCCTTCTTCGTCACCTCATAGCGGCCCTTGTCCTTGAGTCCCGGCACCGGGGTGACGGCCCCGAGCTTCTGGTAGCTGCCGCCGCCGACGCCCTCGCCCATGTGGCAGCCGATGCAGCCGGTGGCGATGAACGTCTCGAGGCCCTTCTTCTCGGCGTCGGTCAGCGCCTTCTCGTCGCCGGCGAGGAACGCGTCCCAGCGGCCCGGCGTCACCAGCGTGCGTTCGAAGGCGCCGATGGCCTTCGCCATGGTGTCGAACGTGATGGGCTCCTTGACGCCGGGGAAAGCCTTCGCGAAGAGCGGCGCGTAGCCCGGAATCGACTTGAGGAGCTTCTCGACGGTGGCCGCGTCGGGGTGCGCCATCTCGATGGGGTTGAGCACCGGGCCCTTCGCCTGGTCCTCGAGGGTGGCGGCGCGCCCGTCCCAGAACTGGGCGACGTGGTTGCCCGCGTTGTAGACCGACGGCGAGTTGCGGCCGCCCTTCTGCTTCTTGTGGCCCGTCGAGAACTGGTCCCCGTCGACCCCGTACTTCGCCACGTCGTGGCAGCTGTTGCACGAGACGTCGTGGTTCTTCGACAGGCGCTTGTCGAAGAAGAGCAGCCGCCCGAGCTCGACCTTCTCGGGCGTGACGGGGTTGTCCTTCGAGTCGTACTGCTTCGGCAGCGGCCTGAAGGTGGCCTTCGCCGTGTCGAGCAGGCCGTCGGCGAGGGCCTGCAGCGCGAGGCAGGAGGAGAGGAGGAGAAGGAGACGAGGCATGGTGGGTGACAGCTCCCTGGGTGAAAGTTGGACGAGGTCTAAAGCCGGACGTGTTCGCGCGCCAGCCGAAATCGGAGACGACGCTCCCCGGTGGGCAGCGCCAGCGTCGGCGCGGCGTGTTCAGGGCCCGCGGTGACTGAATGGACCCGACGATGGCCGGCGGTTGGAGCGCGTGCCGCGCCTACTCCGTCTCGTAGTCCGACGTCGGGCGGGGCCGCGCTGCGCCGGACCTTCGGGTGGTGCTCCTGGGCCCGTTGGCCGCGGGGGACAGGGGGCCGGGAGTGTCGCTGCCGGTCGTGCGGGCCGGCGCGGCGGGGCTCGAGGTGGCGGCCGTGTCAGGCGCGCCGCGGTCAGGGAGGGGGCCGGGGGGTCCTGCCGTGTCAGGTGCGCCAGCGTCGGTGGCTGCCGCAGCCGGGCCCGGCGCAGGGGCTCCACCGGTCGTCGTGTCGGCCCGGGCCGTGGTGGACGGGGGCGGCGTCGCGTCGCGGGCCTCGGGGGCGGGCGGGCGGGGCGCCCCGGCCTCACGCTCCGCTCGCCACGCCAGGACGCCCGCGGTGACCGACAGGCCGAGGGCGGCGAGGGTGGCGCCGAGGGCGAGGCGCGGGCGGAGGCGGGGCGAGGCCGCGCGCTCGGTCAGCGGCCCGGCGGAGGGCTCGGCGAGCGTCTGGGCGGCGAGCAGCCGCTGCCTGACGACGTCGGCGCTGGCCGGGCGCTTCTCGGGCGCCGGGTCGATGAGCTCGCACACCAGCGCGCGGAGGCCCGGCGGTACCGTCGGCGGGAGCGCCGGCGGCGTCGTCGAGAGCTGGCGCACGAACACGGCGTTCGCGGTGTCGGTCCCGAAGGGTGGCTCTCCGGTGAGCAGCTCGTAGAGCAGGGTGCCCACCGCGTAGAGATCGGCCTTCGGTGTGACGTTCTTCGCCGAGCGGATGACCTCGGGCGCGATGGCGTTCGGGCTGCCCAGCACGCCGTGCGTGGCGGTGAGCCGCTCTCCCGACTGGACGGTGGCGATGCCGAAGTCGAGCACCTTCACCAGGTCGCCCTGCAGCACCATGACGTTCGACGCCTTGACGTCGCGGTGGACGATGCCGCGCTCGTGGGCCCGCGAGAGCGCCTCGCAGACCTGCGCCACCAGGCGGGCTGCCCGCGCCGGTTCGACCGGGCCCGAGGCGGCCACCTCGGCGAGGGAGCACCCCTCGAGCCGCTCCATGGCCATGAAGAGCAGACCGTTCCACACACCGGCGTCATGCACCGTCACGACGTTGGGGTGCGAGAGCTGCGCGCACAGCCGAATCTCGCGCTCGAAGCGCTTGACCAGCTCGTCGTCGCGCTGGAAGTGGCCGTGCAGCACCTTGAGCGCCACCTCGCGGCCGACCGAGGGCTGCGTGGCGAGGTACACCGCGCCCATGCCTCCGCGGCCCAGCAGCTGCTTCACCTCGAAGCGCCCGTCGACCACCTGGCCGATGAGCGGGTCGTTCGGGCGCCGCACGGTGTCGTCGAGGGATGCGTTGGGGTCGGTCATCACCAGAGGGCGCCCAACGTGAGAGACAGCGCCCCGCCCGGCCCGGCGGCGGGCGCCAGCGTCACGGGCGGCGGGCGGCTCGAGCTGAGGCCCCAGACGAGGCCGCCCACCAGTGCCACCCCGCCGAGGCCCCAGCCCGAGTACGTCGTCACCACGAGCGCGCGGTAGCCAGAGAGGCCCGCCTCGGGTGTCGAGGCCGGGAAGGTGGAGGTCTGCGGCGCCGCGAGGGCGTAGGCGACGGCGCCGATGATGACGAGCACCGCCCCGGCGCCGGCGAGGAGCCACGGCGCGACGGGCCGGCTGGGCACCGGTGGGGCGCTGGGCGTCGTCACCGCCGAGGTCGGCTCGGCGCGAGGCGCTGGCGGCTCGGTCGCGCTCGGCCGGTCCGGGGTGGCCACCGCCAGGGGCGCCGCGGTGGGGCTCGGTGGGGGCGTCACTGGCGCGGCCGCCGGCGGTGCCTCGAGTGAGACGGTCAGTGAGGTCCCCGGGGTGACGGTCACCGCCCGCGTGAAGGTGGTGCCGTCACGGCGCCGCGCGAGGAGCGTCGTGGCCCCCGCCTCGAGCACGAAGGTGCGCTGGCCATCGACGACCCACTCCTCGTCGGCCCACGGCGCGATGGCGACTCGCAGCTGCGCTCCCTCGACGATGAGCCTGCCCCAGGGGGCCCCGGTGAGCCTCGCCTCGAGGGTGGCGAGGCGGGTCCGAGACGCTGGTGACGCGTTCTTCCCGGCGCGCGCGACGCAGCTCTGCAGGAAGCGGAGCGCCTGCGGCAGCCGACCCGAGTCCTGGTAGGCGATGCCGATGTTGCAGTGATGCTGGTACCTCGGCAGCAGCGCCTCGGCGGCCTTGAAGCGCTCGATGGCCTCGTCGAAGCGCCCCTGCTCGGCGAGCGCCGTGCCTTGCCTGTTCAAGGCGAGTGCCTTGTCACTGGCGTCGTCCGCGAGGGCGAGGGTGGCGACCAGGCAGGTGCTGGCGAGCGCGCGCGTCAGAAGGGACATGTGTAGCCCGCGACGGAGGAGCAGGCGCTGCCCGTGCAGGAGCAGCTGCCGGTGATGAGGCAGCTCGTCGCCCGCCCGCCGTCCAGCTCTCGGTCGTAGCAGCAGGGTGAAGAGTTCGAGGCGCCTGGAAGGGCGCAGGAGAAGCCGTCAAGATTCGGGAGCAGGCTCCCGTTGGAGTTGTTGCCCGAGCTTAGGAACGTGGTGAGCAGGCCGCCATCGTCTCCCAGCGTCGACGCGATGGTGGCCTGGCACCGCTGGGTACGGACGTCGCAGAATAACGGCTGGTTGATGTTGCAGTCGTTCGGGTCACCGCAGGAGGCGCCGAGGTCGAGCGCGCTCCCGGGCCCCGCGACGCACCGCCGGTTCCCGGCGGAGACGCCACCTTCGCAATGGCCCACCAGGCACTCGTCGTCGAGGCAACACCCGGCGTCGAGGGGCTTGCCCGCGTCAGCGGGGCTGGGGACGCACCACGGATGACAGCGCAGGCCGCCGTCGCTGCCGACGGTGCACCCGCCATCGGTCCGGTAGTCTCCGGCGAAGCCGACATTGAAGAGGGGGACCGGCGTGTTGCCACCTCCAGTGCCGCCCGCTGTGCCACCCGCAGAGCCGCCCGCCGTGCCGCCGGAGGCGCCCCCCGACGTGCCGCCAGAGGAGCCGCCCGATGTACCGCCGGCAGCGCCGCCCGCCGCGCCGCCGGAGGAGCCGCCCGCCGTGCCGCCAGAGGAGCCGCCCGATGTACCGCCGGCAGCGCCGCCCGCCGTGCCGCCGGAGGAGCCGCCCGCCGTGCCGCCGGAGGAGCCGCCCGCCGTGCCGCCATCGCCCATCCTGTCGCTGCGAGGGTCCCAGGGGAGACACGCGGTGATGAAGACCGCACAGAGCCCTGGCAGGACGACCACCCGCATCCCTCCGACTGTAGATCTGCCGCCTCGGGTCGTGAATCAGCATCTGGGGCCACGTCGTCGTGGCGCTGCCCGCGTCGGCGTGACCCGAGCAGCTCGGCCGGGTGCCTGGGCGGCTGCAGCTCCGAGCTGACCTTGCCCCCGGCCGCGCGGTGTCAGCGTTGGTGGCCCGGCGCACCGAGATGGCGGGGGGCTCGCGCACCAGACGGCGCAGCGCCGCGAGGCTCTCGGTCGAGCGCGGCCGGTCGGACGAGTGCCCGCCGGGCTCGACGTCGTGCTCCCGACCCCAGCGGGTGTGGCTCGCGTCCCCGGTCATCAGCACCGTGAGCCATCAGCGACACCGGAATGAAGTTTCCTGGCGGGTGGGCCAGCCTCCACGTCAGCGAGAGGTCGCGCATGCAAGGCAGGCCGGAAGGTATTCCACGAACAGGACGCGAGGCGGTGTCTCGCCGCCGTGAATCGGTCGGGTCGTGAACTCGCGACGTGGGCGCTTGAGCACGGCGTCGACGGGCGCTCGCTCACCCTCTGGCGGGTCAAGCTCGAGCGGCGTGGTGTGGTGCGCGAGCGCTGGGCTCTGAAGTTGGTCGAGGTGGTCGTTGCCCAGAAGCCAGTCGTCTCTCCCGCGGCGGCCCTCGTGCTGCGCATCAGTGGCGTCGAATTCGAGGTCGGAAGCTCCTTCGACGAGGGCGCGCTGCGCCGCCTCGTTCGGGTGCTCAAGAGAGCCGATCCGCCTGGCGCTACGGGCGGCTCGCCAGGTGAAGGAACGAATGACCTGAAGCGGGGCTGCACTGGCGTCCTTCTGCCGACCTTCGTGAGGAAGAAACCGTCGCGAAGCGGCTTCACGCTTTGAGCAGATCTTCCGATTCCTCTGGGACATCCGCGAAGACTTGTTCGACGAGCCCTTCGAGAAGCTGCTGCTCGACTGCTCTACGCCCCGGGGGCAGGCGCCGTTCCCACCCGCGATGCCTGCAATGGTCGTGCTGCTTCAGTGCTACGGCGGTATCGACGACGCTGACGCTGTCGACGCTGATGAGAATGACCGACGCTTGCAGTCGGTGCCGATCAGTCCCGTGACCACATGTCGTCTAGCGGACCGGCCGCGCCCAAGCCGCCGAAGAGCACCAGGCCGCCGAGCGACCAGCGGCTGACCATCACCGCACCCGAGCGGGCCTGCGGCGCGGTCGTGTTGGTCACCTGGGTCCACGTGCCGTTGAAGGTCCACTCGTCGGCCTGGCCATGGCTCCCACCGAAGAGTACGACCACGGCGCGGCTGGGGTCGTACTCAAGGGAGCAGCGCTCGCGCGCGGGCGGGCTGAGCGGCGGGGTGCGGCGCGTCCAGCTCACGCCGTTCCACTCCCAGGTGTCGTCGAGCGCACCCGTCGCGCCTGTTCCTCCGAAGAGGACGGTGACGTTGCGCGTGCGATCGAAGGTCATGCAGGCGCCGGTACGGGGCGATGGGTTGCCCGAGGCGAGTGTGCGGTTAATCCACGTCACGCCGTCGAACTCCCAAGTGTCGTTGATGAAGCCCGAGGCGGCCTGACCACCGAACACGACGACGCGGCTGCGCTGCGGGTCGTAGGCGACGGCGTGGAAGGCGCGCGCCGGTGGCCCAGCCACGAGCACCCTCGTCCAACCGCTGAGGGGAGGGGTGTAGAGCCAGGTGTCTGAGAGGAAGCCGGTCGCGCCGCCCTGCGTGCCTCCGAAGAGCAAGACGGCACCGGCGTTCGAGACGCGCGACAGGCTGTGCCCGAAGCGCGCCGGCGGGGACGTGCCCGTCAGCTCGACCCAGCGGTTCAGTGCCTCTTCAAACCGCCACGAATCGCCGAGCGGGGTCGTGGGTGACGCTGCGCCAAGCCCGCCGAAGAGGAGGCTGCCGGACAAGGTGTCGAGCCACGCCATCGCGTGGCTGGTCCGCGCCGGTGGGAGGTGCGCGAAGGTGCGCCGCAGCCAGGGCGTCGGGGTTACGCACTGCCCAGCGACGCACTGGCCGATGGCGCATGACGGCCCCTGGCCGCACTGGCAGACGTCGATGCCGCAGGTTTCAGCCTTGAGGGGGTCGCAGCGCGCGCAGGTGCCCCCGTTCCGGCCGCAACTGGTGAAAGTCCTTGGGATACACTGATTGCCTTGGCAGCAATTGGCCCCGAGGCACGAGGAGACGTCGCACACGCAGCTGCCCGACATGCAGTGCTGCCCCGCCGCACACAGCGCTCCTGTGCTGCCACAGACACACCCGCCGTTCTCGCAGCGGTCTGCCCGCCGCAAGTCGCACTGCGAGCAGGCCTGTCCGTCCCGTCCGCAGTCGAACAAGCTGATGGCGGTCACACAGGCTGACCCGGAGCAGCATCCCGCGCAGGAGGCCGGGCACCCACTCGCGATGCCTCCACCTGTCGCGCCTCCGCCCGTCGCGCCTCCGCCCGTCGCGCCTCCGCCCGTCGTGCCTCCGCCTGTCGCGCCTCCACCCGTCGCGCCTCCACCTGCCGCGCCTCCGCCTGTCGCGCCTCCGCCCGTCGCGCCTCCACCTGTCGCGCCTCCGCCCGTCGCGCCTCCGCCCGTCGCGCCTCCGCCTGCCGCGCCTCCGCCTGTCGCGCCTCCGCCCGCGCCAGCGCTCAGTATGCACGCGCCGAACTGGCAGCCCTCTGTGACATTACAGACGCGGCACATGGTGCCGAACGCTCCGCAGGCCTGCGACGTGGCGCCCGGCTGGCACGTGCCGTTGATGTCGCAACAGCCTGCGCCGCAGGTCGAGGCGCTACAAATGGTGCGCGTTGGCCCGCAAGCGGCTCCGAGGAACCCCCAGAGCGCGATTCGCAGGACAGTCATGCCCCGACGCTCATCACACTCGGTCCCTGTGTCAAGCTGTGAAGACGAATAGGCCACGGCCTGGAAGCGAGACGAGTGGCAGATGCAGGAGTGAAAGAGGGCGGGAGGATCACGACGTTGGCGACCGGCGGCGAGGGCCCCGAGGGCTTCGCGCCCAACTTCCCCAGTCAGAAAGCACTGCAGCAGCTGCTCCCACGGGACCCCAAAGTAGCGGTGGGCGCCCGCGCGAAGCACCTGCCCCTGGTGTTCGCGGAGGAGCACGCGTGAGGACGGGCCTCATCAGAAGAATGAAGACGGGCGCGACTGAGTGACCGTGCGGCGCTCGCGCTTCCTGATGCCCCCGTGCGTGGGGTCTGACTGCGGGTCCGACCCGCCTCCGCTCCCGCTCGCTGATGCAGGTGATCCGCGGCTCGGGCTCTTGCTCGACGCTGGCGGCGTCTATGTCGGTCCTGAAGCCGGCCGCTCTGATGCTGGACTCGTCGATGCCGGAGCGGTCGACGCTGGCGCCCGCGACAGTGAGCCCGATGCCGGAGTCGTCGATGCTGGCGTCCGTCCGTTGCCCTGTCCGTGCTTGTCCGTGTCCGGCGAGCCTCCCTTCGGCTTCCGGACCTTCAGCAGCCGCTCGAGCGCGTTCCAGCCTGATGCCCGGGCCACCGCCCTGCCGGACGCGATGCAGTCGTATTGGACCACGTTGGCTCCGAGCGGGCGCCCCACCCGGGCCCATCGCGTGGCCCATCGCGTGGCCCCGCTTCCCCGCTGGCGGCGACGTCACGCAGGCCCTGGGCTCGACCATCTCGGTGCTACACAACCTGCGCACCTCCGACCGTGGTCGAGACCCGCCTCGTCGAAAGGCCCCTCAGCGCGCTTCCACGATGCGGGTCCCCCACGCGGCCAGCCCGCCCGCGTCGTTCGACTCGGCCTCCCACCCGGGTGGAGGCGCCACCAACCGGCCAAGCGTCGCACCGACCTCGGCCCGCCCCCCGTGCGCAGCCACGAAAACCCTTCCCCGCAGCCCGGTGGGCCCCAACGTCCCCTCGACGCCTTTCCCGTTTTCAGCTTTGTTCGACTTGTTTTTTTCCACGCCCTCTTGAGGACCCATGTCTCGTTCTTCTGTGTCACGCCTCTTCGTTGCTGGTTTCTGTTTCTTGGTGCCTTTGGTCTTCAGCGGCTGCTTGGGCACTTCGAAATACACCCAGAAGTCCGCGGTGGTATACCAAGAAGACCTTCTGCGCGAGACGGCTGCTTTCGACCTCAGCTGCAAGCCCGAAGAACTGGAGGTCAGTCTACTGGGCACCATCGGTGGCGCAACAGTGGTCGGTTGCGGAGAGAGAGCGCGCTACGTCTTTGACGGCAACAGACAGTTGTGGATCGCCAATGCCACGACGAAGAATTGACCCCAGCCGTGGCGAACAGGGAATCGAGGCGGCATACTACCGAACGTCGACGCTCCAGAAACCCGCGTCTCGCAACTCGCAACCTACGAAAGCCGCCCGTGCGCGTGCTTCTTTCCGTAGAGCCTCAGGCTTCTACGCGGGGCTCTGCATCACCCACACGAAATCCAAGAGAGCCTCGAGTTTATCTGGATCGACGTTGTACCACCGTGCATCCGCAGACAGGAGGGTTCGTCCACAGACATAGACACTCCGTGGACTCAGGGCAGCGAAGCTCAGAGCAAGGCTGAGCAGCACAGAAACTTCCGCCATCACCCGCTTCGAAGGAAGCACACACACCGGCATCTCCACAAGCAACCGAAGTTGCGCAGGCCGTCAAGCCAGGCCTTGGTTCGCCGCGCACCGAAGCACTGGGCTCAATAGCTGAACCCAAGCCAGAACAACCGCCCAGAAAAACCGAAACAAGGAGAGCGCTCAATCTGGTCATTGGACCCCTCTCTGCCAACGTGAGTGAGACAACGAGCCCGGTTGAATTTTGGCTCTCTTGGACTTCGTGTGGGTGAAGCAGAGCCCCGCGTAGGAGGCTGAGAGAAGGACGCGCACGGTCGGCTTTCGTAGGTTCCGGGTTGCGAGACTCGTCACCGAAGGAAGGACCGCCATGCGCATCACGACCGTAT
>JADCJJ010000344.1 GCA_020247085.1 Myxococcaceae bacterium | reverse complement strand
TCCCGGCTTCCCGGGCTTGCCGCCGCCCTCCTCACCCACCGCCAGCGTCGTCATGTCGGGGAGCTTTCCCGGCTTCCCGGGCTTGCCGCCGCCCTCCTCACCCACCGCCAGCGTCGTCATGTCGGGGAGCTTTCCCGGCTTCCCGGGCTTCCCACCGCCCTCTTCACCCACCGCCAGCGTCGTCATGTCGGGGAGCTTTCCCGGCTTCCCGGGCTTTCCACCGCCCTCCTCCCCCACCGCCTTCGTCGTCGCGCCGCCGGGCTTCCAGGGCTTCGACCCGCCCTCTTCACCGACGGCCTTCGTCGTCGCACGCGACTCGCTCTGCTTCCTGCCGGGCAGTTCGTACCGCGTGAAGGGGCTCTTTGGACCGCGTGGACCTCGAACGGACATGGACGGACTCCTGGTCGGGAAGTGGTTTTCGGATTCTCTGCCAAACTGTAGGAGAGTTGTCGATTCATGGCCAAAGGCAAGCTCCGGGTTGGGCTGTTCGGGACGGACGACGACCCGCAAGTCCACGCCGTCGCCAGGGAAATCAGAGCCCTGGGCGCCGAGGACGTGCTGCTGCGCGCTGACGCGCTCGACGTGGGCCTGCCGGTCAGCGAGCGTGACGGCCGGCTGCTGTACCGGGGCGTCGACGTCACCGAGGTGCCGGGCGTCTACCTGCGCTCCATCCCCGCGGCCTACGCGCCGGCGATGGAGCGCGACGACGAGCTGGTGCTCTACGAAGACTGGTTCGAGCGGTACATGCAGGAGCGCGAGCGCGCGTCGTTCTACGTCGCCTGGCTGCTCGAGCTGCAGCGACGGGGGGCCCGGCTCGTCAACGGCCCGACGGCCGCGAGCGTGCTGCAATACAAGCCCTTCCAGCTCAACGTGCTGCGGAGCCTGGGGGCGCCGGTACCGCGCACGCTCCTGTCCAACGACCCTGACGCCGTACGCGCGTTTCACGCCGAGGTGAAGGACGTCATCTACAAGCCGCTGACGGGCGGGGCGGTGACGCGGGCGCTCGATGACGAGACGCTCGCGCAGCTCGAGGCGGTGCGGGCAGCGCCGGTCATCTTCCAGGAGCGCATCGCCGGTGACGACCTGCGCGTCATGCTCGCGGGCGACGACGTCGTCTCATCCGTCGCCATCCGTACGCCTTCGCAGCACCTCGACTTCCGCGACGACCCCGTCTACTCGTCCGGTGACGCCGGCTACGAGCCCGTCGAGCTGCCAGAGGGCGTCGTGCGGCAGTGCCGCGCCGCGGCCCGGGCATGCAACCTCGTCTTCGCGGGCATCGACATCAAGCGCACGCCGGACGGCCGCTGGGTGTTCCTCGAGCTCAACAGCTCGCCCATCTACCTCGACGTCGAACTCAAGCTGGGGCACCCCATCAGCCGGGCCATCGCCGAGCTCGTCGTCGGCGTGCGCGCGCCTCACTGAGCAGCGCCAGCGCCCGCACTTCGCGCTTCCCTCACCACCGACGGTGGCCCCATGGTGCCGGCGTGTCGTGGCTCCGCGCGCTCGTGCCGGCTGAATGGCAGCCCGCCCTCGAGGGGGTGTGGGCGCTCGACGAGGTGCGCGGGCTCGAGCGCTTCCTCGAGGCGGAGCACCACCGGGCCCGCGTGTTGCCCCCGACGACGCGCATCTTCGAGGCGCTGGCCCGGACATCGCCGCGCGCCGTCCGGGTCGTCCTGCTCGGCCAGGACCCCTACCCGACGCAGGGGCACGCGAACGGGCTGGCCTTCTCGGTGAACCCGGGGGTGAAGCTGCCGCCGTCGCTGCGCAACGTCTTCAAGGGCCTGCAGGTCGAGCTGGGGGGGCCGCTGCCGACGTGTGGAGACCTGTCGCCGTGGGCCGACCGCGGCATCCTGCTGCTCAACACCGTGCTGACAGTGCGCGAGGGCGAGGCGAACTCGCACCGCAGGCAGGGCTGGGAAGCGGTGACGCAGGCCATCATGCGGCACGTGGTGCGCCAGCCGGCGCCGGTCGTCTTCCTGTGCTTCGGCAAGCCTGCGGCCCAGCTGGCGGCGGCCGTGACGGCCGGCACCGCTCACCCGCTGGTGACGACGCCGCACCCCTCCCCTCTCAACGGGAACGCGTTCGTCGAGACGGTGCAGCGGGAGCGGCCCTTCTCGAAGGTGAACGCGCTGCTCGTCTCGGCGGGCCGCCCCCCGGTGGACTTCTCGCTGCCGCAGGCCGACCCGGCGTCGGGCTGACGCCGGGCGCGCCGCTCGCGGGCGGCTCACCTTCGACGCCGGCCTCCCGGCGCGTCAGGCGAGGGCCGCGGCGACGAAGGCCTGCCCGAGCGAGAGCCCGCCGTCGTTGGGCGGCACCGCGCGGTTGAGCAGCGCCCTCACGCCCTGGGCCGCGAAGCCGCGCACGAGCAACTCCGCCAGCACCGCGTTCATGAGGCAGCCGCCGCTCAGCGCGATGACGCCGTCGACGACGTGAGGCACGGCGAAGTCGACGAGGGCGGCGGCGAGGGTGCCGTGGAAGAGGTCGGCGCCGTCGGCCGGGGCGCGCCCCGGGAGCGCCGCGAGCAGCCCGTCGAGCACCAGCACCCCGTCGGCGACGCGCCACCCGCCGTCCAGCACCACGGGCTGCGTCACCAGGGACTCGAGGCGCATCGGCGCTTCACCCTCGAAGGTAGCGACGGGCATGACGCCGAGCAGACCACAGGCGGCGTCGAAGAGGCGGCCGCACGACGTCGTCCACGGCGAGTTCACCCCGCGCGCGAGCAGCCCTCTCACCGCCTCGACCTGCTCCGGGGGCGCGCCGCTCGGCGTCGTCGTCTCGCCGAGGCGATGGAGCGCCGCCAGGGCCATGCGCCACGGCTCCCGCGCGGCCCGGTCTCCGCCAGGGAGCCGGAGCGGCGCGAGGTGGCCCAGCCGCGTGAAGCCAGCGCCCTCGAGCCGAAGCAGCTCGCCGCCCCAGGCCCCGCCATCGGTGCCGAGCCCGAAGCCGTCGAGCGCCAGCCCCACCGTCGGCCCCTGTCGGCCCGCCTCGCACAGGACGCCCGCGAGGTGGGCGTGGTGATGCTGCACCGGAATGGCCGGCAGGCCCAGCGACTGCGCGAGGCGGGTGGACAGGAAGTCAGGGTGCAGGTCGTGCGCGACAAGGGCCGGCGTCACCTCGAGGGTGCGCTCCAGGTGCGCGATGGTCTCTCGCAGGAAGGCAAAGGTCGCCGCGTCGTCGAGGTCGCCGACGTGCTGCGAGCCGAAGGCTTCGTCGCCGCGGGTGAGGCACACCGTCACCTTGAGGTGGCCGCCCAGCGCCAGCACCGGCGGGCCCGGCCGCGGGAGCTTCACGGCGCCCGGCACGTAGCCTCGGGCGCGGCGGAGCAGCACGGGGGCTCCCGCCACCACCCGCGTCACGCTGTCGTCGGCGCGCACCACCACGTCACGGTCGTGGGTGACCAGCAGGTCGGCCAGGCCACCCAGCGTCGCGCGGGCCTCGTCGTCGGAACGCACGAGCGGCGCCCCGCCCGGGTTCGCCGAGGTCACCACGAGGACGACGTCATCGGGCGCCTCGAGCCACACGAGCCCGTCGGGGCGACCCCGGGCCTCGTGGAACAGCAGCAGGTGCAGGGGCGAGGTGGGGAGCATCACGCCGAGCCACGCCAGGCCCGGCGCCACCGACGGCGCGACGCCGGTAGACCCCAGCCGTCGGGCGAGCACGACGGGGCGCTGCCACGAGGTGAGGAGCGCCGCCTCGGCCTCTGACAGCGTGACGAGCCGCCGCGCCGAGGCGAGCGAAGCCACCATCACCGCGAAGGGCTTGCCGTCGCGCTGCTTGCGCCCCCGCAGCCGCGCCACCGCGGCCTCGTCAGCGGCGTCACAGACGAGCTGGTAGCCGCCCAGGCCCTTCACGGCGACGATGCCCCCGGCTCGCACGGTGCCGATGATGGCCTCGAGGCTGCTCGAGAGCCGAGGCCCGCAGGCCGGGCACGCGAGCGGCTGGGCGTGGAAGCGACGGTCCGCGGGGTCGGCGTACTCGCGCGCGCAGTCGGCGCAGAGCGCGAAGCGCGCCATCGACGTCTGGCGGCGGTCGTAGGGCAGCGCCCGGGTGATGGTGTAGCGCGGCCCGCAGTGGGTGCAGGTGGTGAAGGGGTAGCGGTAGCGCCGCGCCGACGGGGTGCACACCTCTTCGGCGCACGCCGCGCAGAGACCCGCGTCGGGGCCGATGGCTACGGTGGCGAGCCCACCCCGGCCGCTCGCCTCGATGACGAAGCCAGGCTCCGAGGCGAGGGGCGGCACCTCGTCACACTCGATGTCGTCGACGCGGGCCAGCGGCGGCGCGCGCTCCCGGAGCCACCCGGGCACGGCCTGCACGTCGGCGCCCTGGACCTCGAGGAGCACGCCCTGCTCGTCGTTGCGTACCCAGCCCGTCAGGCCGTGGCTCGTGGCGAGCTGATGGACGAAGGGGCGAAAGCCCACGCCCTGCACGCGCCCGCGCACGCGCACCCGCAGGCGCCGCTCACCCGCGCGCGTCACGCCCCCTCGACCCCGTCGTTGCCCGGCGGGTCGACCCGCGGCGCCTGCGCGTCGAGCCACGCCACCCAGGCGTCGAAACCCTCGCCGGTGCGGGCCGAGACGCGCAGCACCGGCGCTCGCGGGTTCACGGCGCGGACGTTGCGCTCGAGGGCCGCAACGTCGAAGTCGAGCGCGGCCACGAGGTCGACCTTGTTGAGCAGCACGAGATCGGCGACCGCGAACATGTCGGGGTACTTGAGCGGCTTGTCTTCGCCCTCTGGCGTCGAGGCGATGACGACCTTCTTCGCTTCGCCGAGGTCGAAGCCGGCCGGGCAGACGAGGTTGCCGACGTTCTCGATGAAGAGGAGCCCTCCGGCCGGCGAAGGCACGCGTGAAAGCGCACGCTCAATCATCCCAGCGTCGAGGTGGCACCCCTTGCCGGTGTTCACCTGCACCGCCGGGACGCCCGTCGCCCGGATGCGTTCGGCGTCGAGCGCGGTCTGCTGGTCGCCCTCGATGACGAGGAGCGGCCGCCCGCGCCGCCGCAGCCCCTGGAGCGTTTTGACGAGCAGCGTCGTCTTCCCGCTCCCGGGGCTCGACATGAGGTTCACCACGAAGGTGCCCTCGGCCCTGAAGCGCGCCCGGTTACGCGCGGCAACGTGGTCGTTCGACGCCATCACGTCGCGCTCGACGACGACGCGGCGCAGCGCGGCAGGCGTCGGGGCTCGAGCGAGGCCGGCGTCGGAGCGCCCGTGCGGGGCGTCGTCCGGTACCGCGCGTCCCGCGCGCCAGAGCAGGGGCACGCTGGGTGGATCCCCTGCGTGGGCGTGGCGAGGCTCGCTCGCTCCGGAGCGATGAGGGATGACCGTCTCGTCCGCCAGCGCCTGCTGGTGCACGCCCGTGCCGTCACGCCGATGGGTGACCACCGTCCCGTCCGCCAGCGCGTGGTGGTGCACGCCCGCGCCGTCGTGCTGATGGGTGACCACCGTCCCGTACGCCAGCGCGTGCTGGTGCGCGCCCGCGCCGTCGTGCCGAGGCGTGACCACCGTCCCGTCCGCCAGCGCGTGCTGGTGCACGCCCGCGCCGTCGTGCTGATGGGTGACCACCGTCCCGTCCGCCAGCGCGTGCTGGTGCGCGCCCGCGCCGTCGTGCTGATGGGTGACCACCGTCCCGTCCGCCAGCGCGTGCTGGTGCGCGCCC
>JADCJJ010000343.1 GCA_020247085.1 Myxococcaceae bacterium | reverse complement strand
CGGTGACGCGGGCCGACGGGGCCGGCGGACGGGAGCATGCGCGCCTGGTACTCGGACCCGTACGAGGTGCCGCTCCCCGAGGGGCACCGCTTCCCGATGGGGAAGTACCGGCTGGTGCGGGAGGCGCTGCTGGCGCGGGGCGTGCTGCCAGCCGAGGCGCTCGAGCTGGCGCGCCCGCTCGACCGGCGCACGTTGGCGCTGGTGCACGAGGCGGACTACCTGCGGGCGTGCTTCGAGGGGACGCTGGACGAGGCCGCGCAGCGGCGAATCGGCTTCCCGTGGAGTGAGGGGCTGCTGACGCGGTCGCTCGCCTCGGCCGGCGGAACGCTCGCCGCGGCCCGGTACGCGCTGGCGCACGGCGCCTCGGGCAACCTGGCCGGGGGCACGCACCACGCGCACGCCGGCTTCGGGGCGGGGTACTGCGTGTTCAACGACCTGGCGGTGACGGCCGCGGCGCTGCTCTCCGAGGGCCGCGTCGAGCGGGTGCTGGTGGTGGACCTCGACGTGCACCAGGGCGACGGCACCGCGGCCATCTTCCGGGGCGAGCCCCGGGTCTTCACCTTCTCGATGCACGGCGAGAAGAACTTCCCCTTCCGGAAGCAGGCGTCGACCCGCGACGTCGAGCTGCCCGACGGGTGCGACGACGGGCGCTACCTCGAGCTGCTCGACGCGCACCTGTCCGAGGTGTTCGAGGCCTCGGCGCCGTCGCTCGTGCTGTACCAGGCCGGCGTCGACGCGCTGAAGGAGGACACGCTGGGCCGGCTGCACCTCACGCACGAGGGGCTCCGCGCGCGGGACCGCCGGGTGTTCGACCTGTGCTGGAGCCGCGCGGTGCCCGTCGCCGTCACACTGGGCGGCGGCTATGCGCGGCCCATCGAGGCGAGCGTCGACGCGTCGGTCGGCACCTGGGAGGAGCTGCGGCGGCGCTTCGCGTGACGCCGCGCCGGGCCGACGTCAGGCCTCGCGGTGCGCCCGGTTCGGCCCGCGGGCCGAGGCCACGACGACGCGCTCGCCGCTGCGGGTCCGCTCCAGCTTGTTGGCGTAGAGGGCGGCGTCGGCGACGCCCAGCAGCGCGCTGGTGGAAGCGCCGTCTTCGGGGAAGCGGGCAGTGCCCAGGCTCGCGCCCACCATGACGCGCTCGCCCCGCAGCTCGGTGGGGCGCAGCAGCTCGGCGCGCAGGGCGGCGACGCGGGCGCGCAGGTCGTCGGCCGAGGTGACGCGGTGGAACACCACAACGAACTCGTCGCCGCCGAGCCGCCCGACGGTGGCGGCCTCGCCGCTGCCGGCCACCAGCCGCTGGGACACCACCTTGAGCAGCTCGTCGCCGGCGAGGTGCCCCAGGCGGTCGTTGATGGGCTTGAAGCCGTCGAGGTCGAGGAGCGCGAGGGCGAAGGGGGCGCCAGGCCCCTGCGCCAGCGCCTGCTCGACGTCGGCGACCAGCGCGCGGCGGTTCTTCACCTGCGTCAGCGCGTCGGTGTTCGCGAGGTCGAACACCTCGCGCTGTAGGCCCACCTCGGTGACGAGGTGGTCGTACTCGACCGACACGAAGCGGATCATCAGCACGGCGACGCTCATCATGCTGACGCCGAGCACGCGCGCCTCGAAGTCGCCGAGGGTCACCATCGCCAGCGAAACGGGGATGATTCCCAGGGCCAGCGAGGCCACCGAGGGCACACGAACGGTCGCGAAGCAGTGGGCGATGGACATCGAGCCGAGGGCCAGCGAGATGGGGATGATGGTGGTGCGCTGGAAGGTGCCGAAGGCGAAGGTCGCGGTCGCGTAGCAGGCCATGGCCGACATGCTGACGACGGCGACGCCGCCGGAGCGCCGCAGCGCCGTCGAGACCTGCGCGGGAGGCATCGCCGCGGGGCGCGTACGGGTCCACGACCAGGTCCGCACCACCGACAGGATGACGAGCGCCCCCATCCACCCGTAGCTGCGCGGCGAGAACCCGGCATGGGCGCACACGGCCATGAGGATGACGAGGTTGACGATGGCGACGAGGTAGATCATCGGCACGTGCTTCTGCACCCCGAGCAGCTGCCGGCGTTCGAGCTCGACGCGGAGCTCCGGGCGCACCTCGGGCAGCAGCCACCTTCGGGCGGCGTTCCAGAACGATGCGCTCACGGCGTCATCCTCAGCCAGTTCGTGCAGGGGTGCCAGCGCGCGCGGGCTCGAGCTGCGCGGGTGGCCGAGCCCTGGTCGAGGGTGGGGCGGCGAGGCCGTCGGCTGGCGCAGTCTAATGGAGCGGCCGGGGCCCATCCTGTGGTTGACTGCGGTGCTGTCATGGCCGTGGCCGTTCAGTGCCCCACCTGCGGAACCGTCAGCGCGTCAGGGCAGGGCGCGTGCGCGTCGTGCGGGGCGAGCCTTTCAGTCGGCGAGGGGCGCGCGCCGGCGCGGAAGTCGACGTCGGGGGTGCCGGCGGCTCGTGGCAAGGGGGTGTTGCCGAGCACGGGGCGGCGAACGGGCGAGGTGCGCCCGGCGCGGACGGTGGACGACTCGGCGGCAGGGACGGCGCCAGGAGACGACCCGGCCCAGACGACCGCCGAGGAGGGCCCGCCGCGCGTGGGGCCGACGCCGCTCGAGGTGCCGGTGGCGAGCGGTCAGGACGGGGGGGGGCGCCGGTCGAACGGGGGCCTGAAGGCGTTGCCGCGGCCGGCGGCGTCACCACCGCTCGTGGTGAGCAGCTCGCGGGACCAGCTCGTCGGGCAGAAGCTCCAGGAGTACGTCATCAAGGGGCGCATCGGCGTCGGCGGCATGGGCGTGGTGTACAAGGCGGTGCACTCGCTCATCGGTAAAGAGGTGGCCATCAAGGTGCTGCGCGGCGACGTCGTGACCGACGCCCGCGACGTCGACCGCATGCTCGACGAGGCGCGCATCATCAACGACATCAAGCACCGGGGCATCATCAACATCTTCGGCGCGGGCACGCTGGACGATGGGCGGCACTACCTCATCATGGAGCTGCTCGAGGGCGAGTCGCTGGAGCAGCTCATGCTCCGGGTGGGCACGGTGGCGGCGGGCGACTCGGTGTTGATCCTCGAAGAGACGCTGTCGGCGTTGGCGGCGGCGCACGCGGCGGGGGTGGTGCACCGGGACCTGAAGCCGGCGAACGTGTTTCTGGTGAAGGAGGGCAACAAGGTCTACGTGAAGCTGCTCGACTTCGGGCTCGCGCGGCGACAGCAGCAGAACGTGACGCGCATCGCGGGAACGCCCGACTACATCTCGCCGGAGCACGCGCGGGGTCGCCCGGCGGGGCCGCCGGCAGACCTGTACGCCTTCGGGGTGATGTGCTTCCACATGCTGACGGGGCGGTTGCCGTTCTCCGGCAGCACGCCGATGGAGGTGATGGAGAAGCACGTGCGCGACGAGCCGCCGGTGCCGCACGAGGTGAACCCGGCGATACCGAAGGCGTTGTCGGAGCTCATCTTGCGGCTGCTGGAGAAGGACCCGGCGGCGCGGCCCGACGCGAACCAGGTGAAGGCGGACCTGCGCGCGGCGACGAAGCAGCTGCGCAACGCGGCGACGATGATGAGCTTGATGTCGGTGGCGCCGGTGGCCGAGGTGTCACCGGGCAAGGCGGCGCCGGACGACGTGCGGGCGCGGGAGCTGGCGGTCAAGGCGCAGGTCGAGGACGTGAAGCGGCAGGTGAAGAAGCGGTGGCCGCTGGTCGTAGGCGGGCTGGTGGGGGTGTGGTTGGTGGGGGTGCTCGTCTACGTGCTGTGGCCGAGTGAGCCGCCGCCGGCGAAGCCGGTCGTGAAGCGGCTGGTGGTGCCGACGGAGCGTCCGCCCGAGGTGGCGACACGGCCGGGCGTCGAGGTGGGTGAGAGGCCGAGCGCGAACCCGGGCCCGGGCGCGGCGGAGCCGAAACCGGTCGAGAGATCGCCGGAGACGGGCCCGTCGGTGGAGGTGGGGGTCGACGCGGGCGCGCCGGTCGCGCTCGGCGTGGGCGGAGGCGCGGCCGTCGAGCCAAACGTCGGGGAGGGCGTGGACCGGGAGCCGACGGGCGACCCGGGGACGGTTGACCCGGAGGTGGCCTGCATCACGCTCAGCCAGTTCAAGACCAACGACGAGGTCGATGACGCCTGCATCGGCACCTACAAGCGCCACGTGTCCCAGGGACAGAGCATCGAGTCGATGTTGGCGCGAATGGAGGGGGACATGAAGGAGAAGGGGTACGCCAAGCAGCGCTCGTACTACGCGGGGACGTTCAACGAGGTGAAGCGGCTGTGCGACGTGGCGAAGCGCAAGCGTGAGCTGGTCGATTGCGGCGACAAGGTGCTGGAGCTGCACGACGACTTCTACAAGTCGTTGAAGTGAACCATCCAGGTCCGTCGCCTGGCGCGGTGGAGTGCACGGCCGCGAATGGGTGAGCGCCCGGCGCCGAGCTCAGAGCGCGAGCGGCCGTCGCCCCGGGCGTACCGGTGTGAGCGTCGAACCGGGGCGAAGACACGAACGCCCCGGCGCTCGTGAGGAGGGAGTGCCGAGGCGTCTGAAGAGCACGGGGTGGGGGGCTCAGCGGTCGTTGGCAGCGACGGTGAGGGAGCCGCCGGCGACGACGTTGATGTCTTCGTTGTAGGTGTGGGAGTCGGTAAAGGTCCTGAGGGAGCCGACGAGCTTCATGCTGACGGCGCCGCTGGAGCTGGAGAGGCCGGTGACGGAGACCTGCTGGCGGACATCGGCCTCGATGAAGTCGTTGAAGGCGCCGAGCACGTTGACGCGGCCCTTGAAGCGCTGGTCGACGCTCGCGCCGGAGGCGCTGGAGTTGACGGACTGGGTGACGGTGAAGCTGCCCGTGTAGACGGCGACGCCGGCGGCGCTCTTGGCAGCGCCGCAGTCCTTGTAGGTGACGGTGAAGCTCTGGGCGACCGAGGCGCCGGCGCCGCTGGCGTCGATGGAGGCGCCGAACCCGGTGAGCGCGGCCTCACCGCCTTCTGGGCATCGGAAGGAGATGGAGGGGGCGAGGTCGAGGCCCTGGGACATGCGGTTGGCGCCGGCGGCGGTGGCGTTGGAGGCGGCGAAGAAGGCCTGGGCGGCGCCCTCTTTCCCTCCGCCGAGCTTGGCGGTGCCGCCGCAGGCGGCCAGAGAGATGGAGACGATGGGGAGGAGGAGCTTCTGCATGAGGTGGTTCTCCTGGAGCCGATGGGCTGAAGCGAAGGTTGGATGCCGCGCGCCTTCTTGACGATCGCTCACGGCAGGGGCGAACCATACCGTCGGGGGTGCAGGCGGCAAGCGCAGGGGTTCACTTGAGGACGACGTCTTTGAGCTCGGCGTTCTTCTCTCGCATGAGCTTGAGCAGGTTGTCCCAGCCGCCGTCCTTCATGATGGGGCGGATCTGATCATCTCGAATGCCCTGGAGCATGGAGTCACCGAGGACGGCGACGTCGATGACGCGGTAGCCGCCGGGGCCCTTGACGACATCGTACTTCACCTTGAGCTCCTGCTTCTTCATGGGGTGATTGATGAGGATGGTAGAGGCGATGGAGGCCTTGTCGCCGGTGAGGGTGGGCTCGTCGTAGATGACGGTGTCGAGGTTCTCGAAGTTCTTGCGAATCTTCGGGAAGGCAATCTTCGCGAACAGCTGGTGGAAGAGTTCGACGAACTCCTTGCGTTGGGCATCGGAGCCTCTGGCCCAGTCATCACCGAGGAGGAAGCGGCCCTGTTCTTCGCCGGCGAAGGACTTGAGGGCAGCGAGGTCTTTCCCGTAGCGAACGTTGTTGACGATGACCTTGAGTGGCTTTGACACGTCATCGCGAGGGCCGGCGAAGGCGGGGAGCGCGAGGACGAGGGCGGCTGCAGCGAGAGGGCGCATGATGCGGGCTCCGACGACGAGGGTGGGGGCATTCTTCACAGAACGAGGCGCAAGTCACCCACGGCCCCCAACTCCCCTCTTGTCCCCCCCTCTGCCCGGTGCTCGACTCCCAAGGCGTGACGGACGCGCGGGAGCGGTACGTCTTCGTCAAGCACCTGGCCGAGGGAGGCATGGCGGACGTGTTCCTCGCGCGGGACACGGGCACGACGCCGCCGCGGCTGGTGGTGGTGAAGCGGCTGCTGGCCGAGTTCCGGGCCGAGCCGGACCGGGTGGCGATGTTCCTCGACGAGTCTGACCTGGCGGTGCGGCTGGTGCACCCGAACATCGTGCGCGCCTTCGACCGGGGCAGCACGCGCGAGGGGCCCTTCCTCGTGCTCGAGTACCTGGCGGGCTACGACGTCGATCTCGTCATCGAGCGCCTGCGCAAGACGGGCGGGCAGATGCCGTGGGAGCTGGTGGTGCGGGTGATGGCGGCGGTGGCGCGCGGCATGGCCTGCGCGCACGAGCTGAAGGGGGCCGACGGCGCGCCGCTGAACCTGGCGCACCGAGACCTGACGCCCTCGAACATCTTCATCACCTTCGACGGCGTCGTGAAGGTGCTCGACTTCGGCATCGCGAAGGCCGGCGAGCGGCGCACCCGCACGGCGACCGGCATGCTGAAGGGCAAGGCCCGCTACCTGGCGCCGGAGCAGATCCGCGGGCTGCCGAACGACGGCCGGGTCGACCAGTTCGCGCTGGGCGCGGCGCTGTTCGAGGCGCTGACGCTGCGGCCGCTGTTCGAGGGCGACAACGAGCTCGCCATCATTCACGCCATCGTCGAGAAGCCGCGGCCCCGGCTGAGCGTGGCGCGCCCCGAGGTTCCACCCCAGCTCGACGAGGTCTTCGAGCGGCTGCTGGCCCAGCGCCCCGAAGACCGCTTCCCGTCGATGAACGAGGTGGCCGCGGCGCTCGAAGCAATCGTCACGCAGCCCGGCGCCGAAGCGGGTGAGCCCGGGCGCTGGCGAACGGACCTCTCGGACTTCATGCGGCAACACTTCGGGGCCGACTTCGAGGCGCACGCGTCGCTGATGGGGCGGCTGGCGAGCACCTCGACCAGCGAGCTGAAGGCCTTCTTCGAGAAGGGCGAGCGGCCAGACGAGGCGCTGGAGGCCCCGGCGCGCCTCGAGAAGACCCTCATCGCGCCCAGCGATGCTCCAGGCGCCGGCGCCCGGGCCAATGCCGCCCCGCCGCTGCGGCTGCCCGACGAGCCGCCCGCCCGCCCGCTGGCGCTGCCGGACGAAGCGATGAACCTGCCGGAACTGCTCCCGGCGACGGCGCGGCCGACGACGAGGCGCTCCGAGGTGCGGCCCGCGCCGGGTGGGCGGGGGCCGCTGCTCGCGCTCGCCCTGGGCGCCCTGGCGCTCCTCCTGGGCGTGGGCGTCGTGCGCGCGCGCCGGCCGTCGGCCCCGGCGACGGGCTCGCTGCTGGTGCGGTCGACGCCTCCGGGCGCGACCATCGAGCTCGACGGACGGCCGCTGCCGGGGCGCACCCCCACGGCCATCACCGACCTCTCGCCGGGCCGGCACCTGCTCGTCGTCTCGCACCCCGACGCCGTCCAGCTGTCGCTCCCCACCGACGTGCTGGCAGAGGCGCAGGCCACCGTCGACGTCATCCTGCCCTCGCGCGAGGGCACCGTCACGCTCGAGGTGTCGCCGGCCACGGCGCTCGCGCTCGTGGACGGGCGGGAGCTGCCGCTCGACGCCGGCGTCGGCCGCTCCGAGCCCCTCACCGCTGGCCGCCACGAGGTCGTCGTGCGCGCGCTCGGGTACCAGCAGAAGGTGCTCGAGGTCGCCGTCGAAGACCAGCGCCACGAGAGCCTCCGCGTCGAACTCGTGCCCGAGCCGCCGATCCCTGGCGCTACGCCGCCGCCGCCCGTCGAGCCGCGTTGACCCGGTTGACGCTGCGCGGTAAGGCCGCGCCGTCGATTTCGCCGTTCCTCCTCCCACCGCCTGCCGACGACCATGCCCAAGGACTACCTCTTCACCTCTGAATCCGTGACGGAAGGCCACCCGGACAAGATCTGCGACCAGATCTCGGACGGCGTGGTCGACGCTCTCATCGAGAAGGACCCGTACGCCCGCATCGCCGTCGAGACGCTGGTGAAGACCGGCATCGCCATCGTGGCCGGCGAGGTCACCACCAACGCGTGGATCGACATTCCCCGCATCGTCCGCAACACCATCACGCGCATCGGGTACACCGACTCGTCGATGGGCTTCGACGGTCACACCTGCGGCGTCATGGTGGCCATCGAGGGGCAGTCGCAGGACATCGCGCGCGGCGTCGACGAGGGCGCCAAGAAGGAGCAGGGCGCCGGCGACCAGGGCATGATGTTCGGCTACGCCTGCAACGAGACGACCGAGCTGATGCCGGCGCCGATTCAGTACGCGCACGCGCTCACGCGGAAGCTGGCGGACGCGCGCCGCAAGAAGCACCCGTGGATTCGGCCCGACGGCAAGTCGCAGGTCACCATCGAGTACCAGAACGGCAAGCCGGTACGCATCGACGCGGTCGTCGTCTCGACCCAGCACGCCGATGACGTGTCGAACAAGAAGATCAAGGACGCCATCATGGAGGACGTCGTGAAGGCGGCGCTCCCGGCGCGCCTGCTCGACAAGAAGACGAAGTACTTCATCAACCCGACCGGCCGCTTCGTCATCGGCGGCCCGATGGGCGACTCGGGCGTCACGGGCCGGAAGATCATCGTCGACACCTACGGCGGCATGGGCCGACACGGCGGCGGCGCCTTCTCTGGCAAGGACCCGTCGAAGGTCGACCGCTCGGCGGCGTACATGGGCCGCTACATCGCCAAGAACGTGGTGGCGGCGGGCCTGGCGGAGCGCTGCGAGGTGCAGGTCTCGTACGCCATCGGCGTGGCCGAGCCCGTGAGCGTGCTGGTCGAGACCTTCGGCACGGCGAAGGCCGAGGAAAGCGCCATCGCCCGGGCGGTGCGCGAGGTGTTCGGCCTCAAGCCGCGGCAGATCATCGAGCACCTCGACCTGTTGAAGCCCATCTACCAGCGCACGGCGGCGTACGGTCACTTCGGCCGGCCGGAGTTCAGCTGGGAGAAGACCGACAAGAAGGACGCGCTCCGCGACGCGGTCGGGGCTTCGAAGATCAAGGCCGCCTGACCGACGCGGTCTGGAGCGACCGAAGGGCCAGCCCTTCTCCGGCCGACCGGGGAGGGGCTGTTCGTTGAGGGGCCGCATGGCGGAGGACGTCGAACATGGCGCGCGCATCGTCGAAGGCCAGCGCGGTGAAGACCGACACGTCGGGCTCGCTGGCGAAGCAGGCCGGACTGCTCGACACGAAGAAGCGGCGTCCGCCGGGGGGTGCCCAGCCAGCCGAGGTCGCGGCGTTGACGCGAGAGGTGAAGCGCCGCGCCGTGGGAGAAGCTCCCGAGGCCGCGCTCCCCGCGAGCCGTGGCGCCTCGTCCCGCGAGTCGGCGAGCGTGCTGAGGCCGGCGGCGGCGCTGACCCAAGAGGTGAAGCGCCGCGCCATGGGAGAAGCACCCGAGGCCGCGCGCTCCGCGAGCCGTGGCACCTCGTCCCGGGAGTCGGCGAGCGTACCGGGGCCCACGGCATCGGGCGGCCCGTCGGGTGCGGGACTGCCGGGCGGTATGAACCCGGAGAGGCGCGCGGACGGGGCGTCGAAGGCCACGGCGGCTTCCACGCAGGCGGTCAAGAGCGGCGCCGACGCCGCGCGCACCTCGCGTCGCCCGTCCACCACGTCCTCGGCACGAGCGGTGACTCCCAGCGCCGCCGCCAGCGCCGCGCAGCGCCCGCCCACCACGTCCTCAGCGCGAGCGGTGACGAACGGCGCCAGCGCCTCGCAGCGCCCGCCCACCACGTCCTCGGCACGAGCGGTGACTCCCAGCGCCGACGCCTCGCGCGCCGACGCCACCGCCTCGCAGCAACCACCCACCACGTCCTCGGCACGAGCGGTGACTCCCAGCGCCGGCGCCTCGCGCGCAGCCGCCAGCGCCTCGCAGCGGCCACCCACCACGTCCTCGGCACGAGCGGTGACTCCCAGCGCCGGCGCCTCGCGCGCCGCCGCCAGCGCCTCGCAGCGGCCACCCACCACGTCCTCGCCACGAGCGGTGACTCCCAGCG
>JADCJJ010000342.1 GCA_020247085.1 Myxococcaceae bacterium | reverse complement strand
CTCTGGCCCTCCTCCACGGTCTCGCGCTTTGTCCACCTTGTCCGTTCGGCACGTAGCGCGCGTCCCACGTCGAGGCGTACGTCGCGTAGCGGAGGTTGGTGTTGTCGAGATTGTACTGAATCATGTCGACGGAGGCGCTGCGCTTGGAGCCCGCCTCGCTCTCGGACGTGAGGAGGATGTCGGGGTCGTACGCCTTGATGAGGAGCGCAATCTTCGACAGGCAGTCGGTCACCTCGGTGCTCGAGAGCTGCACGCAATCGCCCCAGAAGTCGACGCGGCAGGCGCCGTACCTCACGTTCCACGCCATCACCTTGGGCACGGTGGGATGGGTGGGCGGCGCGGGGTGCTCGACCTTCGCCATGAAGCGGGGAATCTCGTCGCGGGTGAAGTTCATCGGGTCGGCGACCCACTCACACGAGGCGAGCAGCACGGCCGCCACGGACAGTACGAATCGAACGATTCGCATCGCCCCGACCATCGCGGGCAGCGCCGCCGGTGCCAGAACGCCGAACGGGGCTCCAGACGCACCGCTCCGTCAGACGGGGCCGGCGGGCACCTCGATGGTGAAGACCGAGCCCGCGCCGACGGTGGACTCGACTGACAACGAGCCGCCGTGCTGTTTGACGAGCGAGTCGACGATCGCGAGCCCGAGGCCGGTGCCGTCTTTCTTGGTGGTGAAGAGCGGCTCGAACAGACGCGCGCGGGTGAGCTCGTCGATGCCGACGCCGTCGTCCTTCACCAGCACCTTGACGCGGTCGCCTTCGCGCAGCGCCCGCACCTCGACGCGGCCGGAGCGCTCCTCGGGCACCGACTCGCACGCGTTCTGGACGAGGTTGACGAGCACCTGGCGGAAGCGGTCGCGCGCGAGCGGCACAACGAAAGCGCCGGGGACATCGACCACCACCATCACCTCGGGGCGTTTCCGGACGAGCCCGACGGCCTCTTCCACGAGCGGCCCGAGCTCGGTGGGCGAGAGCTCCAGCGTCGACTCGCGGGCGTAGTCGAGCAGGTCCGTCACGATGCGTTGGCTGGCGCGAACCTCCCGCTCGGCGAGGGCGAGGGCTTCCTGGGCCTTTTCGTCGAGCGGGACGCCCTGCCTCTCGAGTCGCCGGCGCAGGGAGAACAGGGCGTTCGCCGTCGCCGAGAGCGGGTTGCGCAGGTCGTGGCCGACGGCGGCGGAGAGCTGACCGAGCGCGGCGAGCTTCTCCTGACGAGAGGTCGCGATCAGCAGCGATCGGATGCGCCCGCCGGCGTACGCGACGAGGAAGCCCGCGAGGGCCATCACCACCACCGCTGACACCTGGCCGCCGCCGCTGACGTTCGCCTCTCGCTGGAGCGCCACCTCGAGCACCGCACCCACCATCGCCGCGAGCGCCACCTGCCACCGGGACAACGACAGCATCGACAAGATGAGCAGCAGGACGAAGAGGCCCAGGGTGAAGCCTGCGACGGCGCCGGGCACGGGGGTCGCGGGCAGCGTCGACCGCTGGAGCACGTAGACGAACGGCATGTCGAGGAAGACGGGGGCCTGCGTGAGGACCGGCTCGAGGGCTTCCCGCCACCGGGCGAGCGCCAACACCAGCACCGAGCCCAACCAGTACACGACGAGCGCGGTGAAGTCGGTGGACCAGGTGCGGTCGCCCTGGAAGACGGCGAGCACGAGGAACAGCCCGAAAAAGAACGTCACCGCCACGAAGCGGATGAGGTGCGTGCGCTGGGCGTTGAGGTGTTGTTCTTGCTTGAGCGCGGCACGAACGGACTGGGCCTCGCGCGTTGGCATGAGCGTTCAGCGGTGCGTCAGCTCGCCACCACGCCGCGCCGGATGAGCCCGAGGCGGCCGACCTGGGTCACCATGCGCAAGAGACGGTCGGGCTCGAACGGCTTGGCGAGCACCATGACGAGGTCCTGACCGCCGGGCGTGGTGTGCGTCACCGACTGCGGGGTGCCGGTCAGCATCAGGATGTAGGGCGTGGGCTTCACGTTGAGCTTCACGGCCTGGGCGAACTCGCCGCCCGTCATCTGCGGCATCTTGAAGTCGGTGATGATGACGTCGAAGGTCTGCGACGCGGCCAGGGTAAGCGCCGTGCGCGGGTTCTCGACGCAGGTGACGTCGCAGTCGTCCTCGAGGAGCAGCTTGAGGCTCTGGAGCACGCCGGGGTCGTCGTCGACCACCAGCACGCGAGGGGAGGAAGAAGACGCGGTCTGCATGGCGCCCTCCTAACGACGCCCACGTGCCGCCGCTGCAAGACGCTCAACCCCACCTCGTTCCGGGAGGTTACGGAGAAGTCCTCAGCGGATCGTCCCCTGCACCGCATCGCACCAGAACTTCGCGAACCAGTAGGAGACCAGCGCGGAGTTCTTGTCCGCGTCACTGCCTTCGCGGCCGGCGCGGGCGTCCATGGCTCGAGCGCGCGACATGAGGGGAATCCAGCCTGCGCGTTTCGCCCCTGCGCACGACTCGAGCGTCGACTGACGCGCCAGGTCCAGCTGCATCGTGAGCGCGGGTTTGTTGCCGATCTCGATGCCCGCTCCTGGGGCGAGGAGCTTGCCGCCGAGGGAGTAGTACAGGTTGTTCAGAGACGACGACTCGATGTTGAAGCGGTACGCGATGACGAACCGCATGCGCTCGGTGCCGACGCTGCGGTCGAGGAGCAACTGATAGAGCAGCGCGTTCTCGTAGACACCGTCGACTTTGGCCACCGCGCTCCGAGCATCCTCGAGGTTGAGGCCCGCCTGCGCGCCAGCAGGCTCGACGACGAGCGCATCGAAGTAGCCGAGCGACGCGGTGCCGCTGGCCTGCAGCGTCCGCGCAATTCGCGTCGCTGCGACGCCCTTGCTCCGGGTGACCCCTGAGACTGGTTGGAGTGACGAATACAACGAGGCAAAGCGGCGGGCGTTCTCCATCGAGGCGCGGAGCGCGGCCGCGGTGCCGAGCGTGGCCTGAGTACGGTCCGCGATGAGCTTTCGGGTCTCGGCGTCGTCAGGCTTCGCCTTCATGTCTGAAAAGATCTGCTCGAGCTTCTTGCGCTCGGATTCGATGCGGACAGCGGTCGCGAGCGAATCCGCGGCGTCCTCCAGCAGATCAAAGGCATACAGGTCGTTCACGAGGTTCTTCGGCGGGAACAGCGTGTCGATCTCCTTCGCCAGCACATCGATTTCATCGAAGGCCGCCGAGGCTCGCTTGAGTTGGCGTTTGAGATCGTCGAAATCACTGTCGGCCCACGCCAACCACCCCTTGATGGACGCACGGAAGTAGTAGAGCCTCCTCATCTCCGTGACGCGCTCGAAGTAGGCGCTGACGATCTGGCCCTGGCTGGCGAACTTTCGCGCACGCTCGTCGAAGCCGGCCAGCGCCTCGAGGACGCCCTTCACGTACTTCGGGTCCCGCTCCTCGGCCCGTCTGAAGTCCGGGAGCGCCTCGTCGAGCGCCTTCTGATAATCGAGCTCCGCCTTCTGCAGCATGAGCTTGAAGCCGGCCGCCTCCTCGACGGTGAGCTCGAGCTCGCTCTCAGGAAGCAGCGTGGCCGGGGGGAGCGCTTCTCCGGTGAGGAACTCGTAGGCTTCGCCGAGCGTGCGGAGCTCCTTCGCTTCGATCTTCAGCTGCTGCGCGAGGGCCAGCAGGTCGACGCGCTCACCGGTCGTGATGTCGAGCTGCTCACGCCCTCCCGAAGGAAAGCCAAACCGGGTCACCCCGTCCGCCGCGGCGCCTCGCATCTTTTGAACGATTCCGCCGACGGGCCCCGACGACCCATCAGGGTTGATTGTCCCGGTCATGGTCGTGTTCGGCTTGAGCGCCTTGCCTCGTTGAAGGGCGACGAACGTCGACGCCATCAGCAACCCGGCGGACGGTCCATCGATGTGACCGCCGACCCGAACGAGGAACTCGTAGTCAGTGAGCGGCACCTTGTTGAAGGCGCTCGCTCCGATCGCCGCCTGCCACGTCGCGGTCCTCCACATCGCGCCGGTTCCTCCAGAGAACTCCTCCATCACCCCGACCGACGACTCGCCGGACTTGTTCGGTGACAGACGAATCGACACCCTGGTGGTGCCGCCGGTCGCATCAGCGCCGCGCCCTTTGAAGTACACGGCCTTCACCGTGGCTTCGCGGGGCGCTGAGATGGGTTTGAGCGACTTCTGCGCAGCGGCGAGGGGCGCGACGACGAGCACGACACAGAAGAATTGGCGCATGGAGCGAGGCTACGAGGAGTCGAGGAGGAGCAGAACCAAAAGCAGGCGCCGCAAGGCGCTCGAGCCCGTTCGCTCCGGGCGGTTGGAAAGGTGGGATATGGGCGGCCCCATGCGTCGTCCTGCCGTCGCGCTGTTCTCCGCTCGGCCTGCAGTCCGCCCAACAGTTGATGCGCGGCTCGATGGAAGGCCTGCTGCGCTGGGCCGGAGCGTCGAGAGTGGAGATCGAGGTCATGCAGACCCAACGGCCCGCGGCCACGTACGTCATCCGCTGGACCGAGTAGCGGCGTGTACCTCCTCTCACGCACGACCGGCGTCAGCCCCGACGCTTTTGGTCGATGAACGACGCCGTCACGGAAGCGCGGGGCTGGTGACACTCACGCCATTGAAGGGTGGCCAGGACTCCGTGGGCGCGGTCAGGCCCGTTCGCGCGAACGCTCACTCAAGTCGGCACCTCGAAATCGAGCACGGCCAGCTGCCGGTCCAGGTCGGTCCGTCCAAAGACTTCGAGCCGGAGCCGCTTCAACCCATCGAGCATCGCGGACTTCGGCTCGCGCAAGAGTCGGTCGGCCTGTTCAGCAAGGTCTGGCTGACTCGTCCGCAGGAGGACCAGTGCTTCCCGAAGCTCCGACGTCGCCTCGTCAGCGCGGTCTGCCCAGAGCAAGAGGTGCGCGAAGAACAGCCGAAAGCCGGGATTCGAAGGCTCCACGGCGATGAGCGTCTTCGCGGCCGCGAACGAACCCATTCGGTCGCCAGCCTGGTTCGCCGCGCGTGGGCCCAGGTGGAGGTACGCGATGGCGTCATCGGGGACTTGCAGCTTCAGGTGCAGGTCGGCGAGCGCGAAGGAGAGCTCCCATCGTTCGGGACGCAGCTTCAGCGCCCACTTCACCAGTGCGACAGCCTTCAGGAAGAACCCATCGGCCGCCCAGAACGCGGCGACCCGGACGAGGGCGTCGGCGGCCTTGTGGAGCTCACCGAGTCTTTGGCAGACCTCCGCGAGCTTCAGCAGGAGCGCGACATCCATCGGCGCGTCTGCGAGCCGCTTCTCGAGATCGGCGATGGCCTTCGTCCCTGACGTGGACCTCGACGATAGCCGCACGCATCCCGCATCCCCAACCGGGCGCGGCTGCCCTACCCTGAGCGCCCGTCGGGGGGCCGCCGAGGTGGGTCGCCGTCCGTCGGAGCGCCCCGTGCCGCGGCTGGCGTGCCCCGGCCTGCTCGCACCGGCAGGCGCCCGCTCGGGCCCACGCCTGGTCGGCGCTCCCGCCGGGGCGGTGCACGCGCCCGGGGAGCAAACAGGGCGCCAGCGGACCTGCCATGTCGCCGCCGTCGGGTGACGCCAGGCGGGGCTGACGGTGACGCCGGCGCCGCGAAGGAGGCCGGCGGTGCCCGGGGTGCGCGGGCCGCGCGGCGTCACGGCGCGCCCATCGGCGTCACGGCCCCGGCCTTCACCGAGAGCCACGCCGTCTCGGCGCCGGCGGCGCGCCGAACGAGCTGCGCGTCGGTCGTCGTCAGCAGCGTCTGTGCGCCGCTGTCGGCGAGGTACTGCATCAGGAAGGCGTTGCGCTCGGGGTCGAGCTCACTCGACACGTCGTCGAGGAGCAGCAGCGGCAGGAAGCCGTTGGTGGCCGAGAGGTTCTCGATCTCAGCCACCTTCCACGCGATGACGAGGGCGCGCGACTGGCCCTGCGAGGCGTACTGCCGCGCGGCGTGCTCGCCGAGGGTGAGCTCGAGGTCGTCGACGTGCGGCCCGACCGAGGTGTGGCCGCGCTCGAAGTCACGGCTCAGCCGGGCGTCGAGTGCCCGTGACAGCGCCGCCTGCAGCTCGGCCTCGCTCGCCGTCTGGAAGGGCAGGGCCAGGTGGGCCGGCTCGTAGCGGAAGGTCGCGGGCACCTCGAGGCGGCCGATGCGCCCGAAGGCCACCTGCGCGCGCGGGGCCACCTCGCTCAGCAGCGCGCGCCGCCGCACCCACAGCCTCGCGCCCACGCGCGCCAGCGTCTCGTCCCACACCTGCAGGTGCGCGTGCGGAGCCTGCTCCTTCAGCAGCCGGTTGCGGCTCTTGAGCGCGCGCGCGTACTCGCGGCTCTCCTGCAGGTAGGCGGGGAAGCGGTTGAACACGCTGCGGTCGAGGAAGGCCCGGCGCCCATCGGGCCCGCCCTTCACCACCGAGAGGTCGTCTGGCGTGAAGGCCACCACCGAGACGCCGCCGAAGTACGCCTCGAGCGACGCCGCCCGCTTGCCGTCGACGAAGGCCGTGCGCGTGCCGTGTGACACCTCGACGGCGATGTCGCGCTCCGCGCCGCTGAGCAGCCAGCGCCCCTCGACGCGCGCGCGGCCCTGGGTGAACTGCACCAACTCCTTCAGCGTGTTCGCCCGCAGCGGCTTCAGCGTCGCGAGGTAGTAGAGCGCCTCGAGCAGGTTCGTCTTGCCCTGGCCGTTCTCGCCCACCGCGATGGTGGCCCGCGGCGACGGCGTCATCGTCACCCGGGACAGGTTGCGGAAGTTCTCACAGGACAGGGACAGCAGCCGCACGACCTCAGCCCAACGGCGCCGGCGAGACGGCCAGCGCTCCGCTCGGAAGGGGGGGCGGCCACCTCGGCGCCGGCCAGGCGCCATCACGCGCGACCGGGGGGACGGGCCTCGCCTCGGCGAGCCGCGTCACCGGACCCGCCCCTGTGGTTGAGAGGAAGCACCCCACGAGCGATAGACAATCACCCGTCGACGGCGCCGTCATCGTCCAACCGGCGTCAAAAGGGCGGTCCCATGGCGCCACCCACGCCTTCGTCAAGAGGTGCATTCAGCCCCGAAGTCTGGTGGGGGTCTCCTCATGCGTCATGCTGCCGGTGCCCGGGTCCTCGTCGTCGGTTCCTTTGCCCTGCTCGTCCAGGCCTGCTCGGCACCGCCTCCCCCGCGCGTCTGTGTGCCCGGGAGCACCCAGCCGTGCTCGACGCTGGCCTGCCTCGGCATGCAGCGCTGCAACACCGCCGGGAGCGCCTGGGAGGCCTGTACCTGTCTCCCGTCGGGGGTGGGCGGGGTCGGTGGCGGGGTCGCCGGGAGCGGCCTGACCGGCGGCGGCTTCGCAGGTGGTGGCTTCGCAGGTGGTGGCTTCGCAGGCGGCGGCTCCGCAGGCGGCGGCTCCGCGGCCTGCAGCCCAGCGAACTGCGGCGGGTGCTGCGACGGGGCCCAGTGCGTGCTGCCGCCAGCAAATGCGAGCGCGAGCCGGTGCGGCGTGAACGGTGTCGCCTGCGTCAACTGCGCGGCGAGCGGCGCCAGCTGCGACCTCTCCACCTTCACCTGCACCTTCAACACCGGGGGCGGCTCGGCGGGTGGGTCGGGCGGTGGGTCGGCCACGTGCGACGGGTGCCGGCTGGCCAACGGCGTCTGCCGGCCGCGCAACTCTTCGCTGCAGTCGAACGGCATCTGCGGCTCGTCCGGGGCGCTCTGTGCGTCGTGCATCGGCACGGCGACGCCCATCTGCGACAACGGCGCGTGCGTCGCAGGGGTGAAGCGGGTGGGCGACGCGTGTCTGAGCGACGTGGAGTGCGCGTCGCTGGGGACCGGCGCCGTCTGCAAGCGCGCAAGCCTCGCGGGCAACGTCACCTACGCCGGCGGTATGTGCACCATCCAGAACTGCAGCGCCACCGCCGTGTGTCCGATTGGCTCGAGCTGCCTCAACTTCCCGCGAATCTTCGGAGACGAGGTGGCCGCCTGCTACGTCACCGCGTGCAGCCAGACGGCGCCGTGCCGCTCGGGGTACACCTGCTTCAGCGTCGGCAACAACCAGTCGGGGTGTCTGCCGAGCGACTTCGGCAACAGGTCGCTCCAGTTCGATACGACCTCGGTCGTGGGACAGGCGTGCACCCTCGACGCGCAGTGCCGGGCGCCGACGCCGGGCGCTCCCGGAGCTGGTGGCTTTTGTAACCCCGAGCTGGCGCAGCGCCCCAACGGCACCAGTGTCCCCACGGGCAACCCGGGTGGGTTCTGCAGCCGGGACTGCCGCCTCGACGAAGACTGCACGAGCGACGGCCTCGAGAACCTCGCCGAGGGCATCTGCCTGCCCGTCTCTCAGACGGCGGCCGCGTGCGTGCCGGGCTGCGACGAACCGCTGCGAGGCCAGTCGAACTGCCGCTTCGGCTACGTCTGCGAGGCCTTGACCACGTCCGATGGTGGCCAACTCGCGACGGGCTTCTGCGATGGCCGCTGCGACGAGCCGGGAGGGAGCTGTGGCACCTATGCGGACGGCGGCAGCCGGTTCTGCTTCCCCAACGGGTACTGCGACTTCGGCGGCGGCCGGCAGGACGCGGGCTGAGCCTCGGCCGCGCGCCGCTCCGACGCGGATCCGCGGAGGAGAGCACGGGCTGACGCCGCTCGCGGGTGCACGCCACGGCCCTCACGCGGCTCGCGCGCGGAGCGGGCAGTGGTACACACCGGCGCCATGGTGGTCGAGAAGCGGTACGACGTGGTGGTGGTGGGCAGCGGCCCGGCCGGTGAGGGTGCGTCGATGCGCGCCGTGAAGGGCGGCGCGAAGGTGGTGATGGTCGAGCGCTCGGAGCAGGTGGGCGGCGGCTGTACCCACTGGGCGACGATTCCCTCGAAGGCGCTGCGCCACGCCATCAACGAGGCGATGCGGGTGCGCAAGAGCCCGCTCTTCGCCGAGGCGGCGATGCAGGTGCCGGTGTCGTTCCCCTCGCTGCTGCGGCAGGCCGAGGGCGTCATCGCGAAGCAGGTGGCGATGCGCCGCGACTTCTACCTGCGCAACCACGTCGAGGTGCTCCACGGGCACGCGGCGTTCGTCGGCCCCAACACCCTCGAGGTGAGCGCCGGCGGCCCGGGCGCCAGGACGCGCGTCACGGGCACCCACGTCATCCTCGCCACCGGCTCGCGGCCCTACCGGCCCCCCGACGTCGACTTCTCGCACCCGCGCGTGCGCGACTCCGACACCATCTTGAAGCTCGACCACACGCCCGACAGCATCACCGTGTACGGCGCCGGCGTGGTGGGGTGCGAGTACGCGTCGATGTTCCGCAACCTCGGCGTGAAGGTGAACCTCGTCAACAGCCGCGACCGGCTGCTGTCGTTCCTCGACGATGAGATCAGCGACGCGCTGAGCTACCACCTGCGCGACCAGGGCGTGGTGGTGCGGCACGGCGAGGAGTACGTCGGCATCGAGCAGCAGGCCGACGGCGTGGTGCTGCTCCTCAAGAGCGGCAAGCGCATCAAGAGCGACGTGCTGCTGTGGGCCCAGGGCCGCACCGGCAACACGCACGACCTCGGCCTCGAGGCGGTGGGGCTCGCCGCCGACTCCCGCGGGCAGCTGAAGGTCGACGCGCACTACCGCACCGCCCTGCCGCACGTGTACGCGGTGGGCGACGTCGTCGGCTACCCGAGCCTCGCCTCGGCCAGCTACGACCAGGGGCGCTTCGCCGCCGGCCACGCGGTGCTGGGCGTCTCGGACGACCGCCTCGTGCAGGACATTCCCACCGGCATCTACACGTCGCCGGAGATCAGCTCGCTCGGCAAGACCGAGAAGCAGCTCACCGCCGACGGCGTGCCCTACGAGGTGGGGCACTCGATGTTCCGCTCGCTGGCGCGCGCGCAGATTACCGGCAACACCGTGGGCATGCTGAAGCTGCTGTTCCACCGCGAGACGCTGCAGCTGCTGGGCATTCACTGCTTCGGCGACCAGGCGGCCGAGATCGTCCACATCGGGCAGGCCATCATGGCGCAGGCCGGCGAGGCGAACTCGGTGAAGTACTTCGTCGACACGACCTTCAACTACCCGACGATGGCCGAGGCGTACCGCGTCGCCGCGCTCAACGGCCTCAACCGGCTCTGCTGAGCCGGGGGCGCGTCACGGCGCGAAGGAGCGCACCTTCTGCACCAGCGCCTGCACCACGAGGGGCTCGCGGGCGAGGTCCGGGTTGGCGGGCATCAGCGCGCTCTTCCCGACGGCGGCGCCGCCCTCGACGATGACCTTCGCCAGGTGCTCGTCGGTGACGCTCTTCTGCCACGCGGCGTCGACGTACGCGCGCGGGTGCGGCGACAGCGCCTTCGCGGTGTCTGTCTCGGCGCGGCCGTCCGCGCCATGGCAGCTCGCGCAGACCGTGGTGAAGAGCGCGTCGGCCCTCGCCTGGGGGTCTGCGGCGGGCTGCGGCGGTGACGGCGCGGCCGCCTGGGGCAGCTCGACCGGCCCCGGCGCGTCGACGTGGGCGCCCTGGGCCACCCACGCGCCCAGCAGGTCGCGCTCGGCCTGGGTGATGCCGGTGAGGTTGCCGAGCGGCATCGTCTTCGTGGCCACCGCGCGCAGGTAGATGCGCTCGGCGTGCAGGCCAATCTGCGCCTTCGTCTCGAGCACGATGCCCTGCGGCGGCCCCGAGAACATCGCGGTGCCGGGCTTCGCCGCGTGGCACGACACGCAGCGCGACTGCACGATGGCGTCGACGGTGGCGAACGAGACGGGCCGGGCGTGGGCGTACGCCTCGAGGCCCGGCAGCGCCTCGCGCGTCGGCATGGTGAGGAAGATGAAGCCGCCAAGTGAGCCCACCAGCGAGGTGAGCACCACCGGGTGCGTCTTGCTGCGGAAGTTCATCGCGTACTTGAGCGACGCGCCGAAGAGGAACAGCACCGCCAGCACCAGCCACGCCTGCGCGTGCCCGTAGGTGGACGGGAAGTGGTTCGACAGCATGGTGAACAGCACCGGCAGCGTCAGGTAGTGGTTGTGCACCGACCGGCCCTTGGCGCGCAGCCCGTACGACGTATCGACGGGCGTGCCGGCCTTCGTCGCCGCCAGCATGTGCCGCTGCGAGGGGATGATGCGGAAAAAGACGTTGGCCGCCATCACGGTGGCCATGGTGGCGCCCATCTGCAGGAAGGCGCCGCGCCCCGAGTAGAGGTGCGTCAGCGCGTAGCCCAGCGCCGAGAGCAGGCCGAAGCCGACGAGGCCGAAGGCCCGGTTGTCTTTCGAGAGCGGCGTCGCCCAGAGCAGCTCGTAGACGAGGAAGGCCGTGGGCAGCAGGCCCAGGCTGAGCGCGACGGCCTGGCCCGCGGTGAGCGACGACACCGACGGGTCGACGAGGAAGGCCGCGTTGCCGCCGTAGTAGACGACGCAGAGCAGCGCGAAGCCCGACAGCCAGGTGGTGTAGCTCTCCCACTTGAACCAATAGAGCTGCGCCGGCAGCTCGCCCTGCGCCAGCGACTTGCGCTTGATGACCTCGTAGAAGCCGCCCGAGTGCGTCATCCACAGCTCGCCGACGACGGCGCCCTCGCGGGGCTTCGTCGGGGCCGTGAGGTGGCTGTCGAGCCACATGAAGAGGAAGGAGTCGCCGATCCACATGATGGCGGCGATGACGTGCACCCAGCGCACGAAGAGGTTGAGCCAGTCGAGGACGATGGTCATGGCGCGCCCGTCGTCATAGCCGAGATGGGCTTGCGGCACCCCCGCGGCGCCGGGCCGGAGCAGAAGCCGGCTGACCGGGAGGCATGAGGCCAGTACCGTGGCGGGCCTCATGACCGACCCGAACCTGCTGATGATTCCCGGCCCCATCGGGCTGACGCCCCAGGTGCTCGCCGCGCTGGGCACTCCGCAGCGGGGGCACCTCGACCCGGTCTTCATGAAGGCCTTCGGCAGCGCGTTGAAGCGGCTGCGCGCGGTCTTCTCGGCGCCGGCCGCGCAGCCCTTCGTGGTGGCCGGCTCGGGCACGCTGGCGATGGAGCTGGCGGTGGCGAACCTGGTGCAGCCGGGGGACCGCGCGCTGGTGGTGAACTCGGGTTACTTCTCGGACCGCGTCGGCCGGATGCTGGCGCTGCACGGCGCCGACGTCACCCACGTGCGCGCCGAGCCGGGCGACCTCGCGAGCCTCGAGGACGTCGAGCGCGCGCTGAAGGGCGGCGGGTTCAAGGTGATGACCATCACGCACGTCGACACCTCGACGGCGGTGCTGGCGCCGGTGCAGGCGCTGGCGGTGCTGGGGCGGGCGAACGGCGCGCTCGTCGTCGTCGACGGCGTGTGCAGCGTGGGCGGCGAGGCGCTCGACATGGAGGGGTGGGGCGTGGACGTGGCCTTCACCGCCAGCCAGAAGGCGCTGGGTGCGCCGCCGGGCCTCGGCGTGCTGCTGGCGAGCCCCCGCGCGATGGAGACCTTCCGGGCCCGCACGCACCCCGTCGCCGCCATGTACCTCGACTTCGCCGAGTGGCTCCCCATCATGCAGGCCTACGAGGCCGGGGCGCCCTCGTACTTCGCGACGCCGGCGGTGAACCTCGTGCTGGCGCTCGACGTCAGCCTCGGGCAGCTCCTCGACGAGACGATGCCCGTGCGCACGGCCCGGCACGTGGCCCTGGCTCGCGCCGCCCGCGCGGCCTGGGCGGCGTTGGGGCTCGCGCCGGTGCCCCGGCGCGAGGCGCTGTTGGCGAACACGCTGTCGGCGCTCCGGTACCCGGCCGGCGTCGACGCGGCGTTGGTGAAGCACGTGGCCGCCCAGGGCGTGAACATCGCCGGAGGCCTCCACCCGGCGCTCAAGACGACGTCCTTCCGCGTCGGGCACATGGGGTCGATTGACGCCGTCGCGCTGCTCGGCACCATCGCGGCCGTCGAGCGGGGCCTGCGCGCCAGCGGGTACGGCTTCGACGTCGGCGCTGGAGTCGTCGCGGCGCAGCGCGCGTTGGGGTAGGGCACCCGGGCCCGGCAAGCCCGGGGCGAACGACCGCTTTCCGCTCCACCATCCCCTGCCGTCGCAGAAGAGGCCCCATGACCGACGTGAACGAACGAATCCAGGCGATGGTCGACGCCGTCTCGAGTGGGCGCCCGCTCGCCGAGGTCGCCGCGGAGCGGGGCCTGCCGCTGGCCGAGCTCGAGGTCTGGGCCGCGCTCTACGGGGCCGCCAGGCGCGAGGCCCTTCGGGAGCGCCGGCGCCGCCTTGCCGTGGTGGGGAGCGTGGCGGCGGCGCTGGTCGGCCTGGTGGGCGGCGTCGCCTTCGCCGGCACCTGCGCCAGCCTCTTGCCGGCTCCGCTGGTGACGATGTGCCCGGACGAGCCCGCGCTCGCCTCGGAGCTCAACGGGAACTTCCTGACGCTGCGCAACTGGGTCCTCGCGCCTCCGGGCCCCGTCTCGGCGACGTCGAGCATCTCGGCCGCCACCTCCATCACCGCGGGCACGACGGTGACGGCGGGGAGCGCCCTGGTGACCGGTGGCGGCGCGCAGGTGCAGGGGCTTCAGCTGCAGTGGAACACGGTGCAGCCCAACCTGGGTCGCGCCGAGCTCATCAACAACCGTGGGTCCGGCGGTGGGGGCTTCGACTTCTACGAGCGCAACCTCGTCTCGGACCCCAGCGGCGCGCCGCTGCTGACCATGAGTCGGGCGCGGGCGAACTTCTCGGGCGCCGTCGGCGGTTTTGGCGCGCTGTGCGTGGTGCACACCGCGTGCGAAGACTCCGCGCCCTTCGCGTGCGGGCAGAGCGCCGCGTGTCCCGACGGCAAGTTCGTCGTCGCGAGCACCGATGGGACGAGCTGCAACGTGCTGAACCGGCTGCGCTGCTGCGCGCTGCGGCTCACGCCGTGCCCGTGAGGCGGGCGCGGCGAGCATCACGAACGTCCGGCTGGCGGCTGGGCTACCGTCTGACGGAGTGCACCGCGTCGACCTGCAGGGCTGCCCCGATTCGGCCGTCACGCCGCTGGCGACGAGGCTGGCGCGGCTCGAGGTGGCGAGCTTCGCCGAGCTGACGGCCCTGCTGCGGCGCCGCGGCGTCTGGCCCATCGAGCTCACGGCCGAGCGCGCCCGCGAGGTGCTCGCCGTGCTCGAGGCCGGCGGGTGCCGCGCGGGCCTCGTCGACGTCTCCCCGAGCGGGAGGCGGTGCGCACACCACCCGGCGCTCGCGCCCGATGGGGCCTGCGCGCGCTGCGGTCGCGCGGCGTGTGTGCTGTGCCTGTCGGACGACGGCCGGTGCGACGCGTGCCGCGCGAGGCGTGAGGGCGCGAGCCGCCGGCAGCTCACCCGCCTCGTGCCGCTGTCGATTCTGCTGGGCGTGGTGGTGCTGGCGGGGCTCGGGGTCATGAAGCAGCGCGCGCGCCGCCGCTCGTGGGAGCGCCCGCTCCGCGTCACGGTGGTGCTGGCGGGCCGCCCCGCCGACGTCGAGCGGGTACGGGACGTGTGGGGTGATGGCCTCGCCGGCCTCACCCGCTGGTTCGACGGCGAGGCGGCGCGCTACGGCCTGGCGGCGGTGCGCCCTGTCGAGGTGCAGCTGGCCGACGAGGCGTGCGCCGCCGAGGTCCCGCGGGTGCCGGCGCCGACGGGCTCGCTCGTCGAGGACGTGCGCGGCGGGCTCGCCTTTCGCCGGGCGCTCGCGCGGGTGGCGCCGCCGACGGGCGCCGACCTGACGCTCGTCGTGGCGCTCCGGGCGCGGCCCGAGGGCACGCAGCGCTTCGTCGAGGGGGCGACCGAGCGCTTCGGCGCCGTGGGCCTCGTCGAGGGGACGGCGGACGAGACCGACGTGGCGCTCGAGCTCGTCGCCGTCGCGCACGAGGTGCTGCACGCGGTGGGCGCCGATGACGCCTACGACGCCGAGGGCCGGCCGGTGGTGCCGGCGGGGCTGGTGGACCCGTCGGCCACCGAGCAGCGGTACTGCGAGGTGATGGCCGGCGCGTTCCCCGCCGGGGCCGACCACGAGGTGCCACGGTCGCTCGACGAGGTGCGCGTCGGCCCGGCCACGGCGCGGGCGGTGGGGTGGCTCCGGTGACGCCCGCGCTTCGGCTCCGGCAGTGTCCGGCGCGAGGGGCCGGGCGGGCCGGGGCGCCACGCGACGGTCGCCTCGGGGGGTGACTCGCACGCGGCGATGGCGCTCCGCCGCGGAGCAGCCGCCCCTGGCGCGGGAGGGGACGACGTGCACCCCGAGGCGGGCTCGGGAGGCAGCGGGTGACGCTTGGGTGGGGCATGCTGTTCGCGGTGGCGGCGCCGGAGGGCGGGCGCAAAGCGCGGCGCTCGCCCGAGCCGGCGCGGTCGCGCGCCGTGGCGCCCGGGGGCGGCGGACGTGGGCGCGTGACGCCCATGCACGGCGGGCGCGTTCGTGGCATCACGTACGGCATGCTCACGTGGCTCCAGGTCGCGCTGGTGGTGGCGGGCTCGAACTCGACCGAGGGCGGGCTCGAGCGGACGAAGGAGGAGCTGCAGGTGAAGCTCGAGGTGCTGTGCGACGTGAAGCTCGCCATCCGCTGGGACCATGCGTCGCTCGCGCGGCACAACAAGGACATCGGCTGGGACCAGACCGACGGCGCGCTCGAGTGCAACGAGCCGCTGCGCTACCTCTGGGCGCTCTGCCGCACGGCCGAGGGCAAGGCGCTCGTGCGCAAGCGCGGGCTTCGAGAGGTCGTCTGCCGCGGCACGCCCGGCGCCGTCGGCAGCCTCACCGTCACTGACGGCGTCATCACCGTCGAGCGCGCCTACGAGGAGCGCCAAAGCGCCGAGCGGGCGAAGCGGCAGTTCGAGGCCGCGCTGAAGACGAGCGTCGCCGTCGAGCCCGACCCCTACTCGGACGAGACGTGGAACGCCTTTCGCCGCGAGCCCGCGCCCGTCCTCAGCACCACCGACTACTGCCTCATCGGTGGCCAGAAGGTGGCCTTCGACTGGTCCGCGGCCGACCGCGCCGAGGTGCTCAACCGCGACCTGCCGGTGAAGTGCCTCGAGGCGGGCGTGGTCGTCATCGACGTGAAGGTGAAGGACCGGAAGCCGACCGGGCTGTTGACCGACGTGCGCGACGACTGGCGGCGGCGGTACTTCGTCGTCGACGGCCGGTACGACGGCCCCGAGGAGACGAGCACCGGGGGCCGGGTGATGGAGCGGGCCTTCTGGAAACAGGGCGAGCGCGTGTGGGCGAAGGCGCTCCACGAGAACGGCGCGCTCAAGCGGTATTGGCGGCAGCTCCCGAAGGAGCAGGTGGTGCTCGAGCTCGGCGATGACGGCCGGGTGTCCGAGCTCGTCTGCAGCCCGGACGCGAAGGACGACGAGGTGCTGCGGGGGTGGTGCGGCTTCTCGGGCGAGAAGACGACCGAGGTGTATGACGGCACGAAGGTGGTCAACCGCACCGTCACCTTCAAGAAAGGGCAGCTCACGAAGCAGGTCGCGGGCACCAGCGAGTACGCCTCGCGAAGCACCGCGACCTTCGTCGACGGGCAGCTCGACGGCGAGGAGCGCCTCACCCGTCGCGACGGCACGCTCGAGCAGTCCATCACCTGGAAGCAGGGCGTGAAGCACGGGCCCGAGCGGCGCTTCGCGAAGGATGGGAAGAAGGTCGTCGAGGAGCAGACGTGGCGCGACGGGCAGCTCGAGCGCCGCGTCGAGTACTTCCTCAACGGCAAGCGCAAGCTCGAGGAGGTGTACGTGGGCCGGGCGCAGCGGCAGCGCACCGCCTACTTCGACCTCGGCGCCGTCAGTGAGACCGGCGCGTGGGTGCGCTGCGAGCGCCCCTGGGGCGACCCCTGGTGCGAAGACGGGGTGCACACCTCGTTCTTCGAGAGCGGCCAGAAGGCCACCGAGGTGCGCTGGCGGCGCGGGGCGCAGCTCAGCGGCCGGCAGTGGTACCCCTCGGGCGCGCTCGAAGAGGTCTCGACGTGGACCGACGGGAAGCTCAGCGCCCGGACCGGGTACTTCGAGGACGGTGGCGTGGCGCTGGACGAGGCCTACGAAGAGGACGGGTCACGCAAGGTGAAGTGATGCCGGCGGGTGAGGTCAGACTCACCGCAGAGCACTGGTCGTCAGATTTTGGACGGTCTCACTGGAAATCTGCCATGGAGACGTAAAACAAATCAAAAAAGCGCATGTGAGTGCTTGCGAACCCTGAGTCGTCTGTGACTCAATGGGTGGGTCATTTGGAACGGGGGCCCCATGGTTCGCGGCATGCGTATTGCGTCTGTCTGTCTGTCTGTCTGATCTCGTGCGAGCAGGCGTCACCCGGGCCCGTCGCCCACCTGCAGCAGCAGCAGTGGCCAGCGGCTGAAGACGACATCGTCGCCACGTCGACCGCCGAGCTCCGCTTCGGTCGGAAGGCGGCCTGGACGATGGTCTCGGAGGCTGACTTCGAGGCGGCCCTCGAGCTCCTTCCGGCTGAGAAGCGAGAGACGCCGCTCGAGGCCATCTACGAGCTCGAGAACGTCAGCGCCATCGTCAACGACCCGTGGACGCCGGGCGTCTACGGCAAGCTGACGCCAGAAGTTCAGCCCGAGGCGGTCGAGGGGCGGTTCTGGGTCGTGGCGGGCCCAGGCGCAGGCGTCGACAGGACCGGCTCCTTCATGATCGCCAAGAACTTCCGCCTCGCGGTCATCGACCTGAACATCCCCAAGCCCATCTGGGTCGGCTTCCTTGCCCGTGGAGCCAGGCGGCCCACGCCAGGCACCGAGACGGGGCGGTGCTGCGGCCCAGAGAACCTGTGCATCGGCTCCGGCGTGCCGGCCGTCGGCCCCTGCGGTGACCCGAGCGCGAAGTGCGTCTCGAGCACCGGGCGCGTCTCTCACTATGGCCGTCCTCAAGACTTCGGCGCGTTTCTGGGCAGTCAAGACAAGCCCATCATCCAGACGCTGACGTTCTCGAAGGGCCTGCCGCTCCCGCCGGTGGCGTGCCTCCCGCGAAGGCTGACCGGCTGTAGCGCGAGCAAGGGCATGTGCGATTTTGGCGTCTTCGTCGACACGAACCGCTCGTACGATGCG
>JADCJJ010000341.1 GCA_020247085.1 Myxococcaceae bacterium | reverse complement strand
GCGCGCGGGTGAGTGAGGGTTTGTCGAACACGTCGTGTCTCGGGTTGGGTGCGCTTCACCGCGGGCCCGGCGCGCGGGCCCCGGAGCGGTCGACCATACCTCGCCGCGCCGGTGCGCGTGCGCGCTGGACGTGCGCGAGGCGCGTCCGTCCGGCGCTCGCGGCGGGCTCTTGTCCACGGGCGGGGCGCGCGAAGAGGCTCGTCTTCCAGGCGTGGCGCTGACGCGGCCTCCGTCACCTCGGCCTCGCACGTCGATGGAGGAGCTGGGCGACGCCCTCGAGCGGGTCGCGACGTCACTCGTCTTCCAAGCGTGGCGCCGGCGCGGCCTCCCTTACCTCGGCCTCGCACCGACGGTGGCGGCCGGCGCGCACGCCGAAGCGCTGCAGCGGCTCGTCTCTCCTCTGCGGCGGCGCGGCTGGTCCCCGTGCTCCGGCTGGGCCCGCCTGCGCTGCGCGAGCGTCCTCGAGGCCTGCCCCTGGCGCGTCGGCCGTGGCCTCGAGGTGGCGTGGCCCCACGCCGGACGCTCACCAGGTGACGGAGAAGTGCGCCGGTGCGCGCTCGAGTGCCTCACGCCGTCGGCCGCGGGCCCGGGCCTGCGCGGCCGGGTCCGCGCGCGCCTCGACGGCCCCGAGCAGCTCCAGCACCGCGTCGCCCATACCGTCGAGCGTCGCTCGCGGCACGCCGTTGGCCTCGAGGGCCGCGAAGAGCCCTGGCAGGTCCGAGGCGTTGCGCAGCCCGTTGGCGCACTGGCCACCGGCGCGGGCGCGCGAGATGAAGCTGTTGAGGTCGCTCCCCAGGACGACGCGCTCGGGCGTCGCGGCCTTCGCCAGCTCGAGCCAGTGCGCCACGACGTCGTCGCAGGTGCCGTGCTGGTGCGAGGGCAGCACGTCCCCGGTGAGCACCTCGACCTGCGTGTCGTAGAGCGACACCCCGATGACACCGCCCCCGCGCGAAACCCGCGCCGCCAGCGGGCTCGAGAGGTTGCGCTCCATGTCCATCAGGGCGCGCGCGCCGGTGTGCGTGTTGATGACGGGCACGCCGCGCGCCTCGGTCATCGCCAGCACCTCTTCCGCCATCACCTCCGAGGCGTGCGAGAGGTCGAGCAGCAGGCCGACGTCCATCGCGCGCTGCACCACCTCGCGCCCGAGCGGTGAGAGGCCGCGCGGGTTGCCGCCGACGGGGCGCACGCCCAGCACGTTCTTCTCGAGCTGCCCCTTCGCCGAGCCGCCGAGGTGCGTGTCGACGAAGTGCACCAGCGTGAGGCAGCGAACCCCCGCCGCATAGAGCAGGTCCACGTCCTCGACCCGGGTGATGCCCTCGCCGCCCTCGAGCTGTGGCACGACGGCGATGAAGCCAGCGGCCACCGCCGTGCGCGCCTCGTCGGACGAGAGGACGACGCGGAACCGCGGCCGACGCCGGGCGAACTCGAACAGGGCCTCGACCTGGTCGAGCGACTCGTCGAGGGCCGTGCGGCCCGGGCGCGTCGCGTTGGGCGGCCAGAGCGCGCCGAAGACGAGCTTCACCCCCGCGGCGTCGAGGTGCGTCGCCTCGAGCTGGTTCAGCAGCCGGGCGCGCGGGTTCCACGTCAACACGCCGCTGCCGGGCTCGCCGGTGAAGAGGGGGCGCGCGCCCTGCGCCATGGTGAGGTGCACGTGGGTGTCGACGCCGAAGCGCAGCGGCGCCGCCGGCGGCGGGCGGGGCTCGCTCACCGGCCGCCCTGCCGCACACCCCATCACCAGTAGCGCGACGAGTCGGCTCCGCATGACGCTCCGCCTAGCCCAGCGCGGGCACCTCGACACGCGGTTTGCGGCGCGCGCGCAGCCGCCGCCCTCGGAGCCAGTCGATGACGGGGTGTGAGTGTCGGTGGTTGTGTGTCAGTCGCCCGCTGGTGTACGGGCGCCGCCTGTGACGAGCGCACTCTTCGTCAGCCTGTTGGTGACGTCGGCGACGCCCGCGCCCATGCCGGGGCCGGCCGAGGAGCGCCGCTTCGAGCAGGCCTTCGAGCGGGCCGAGGCGCTGTACTCGAAGGGCGACTACGGCGGCGCGGTCGCCCTCTTCAAGGAGGCCGAACGCGTCAAGGTGACGCCCGAGGTGGCTTTCGACCTGGCGCGCAGCTTCGAGAAGCTGGGCGACGTCGCCTTCACCGTCCTCTACGACCGGCTGTACCTGACGCGGGCGCCCGACGCCGCCGACGCGAAGGAGGTGGCCGGCCGGGTGCGGCGGGTCCTCGCCCGGGCCGAGGACGAGGGCATGGGCTTTCTCGAGGTGTTCGCCCCCGGCGCGGCGGCGCTCGTCGTCAACGGGCGCGCCTATGCCGAGCCGCCGGCCGCGCTGTTCCTCGCGCCCGGCGAGTACGTCGTCGAGGCGGCGTTCCGCGCGGGGCCAAAGAAGCAGCGCGTGTCGGTCTCGCTCGGTGAGGTGACGTCGGTGTGGCTCGAGCCCGTGCGCCCGCCGATGGTGACGGCCGACATCGCCCCCGAGGCGGCCGTGCGCGGCTACGCGGGGTCGCCCCCGGCGCCGTTGCGCGCCACCGGCTGGGTTACCCTCGGCGTCGGCGTGGCTGCCCTCGGCGCCGGGCTCGTGCTGGGCGTGCTCGCCTCGGAAGACGCCCAACGGGCCGCTGACAAGCGCCTCACCGTGCGCGAGGCGACCCTCGCGGCGAGCGAGTCGAACGGCAAGGCGACCGGCGCCAACGTGCTCTTCGTCGCCGGCGGGGTCGCCGCAGCCGTCGGCGGCGGCCTGCTCGTCTTCTCTCTGCCGGGCCCCGGAGAGAGGAGCGCAGCGCGGTGAGGTGGGGCGCCGTCATCACCGCCGTCGCGCTCGCGGCCTGCAACGCCGACGTGCGGGTCGACCCCGAGGGCTATCGCTGCAACGAGCTCGACCCCTGTCCGCTCGGGTACGCGTGCGTCGCCTTCGTCTGT
>JADCJJ010000340.1 GCA_020247085.1 Myxococcaceae bacterium | reverse complement strand
GTGCGTCGTACTCGTTGAAGACTCTTCGGCCTGCCATGTGCGCGCGACCTCCATCCAGCTCGCTGAAGTCTGCGTGCTGGCGAGGTCGCCGTCATCCCGGTGTCGCTGATGGCTCACTCACCAACGCCACGCTCGTCTCGCTCCTGGCCAGCTGCGAGATGCACGGCCTCGAGCCCTACGCGTACCTGCGCGACCTGCTCTGCGTGCTGCCCTCATGGCCGCAGACGCGCGTGCTGGAGGTCGCGCCTTCCAACTGGAAGGCCACCGCCGCCCGCGACGACGTCGTCACGCAGCTCGATGCCAACGTGCACCGGCAGGTCACCCTCGGCCTCAGGCTGCCGGCCAACGAGCTCACGCCGAAGCCCAGCTGAACCGCACGCGCTCGCGGCCTACGCCAGCCTCGCCGGCGACGGTGATCGTCGAACGCATAGGATCTTACTCTTGGCATGGAGCTGTCGATTCGAAGCTGCGGCTCACTTGGAGTTCGGGATTGAGCGTACGCATCGCCGCGATAGTACGGTCGATCCGGCAGGAGGACAGGCGGCTGTTTTGGAACAATCCAATGCGGTCAACCCGAACGTCATTCAACTCGTCGATACTTTCAATTAGGTCACTCTGACCCACCTCGACCAGAGGTGCCTCTCGAAGGCGCGGCATCGAGGGAAATGCCGGGAGCCTGTTGATGCCAATGACTAGGCGTTCATCGATTTCTTCGAGACGCGGGAAGTCGGGGACCGCTTTCGCGTTGTGCGAAACAATTTCGAGGCGGCTGACGACACGCAAATCCGGAAAATCGATCCGATTGATGTTGTAGTTCTCCCAGCCTGCACCTTCTATGCGAAGCCAACCGACTGACACGACCGAGGGAAAAGAAATGTCTCCACTCCAATCAGCCGGAAAGAAGAACGGAAGAAGGCTCCCGATCCGCACTACCGAGGTAAGAACCTCCGAAGGATTGGCCACTTCAGAGCTGGCTGCAAAGCCAGCACTCCCTGTTATCTCCACGACTCCGAGGAGCGCCTCCCTGAGCTCGTCAGCCTGAGCACGCGTTGGCGCATTCACATCGAGACTTTGAACACGCGAGCAACGAGAGGCGCATAATTCGGCGACCCCAACCGACTTCATTGCCGAATTAACTGCTACGGGTCCAGAGATGCATGCCTCGGTTCGATCTTCGGGCGCGGTGCACCGAGGTCTTTGTCCACATCCAGCCGCAATGAGGACCGCGCTTGCTAGCAGAACGAAACGCATGACGTGCCTCATCGTTGGTCATACTTTACGCAGCGAGCCGAGACGGACTTGGTTCGAAACGGCGCGAGGAATGGCGTGCTTGCGGACCATCGAAGCACCCAGCTCGAGCCATCTACCCGCAGAGAAATAGCGTCTTCGCTGGTTCGGAACTCACCTGAAATCGACGTCAGGAAGCAAAATTCGGTCTGCGAGTCACCGACTCGGGTCTGGGTAGTGAACGCAACGCCGTCACCCAAGGAAGCTGGCGCAGGCGTCTGTATAAAAACCTCACCTGACAGCTTCTGGGTGTTCCGTCCTGGTCGGAGTCTCAGCCCGTCGCTCATCACGCGGGCCTTCAGGTATTGGTTAGGCAGAGAGTTGGTTATCCGAAATCTGAGCGAGCCTGCCGAAGAGGCATTCGGCTGCTGAGAAATGAACGTCGTCGTCGTCCGGTCTTCGAATCGCCCGCCGATTCCTGCAAGCGAGGTAAAGCTGCCGGCCTGCCCGACTGAACTGGTTGATGCCGTCGTTCCGGTCGGTCCAACAATGTCCAGATCACTGAAGGACAGCCCCTGCGTCGGAGGACCGAAGAAATCTTGTGCGTACGCATTGAAGAATCGCGAGCGATCAATGCACACAGAGGTGCCTCCGACCTCTTCTGCCGGGTCGGTGCGCCCGCTCTGCGCGATCAACTGGTAGTGAGCATTTCCCCCTTCCAAGAACACAAACTCCTGCCCGCCGCGGAGTGCTCCGTGAACACCAGCCAATGTGCACAGGTGGGTGTCAAACTGGTTGAGTTCCACCTGGCCCGCCCCATTCTGACTCACGGCACCGAACGCGTAGTCAGGTTCTTCGACAGTGGTGACGCTCGGTTCCGGGACGAACCGCGAGAACAGCTCATTGTAGAGGCACGATGTTGGGAGTTTGCACGCATCACACGCAGTGTTCCAATCGGCTGTTCCACCGTTCTCAGCAGCCCGGGCTTGAGTGCGAAATGCCTTGTCGCAGGCCGTCCAGCGAGCAGGCCAAACGACATCCCGGCACTCGACCGCGCTCTTGACCCACGCAGCCATTCGCTGCTGGTTCGCAACCTCCTCTCGCGGCCACCGCAGGAGTGGCGCAAGGCCGGGCGAAGGGTTGAGGTACGATTGCCGAAGCTCGATCCGGGCAGCAAGCGGTGTGCCCGGCGCCTGAACAGAGGCGAAGTTGCCTGCCAATTCATCGCGGCAGGTGAAGCCAGTTGAGAGATCTGGTTGGTAGAACACCTGAAAGTCGGAGTTACAGTTGATAAAGTCCGTGTAGGTGTATGGCACGAACTTTTGCTTCAGACGGACTCCATTCGCTGGATGAGCGATATCATTGTTGCCTGCGTTGAGACCCCAGGTGTGGTCGAGTTTCGCTAGATGGTCAGCGAAGCGCTGGACGTTCACCTTGCCGCCAGGCTCGATGACCCCGTAGAGCGTCGGAACCGGAAGCCCGTCGAACTCGAACGTCACGCTTTGCGTCGTGATGGAGTAGGCGGCGCTCAACAGCGACGCGTAGTCAGTCCCGACCGTGTAGTCGCCGACGTCAAGTTGAAGAACCGCCTTGAGGTCTGTCTTCTGCCTGTCTGTAAGGGTCGTCAGATCCCAAGTGAGCGAGTAGTGGCCGCCGTACTCCTGTCGTTCCAAGTATGAGTCGCCACAACGGTCGTAGAATTCCGCCATGTTCCGAGGGCCGACCGTTCCATTGGGCTTGCAGAAGGTACCGGTCACTCCGTTGTCGTTCGTTTCAGCCTGCTCGGCAACTGAAGTTGCATCAAAGATAAGCGTGATTCTGGAGTGACGAATGCTCAGTGACTGTCCGGAATCCGAAACGATTTTGGCCTTCACCTTTGCCTTGAAGTCTTCGATCTTGAAGCCAAGTTCTCCGCCAACCTTGAACTTGTTGTCGAACTCGGCCTCTTCACGGTGCTCGAACGCGAACGCTGAGACCTTTCCGATCTTCTCCACCTTGTAGCCACGGTCCACACACACATTTTTCGTCGGTATTCGTTCAGCCCGCTTGTACCCTTCTGTGAGAGACATTGGAACCACACCGACAATTGGGTCTCTCCGGGCCTCATGTGTTTGGACCTCATGGACTTCCTGTGGGTGACGGGAGGGGCGGCGAGAGCATGATGCCGCCGCAGCAGAGGAAGATCATCGCGATGAGGGCCTGAGCAGAGTGAAACCCGTAGGCGCGTCGAGTGATGAGTCGTGTCTTGTTGTT
>JADCJJ010000034.1 GCA_020247085.1 Myxococcaceae bacterium | reverse complement strand
CTTGCAGCACGAGCGCCGCGTGCGGCCCCGGGCGGAGCTGCCAGCGAGACCCGCGCGTGTGCCTCCCGTCGGCTTGCGCGTGCGACCCGGTGACCGGGGCCATCATCTGCACGGCAGACTGCAACGGCGGCGTGTGCGCGGCCCCCGTCGACGCCGGGACGCCCGACGCCGGCCTGTGCGCGAACTTCGACCCACCCTGCACGAGCAACGCCCAGTGCCGCCCCGGGACGACGTGCCGCTCGCCACCCAACGCCTGCACGCCGAGCGCCTGCGGGTGTGATCCGGCGACGGGCAACATCCGCTGCACCGCCGACTGCGGTGGCCGTCGCTGCCTTCCCTGAGCGACGGTGCCTCGACGGCTCTCCGCCTCTGCGCGACCAACGAACCGTCGTCAGCCCTTCAGCCGTCAGGCACCCGAAGGGCGAGGCGCCCTCGCGCGGCATGCGCCCAGGGGAGCAGCGCTCACGGTGCCCTCGCCACGGCGAAGAGCAGCGCCCGCAGCACCGCCTCGTCCACGTCGGCGAGGCGCTTGACGTACAAGCACGCCTTCCCGGTCGAGTGCGGCCCCAGCGTCGAGAGCAGCGCCGAAACGGAAGGGTCGGGCGAGACGCCGTAGAGCGTCAGCCCCTGTGCCCGCGGCGAGAACCCCAGCCGCAGCCATGGAGCCTCTCGCCCATCGGCGTAGCGGAGGGTGACGGTGCCGTAACCGGCGATCTGCTTTCCGTACATAGCGCCGGCGGAACCCGTCGCGGCCCGCATCCACGCGTCCAGCTTCCGGCAGTCGCGCTGGACGGCGGCGTCGAGGGTCGCGAGGAAGGCCTCGACGGCAACGCGCGTCGGCGTGGTCTTCGGGGTGCGCGATGGGCGAGCGGACTTCGACGGGGCCTTCGCCGCAGCCCGTGCGGCGGGCGGCTTCCCTGCGGGCTTCTGGCCTCGAGGCTGTGCCATGCGGCGAGCGTGTCACGAGGCGCGCCGTGGTTCACCCGGTACGCGCTCCGCGGCACCGCACGGCGCCGCCCTGGCTCGAGTCACCGTCCGATCCGGCGGCGGCCGACGCGCAGCGGTTGGTTCAGACGTTGCCCAGCGTCACGTCGGCCCCTTCGAGGCGCTGCCCCCGCTTCACGGCCGAGACGGCGTCGACCAGGCTCCGGGGCGAGAACGGCTTGTTGACGAGTCCGGCCGCGCCCTCGCGCAACAACGCCTGCGCGTCGTCACTCGACGTGAAGCCCGAGGTCAGCAGCACCCGAAGCCGGGGGAAGCGCTCGCGGGCGCGCCGGAACGTCTCGGGGCCCGCCATCACGGGCATCGCCATGTCGAGCACGACCACGTCGAAGCGGCCGTCTTCGCGCTCGAGGGCGTCGAGGCCCTCACGCCCGTTGGCCGCGACCTCGACGCGGAACCCGGCCCTCTCGAGAATGCGCTGCAGCGTCACGCGCAGCGTCTCTTCATCGTCGATGAGCAGCACGCGCCCGGCGCCCTCGCCCGGCACCGGAGACGGCAGGCGCGGAGGCGTCGCCAGCGGGGCGGCGGCCTTCGCCGAGACCGGGAGCAGCAGTCGAAACGTCGAGCCCTGACCGGGCGCGCTGTCGACCTCGATGGCGCCGCCGTGGCGCTTGACGGTCCCGTACACCATCGCCAGCCCGAGGCCCGTGCCGCGCCCCACCGCCTTGGTGGTGAAGAAGGGCTCGAAGAGGCGCTGCTTCGTCGCCTCGTCCATGCCCGTCCCCGTGTCCTCGACCGAGAGCGCGACGTACGGCCCCGGCGCCACCCCAAGCGTGCTGGCACGGCCCTGGTCGAGGGCGACGAGGCTGGTGCTCAGCTTCAAGACGCCCCGGTCGTTCATGGCGTCGGCGGCGTTGATGCACAGGTTCACCAGCGCGTGGTGGAACTGCGACGGGTCTCCATCGAAGGCCGCCAGCTCGCTGCCGAACGACGACTCGACCTTGATGCCCTTGGGGAGCGTGCGAGACACCATGTCGAGCACCGAGGTGACCAACGACTCGGGCCGGATGGGCTCTCGGCGCAGCGCGCCCTTTCGGGCGAACCCGAGCAGGTTGCGAGTCAGGTCGGCGGCCCGCCGCGCGGCGTTGAGGATCACGTCGGCGTCGGCGCGCACGGCGTCGTCGGTGGTGTCTTCGACGAGGCAGTCGGCCGTCGCGACGATGGTCGCCAGCGAGTTGTTCATGTCGTGGGCGATGCCGCCGGCGAGGCGCCCGATGGCCTCCATCTTCTGCGAGTGCTGGAGCTGCGTCTGGTAGGCCTCGAGGTCGCGACGGGCCCGCTCACGCTCGGCCTCGAGGGCCACCCGCTCCGACACGTCGCGCCCGTTGAGCACCAGGCCCTGCACGTTGGGCTCGGCGAGTTGGTTCGACCCGACGACCTCGACGTGAACGGCGCGCCCGGCGGCGTGCTCGAGCCGGAAGACGGCGGTCAGCGTGGCCCCGGGCTCGGCGGCGAGCCCGGCGAGGAATTGCGCGGCCGGGGCCTGGTCGGCCGCCGAGACCAGCGAGAGAAACGGGGCGGCGTCGCGCGGAGCGGCGGCGGCCCCCAGCACCCGCTCGACGGACGGGCTGAGGTAGCGCACGGCTCCCTCGCGATCGACGATGACGATGAGGTCTGACGACTGCTGCACCAGCGCCCGGAAGCGGGCCTCGGTGGCGCGGGTGGCGCGCTCGGCGAGCACGCGGACGTTCTCACGCGCGGCGACGACCTGCCTCGCGCCGACGAGGGCCACCAGCGCGACGAGGCCGACGTGGAGCGGCCCCTGGGGCCCTTCGCTTCCAGTAAAGGGGACGACCAGCAGCACGCCCAGGCTGGAGCACACCGCGGCGTACGGCAACACGCTGCTCAGCTCCCGGGGCATGGCGGGGGCACTGGTCTGCGCGCGGCTGGCGAGGGCGGCCCGGCGCTGCAGGTGGGCGCCCAGGGTCATGATCGCGTACGAGACGGTCCACAGGCTGTCGGTGACGCGCGTGCCCACGTAGGTGCCGGCGAGCGCGTCATGGCTGTACGTGAGATCGCTGGCGAACATCACGACGAACCCGACGACGAGCACGTGCATCGACGCGCGCGTGTGGCCGGGGAGTTGCCGCAGCAGCACGGTGCCGACGCACAGCGCGAGCACCATGTCGGCTAGCGGGTAGTACGACGAGAGCGCGACCTTCAGCGCCGTCTGGCTCCCCGACACCGGGAGCAGCACGAACTCGAGGATGAGCGTTCCACCGCCGACCATCACCGTGGCGGCGTCGAAGGCGAAGGTGAGCTTCTCGGCCCGCGTGCCGAGGCGCTCGGGGAACGAGAGCAGCCCGGCGAGCGCGAGTGGAAAGAAGCAGACGAAGAAGGCGTCACCCAGTGAGGGGAACGCGTCCTGGCCGAGGACGAGGTTGATGTAGTCGTAGGTGCCATTCGCGACGATGAGCGCGCCATACGCGGCGGCGAGCAGGCGCCACCCGCGGCGGATCCGCGGCGATTCGACGGCCGTCGAGGCGCGGAGCATCAGCGCGCAGGCCGCGAGGAGCGCCGGGTAGTCGGCGAGCGCGTTCACCAGATCGGTGTGCGGGCCGAGGTCCCACTTCACCGCCGTCCACGCGAAGTAGAGACCGGCGTAGGCGAGCACCGACGCCACCACCCAGGTGCCCCAGTCCCTCAGGGGTGTTTGGCGCCCACTCACGGGAGGAAAACTAGCCCTCCCCCAGCACAGGTCGAAAAAAGACCCCGGAGCCCGCCCGATGAGCAGAGCGGCTCCGAGGCCTCGTGTTGAGCGGCGGATGGGATTCGAACCCACGACCCCGAGCTTGGGAAGCTCGTGCTCTACCAACTGAGCTACCACCGCGAACAGCGATCGCGTCGTACCGGAACTGCCCCACCGACGCAACGCCGCAGTTTCGCCTGACCCGGGCCGCCTGCCGCCCACCCGGCCTCTCCAGTCTCATCGAGAAAACCAAAGCGTGGCGCGCCCACGCGACGGGGTCGCGCGCGCTGTCTTGCACGGCGGCCGTGGGTTCTCGTACGTCAGCAGAGATGAAGCGCGCCGTCTCTCTGCTCCTGCTCGCCGCCGCCTGTCAGCCGGCCGCGCCGGAGCCCCTCGATCACTCCGAGCCGTTCGCCGTCTTCTCGCCCGAGTCGCTGGCCGAGCGCCTGACGGGTGACGGCCGGACCGGCCCCTTCGAACTCAGCGGCCCCACCCTTCGTGTCGGCGTGCTGTGGGACGCGGTCGGCCCCTCGTCGCTCGAGGGGCGGTTCAGCAACGACGGGCGCTCCTTCGGCCCGTGGCACCCCCTCACCGTCGTCTTCGACGAGACGCGCTCACACGCCGGGCACCTCGACGTGCCCTGGGGCTCCACCTCGCTCCAGCTCCGCGTGCAGGGCGAGGTGAGCTTCCTGTCGCTCGAAGAGATCCACGAGCTCGGAGAGCCCGACGCCGCCCCGCTCGAGCCGCTCCCGCCGGTGGCCCGCGCGCGGCAGGCCCTCGCGCCCTTCCCCACCATCCTGTCCCGTGCCGCCTGGGGCGCCCGGGCGCCCACGTGCTCCTCGCCCACCACGCCCTCGCGCGCCGCCATTCACCACTCGGTGTCACCTACGAATGACGCGACGCCCGCCGAGCAGCGGCTGCGGCAGATCCAGGCGTTCCACATGGACAGCCGCGGCTACTGCGACGTCGGCTACAACTTCCTCATGACGCGAGACGCCCGGGTCTGGACCGGCCGCGGCGCCACCGTGCTCGGCGGCCATGCCGCGAACGCCAACGGCGGCAACGTCGGCATCTGCGTCGTCGGCACCTACACGACGGATCAGCCCACCACCCAGCAGATGTGCGCCGGCGCCGGCTTCCTCGCCTGGCTCCACGCGACGTACAACGTCCCGCTCAACCGCACGGCGATGAAGGGGCACCGGGAGTACGGGCAGACCGCCTGCCCCGGCGACGCCCTCTTCGGGCGGCTCAACGAGCTGGTGATGCTGGCGTCGAACGGCTGCGGAGGGCCGCCGCCGACCCCAGCCTGGCGCGCCGAGTTCGTCAGCCAATCGTTCCCCGGGGCGCACGTCGGTGCCGTCACCCTCACGCAGGGCGACTTCGTCGACGGCTTCGTCGAGCTCCGCAACACCGGAACGCAGACGTGGACGACCGCCGCCACCCGCCTCGCGCCGACCCCACGCGATCAGCCCTCGCCGCTCGGCGCCTCGACGTGGCTGACGTCGAACCGCGTCTCGGGTCCGCCCGCGAACACCCCACCCGGCCAGGTCGCCCGATTCCCGGCACGGCTGCAGGGCAACAGCGTCGGCGCCTTCACGCAGACGTTCGGCCTTCTCCACGAGAACACTGCCTGGTTCTCGGACCCCGGCCAGGGCGGCCCCGCTGACACCTTCATCACCGTGCGGGTCAACGTCGTCCCCCGGCCACCGCCACCACCGCCGCCAGACGCAGGGTCCGCCGCGGACGCCGGCGCGCCGCCCCCCGTGGACGCGGGCTCCATGACGCCCCCGCCTGACGCAGGCCCCACGACGCCACCTGACGCGGGCCCACCACCGGCCGTCGACGCCGGCGAGGTCGACGCCGGTGCCGACGTCGATGGCGGCGCGCCCGAGGCGTTCCCTGGCGACGAGGCCGACACCGGCGGCGAGGAGCGCATCGACGACGTCATCGGTGGGTGTTCGGCCGCTCCGATGGGCGCGCTCGCGAGCCTCGCCCTGCTCGGGCGCCTGCGCCGGCGCCGCGCGGGCTGGTAGCCTCGCTCCCGGGTGGTCAGCCTCGTCGCGAGCTTCCGGTACCCGGGCCAGTACGCGCTGACCGCCCTCGTCGGCGCCCTCGACGCGCACCCCGAGTTCGACGGGCTGACGATTCGCCTCCCGCGCCGCACCGACGAGCTCATCGCCACCATCCGCGCCGAGCAGGCCCGCGGTCACCGGGTCGTCGTCGCCTGGTCGTTCTACTCGCCCAGCTTCGCGGAGTGCGCCGACGAGCTGCGGGCCGTCAGGGCCTCCCTCGACGCGCCCTTTCTCGCCATCGCCGGCGGCGTGCACGCGACGGCCGAGCCGCGCCAGATGCTCGACGCCGGGTTCGACCTGGTGTGCATCGGCGAGGGTGAGCGCGCGCTGCCCGAGCTCCTCCGGCGTGTCCGGGACGGGGGTGACGTGGCGAAGGCGCCCGGCTTCGCGCGGCTCGACGGCCAGCAGGTGCTCCGCGCCCCACGGCCCGAGCGCGTCGCCCTCGACGCCTTCCCGCCCTTCTCGCCCCGTCGCGGCCTCTTCGGCGCCATCGAGCTCACCCGGGGCTGCATCTACGCGTGCCGTTTCTGCCAGACGCCCTTCTTCAGCAAGGCCACCTTCCGGCACCGCGGCGTCGACGACGTGGCGCGCTGGGCCCGCGAGCTCCGGCGCTCCGGGCGCCGCGACGTGCGCTTCATCTCACCGACGTCGCTGTCGTACGGCTCGGACGACGCCTCGGTGAACCTCGACGCCGTCGAGGCGCTCCTGTCGAAGACAGCCGAGGCGATGGCCCCCGACGGGCGGCTCTTCTTCGGCACCTTCCCTTCCGAGGTGCGCCCCGAGCACGTCACCCCCGAGGCCCTGGCGCTCTTGAAGCGCTTCGTCGCCAACGACGCGCTCATCATCGGCGGGCAGTCGGGCTCCGACCGCGTGCTCGCCGAGAGCCGCCGGGGCCACAGCGTCGAGGCCATCGTACGCGCCGTCCGCGTGGCCGTCGCCGGCGGCTTCCGCCCCGACGTCGACTTCATCCTCGGGCTCCCGGGGGAAGCCGAGAGCGACGTCGCCGCCACCGTCGCCCTCATGGAGCGCCTCGCCGACCTCGGCGCGCGCGTGCACGGCCACGCCTTCATGCCGCTGCCGGGCACGCCCTTCCGCGACGCCGCGCCGGCGCGCATCGACGAGGCCACGCAAGCGGCGCTCGACCGGCTGGCCTCCCGACAGGCCCTCTACGGCCACTGGAAGCGGCAGCTCGCGACGGCCGCCGACATCGCGCGGCGCCGGGACCAGCTCAAGTCGCGAGGATGATGCGGGGCGCCGACAGGGCCTGACGCACCAGCGCCAGCGCCGGCTCGCTCGCCGCCTCGGCCTCGGTCAGCCGCCGCACGCAGACGTCCTTGCCCGAGTCGACCACCCGCTTGAGATCCGCCAGCAGCACCATGGCGGCGTCGTACATCTGCCTCGCCTCGTCGGTGCCCTGGAGCTTCACGTCGCCGGTCTGCGCGCGCACCTGCTCCGCGAACTTCGCCAGCGCCGCGCGGGACTTGCGCTCGTCGAAGGCCGCGACGGCGTCCTTGATGGCGGCGGTGCCGACCTTGATGAGGCGCAGGTTGGTGACGGCGCCGAAGCCCTCGTGCGGCAGGCCGAGCGTCGCGCCGGGGAAGGCGCCGAGCAGCCCCTCGTCGTCGGGCGCCTTGAACTGGTAGGGCACCACGTCGAGGAACAGCAGCATCGGGTCGATGCCCTGCTTCGCGGCCTCGAGCTCCTGGCCGTCGAGCACTGGGAAGGTCTCGGGCGCGCCGATGAAGAGCAGCGGAATGACGACGTCCATCCAGAACTCCTCGGGCGCCGAGCCGGTGCTGACCGCCGAGCCGAACAGCAGCCCCACCACCTCGCACACCCGCGGCGCGCGCTGCGCCTGCGAGATGAGCGGCTTACCGGGCTCCATGCGCTGCAGGGCGGTGAGCAGCTGCGCCTCCATCTGCTTCTTGAGTTCGGCCGGAAGCTTCTGCGCGCGCCCGATGGCGTCGCGCACGTCGAGGGCGAGCCGCTCGGGGGGCGTCGCCCACGTCTGACCGGCCTTCTGGGCGTCGAGCGCGATGAGCTGTACGAAGCCCGGGTCGAAGAAGCGCATGTAGTCTTCGGGGTGCAGCCGCTGCGGGCCGCCGCCGAGCCCGCCGGCGCCGAACTTCACCTGCGCCAGCGAGCCGCGAATGTCCTTCGCGACGTCGTCGAGGCGGGCGAGGCGCGCGCCGCCGAGGGCCTCGAGCACCGCGCCGAACGGCGACAGCATGATGAGCGCCTCGGGGAAGCCCAGCGACGCGCCCTCGGCGGCCTCGCGCGAGGGGAACCAGAAGGCCTGGTGGTCGGCGTTGAGCCGCCGGGCGAAGGCCGTGGCGAGCCCGAGCGCGACGACCTGGTGCTCCATCTGCTTCGGGTCGAACGGCCCGCCGAGCAGCTTGATGACGGCCTTCTCGACGGCGTCCCACGGCTCCTTCAGCAGGTCGATCTTCCGGCCTTCGAGCTTGTCGAGGGCGGCGGAGACCTGCGTGAAGGCGGCCTCGAGCTGGGGGGGCGTGGGCATCGTCGTCATGGCGCGCGCTCGTAGCACCGTGGGGCGGGATGCGCGATGGTCGAGCGGTGATGCGTGCGGTGTTCGTCTTCGCGGCGCTGCTCGTCGGGTGCGCCACCACGCAGCCCCGCTTCGGCCAGGCCATCGCCACGAGCTTCGCGCAGGACGAGATGCGCAAGCTCGAGACCGACGCGCTCGAGGTCTACTACCCTGCCGCGCACCGGGACGTGGCCCTTCGTGTCGCCAGCCGCGCCGCCGAGTGCCTCTCGTCGTTCCGGGCGAAGGCCGACGCGCCGCGCTCCCGGCGGCGGGGGTTGCTCTTCCTCACCAGCGCGAACCTCAACAACGCGTACGTCTTCGGCCAGGTGTTCGGAGAGCCGCTCCACTCGGTCAACCCGCTGCAGACGTCGCTCGAGCTGTTCAACTGGTACGGGCTGCCGTCGGCCGACGCTGCCGACGTGAGCTGCCACGAGATGCTCCACCTGGTGCACTTCGAGCAGGCCGACGGCGTCTGGGGCCTGGTGAACCTGGTCTTCGGCGACGTGGTGTCGCCACAGACGTTCCTCGAGCGCTGGTTCACCGAGGGTGTCGCGCAGTACTACGAGGGCCGGCAGGGGCGCACCGTTGGCCGGCCGCACAGCCCCCTCTACCGCGGCGCCTTCGAGGCCTTCGTCGCGTCGCGGGGCTCGGCGCTCGGCCCGGGCGACCTCAGCCTCAACCAGCGCGAGCTGGCCCCCTTCAGCGGCGCGTACCTCACGTCGCTCCCCTTCATCGAGTGGCTGGTCGAGCGTGACGGAGAGCAGGCCCTGTGGACCCTCATCGGCAAGCAGGGCACGGCGTTCTTCGCGCCGCTCGGCGTCACCCTCCGCTTCTCCGACGTCTACGGGCGCACCCTCGGCGAGCTGGTGGAGGCGTGGTCGCGATGGCTGGCCCGCACGGTGGTGCCGCGCGCGCGCCCTCCTTCGCAGCGCGTCGTGCGCGAGAAGCTCGGCCAGCTCGCGCGCCTCGCGGTCCACCCGGCGACGGGCACCATGGCCCTCGTGCAGAGCGGGAACGACGAGGTGCCGATGCTGCGGGTGCTCGCCAATGACGGCACGGTGCAACTGGAAGACCGCCTGACGCGGGTGCTCCCCGGCCGGCCGGTGGTGCTGGTGGGACCGCAGACGATGAGCGGCCTGTCGTTTTCGGCCGACGGGCGGTTCCTCTTCCTCATGAATGACGATCTCGTGGCCAGCGGCGACACGCGCGCACAGCTGTGGAAGCTCGACGTGACGACGGGGGCGCTGGCGCAGGTGTGGCAGGCCCTGACGCGGGGCCAGGGCGGAGCGCTGCTGCCAGGCGGCGAGCGCTACCTCTTCGTCGAGACGCTGCCCGGGCACTCCCGGCTGGCCACCGTCGAGCTCGCGACCGGCGCCGTCACCCCGCTCTACGATCCAGGGCCCGGCGTGACGCTCGCAGCGCCGCAGCCGTCCCCCGACGGGAGCCGCGTCGTCTTCTCCCAGCTCGACGGCAATGGGTGGAACCTGCGGCTGCTCGAGGCCGGGGGGCCGGTGCGCGCGCTCACCGACGACGGCGCCTTCAACTACGGCGCGAAGTGGCGCGACGACGGGCGCCTCGTCTTCGCGCGCACGCATGAGGGGCGGCTGCAGGCCTTCGAGCTCACCCTCGAGACGCTGGCGCTCGAGCGCCTCACCGACGCGCCGTACGCGCTCCTCGACGTCTGGCCGACGGGCGACGAGCTGCGCTTCATCAACCGTGACGGCACCCAGTGGAGCCTCGACCGGGTGTCGCTCCCGCGGCACGAGCGCCCAGCACCGCTCGAGGCCTCGCCAGCCGAGCCCGCCCCGCCACCTCCCCCCACGCTGGCGGCGAAGGCGCCGCCGCCCGTCCCCGTCGCGCCCGAGCTCGCGGTGACGAAGGACGAGCCCGCCTCCAGCCTCGACCAGCTCTTCGTGCCCCTGCTGCGACTCCCGGCCATCACCGTGCTGCCCGAGGTGACGGGGCCGCCGGGGGCGCTCGCGAGCGGCCTGACGTGGGTCACCACGCTGTATGCCTCACTAAGCGGACGGGATCGGCTCGGGCGCCACAGCTGGGCCATCAACGGCACCTTCTCGCTCCCCCGCAACCTGTGGTCGCTCGCCCTCGAGTACCGGAACCTGCAGCTGGCCCCGCTCGAGCTCTCGGCCGTCGCCGCGCGGGAGGCGCTGAGCGACGGCGCCTTCTCGTCGGCCGAGGCGAGCGTCTCGCGCAGCTTCTGGACCGTGCCGGTGCGGCTCGGCCTGCGCGGCCTGCTCTCCGAGAGGAGGGGCGGCGAGGTGAACGGCGTCCCCACACGGCCCCTCGGCGAAGGCCCCAACGTCGAGGCCTACCTCGGGCCCGAGCTCGCGGCCTCGTGGGCCGGCGGCGAGGCGACGGCCTACGGCGGGGCGCAGCGGCTCATCGCCCTGAGCGGGCGGGCCGCGGCCTACCCGCGCGCCCTCGGCAGCAGCCGCGACGTGTTCGACCTGCGCGGCAGCCTCACCGTCGGGGTGCCGCTGCCGCTGTCACAGCGGCAGTCGCTCGTGGTGTCGCTCGTCGGCCGGGGCCTGCCGGGGTCTCCCGCCGGCGCCTTGCGGGTAGGCGGTCAGCCCCAGGGCTTCTCGCTCTACCAGAGCCAGTCGTCGACCGACGTGCCTCGCGGCCCGGGCGGCTACCTGCCGGGCACGCTCGCCGAGGCCGTGCGCGGGTACGACGACTTCACGCTGCGCTCCAATGGCGTCGGCGTCGGCACCGCGCGTTACCGCTACAGCGTCATCATCGACCGGGGCGCGGCATCGATCCTCTGGCTGTTCCCCTCGTTCTTCGCGCGGCAGCTCGACGTCGAGCTCTTCGCCAGCGGCGCCGTGACGACGCGGGGGGAGTGGCTGCGGGCGACGGGCGGGGCCGTGAGCTTCCGCTTCAACGTGATGGACGTGGTCGGCTGCGCGCGGCCGTACCAGTATGCGTGGCGCTTCGACTTCGAGCGTGGTGGCCTGCACACGGTGTCTTTTTCCCTGGAGTGAACATGGCGTCGATCGAGTTCCATGGCGCAGCTGGCACGGTGACGGGCTCGCGGTTCCTGCTCGAGCACGACGGCCACCGGGTGCTCGTCGACTGCGGCCTGTTTCAGGGGCCCAAGGAGCTGCGCCTGCGCAACTGGGCGCCCGCCACGCTCGACCCGAAGACCGTCGACGCGGTCGTGCTCACGCACGCGCACATCGATCACACCGGCGGGCTGCCCCGTTTCGTGGGCGAGGGCTACCGCGGGCCGGTGTTCTCGACCGCCGGCACGAGGGACCTCTGCGGCCTGCTCCTGCCGGACTCCGCGCGCCTGCAGGAGGAGGAGGCGGCCTATGCGAACAAGGAGGGCTTCTCGAAGCACCGCCCGGCGCTGCCGCTCTATGGCGAGGCCGAGGCCCAGCGCGCCCTCGAGCTGTTCGAGACGTTCCCGTACGATCGGCCGCGCGAGATCGTCCCCGGGGTGCGGCTCACCTTCGTGCCCGCTGGACACATCCTGGGCAGCGCGATCTGCGTCTTCGACCTCGCCAGCACGCGGCAGCGCGTCGTCTTCACTGGCGACCTCGGCAGGTACAACGCGCCGATCCTCAAGGACCCGGTGGCCGTCGCCTCGGCCACGACGCTGGTCGCCGAGAGCACCTACGGAGACCGCGAGCACCAGGACGTCAAGCCGATGGAGCTGCTCGCCGGCGTGGTGAACGACGCGGTGAAGCGTGGCGGCGTCCTGGTGATCCCGGCCTTCGCGGTGGGGCGCACGCAAGAGCTCCTCTATCACCTCGACAACCTGGAGCGGGCCGGGCGCATCCCCGAGCTGCCGGTCTTCGTCGACTCGCCCATGGCCTGCGACGCGACCCCCATCTACCTGGCGCACGCCAGCGAGCATGACGTCGACATGCGGCGCCTCGTGCAGGCGGGCCACACCCCGCTGCGCACGAACCGGACGCGCTTCGTCCAGTCCGTCGCGGAGAGCAAGAGCCTCAACGGCTTCCGAGGCCCAGGCATCATCGTCTCGGCGAGCGGGATGGCGACGGGCGGCCGAATCCTCCACCACCTCAAGCAGCGCGCCCCGGACGAGAAGAGCACGATCCTCTTCGTCGGCTATCAGTCAGCCGGGACCCGCGGGCGGCGCATGCTCGACGGCGAGCCGTACGTACGCATCCACGGGCATGACGTGCCGATCCGGGCGAAGGTGACGCAGATCTCCGGCTTCTCGGCGCACGCTGACTGGACCGAACTGCTGCGGTGGATGGAGGGCTTCTCGAGCCCGCCGAAGCAGGTGCTGCTCGTCCACGGTGAGCCCGCCGCGCTGGCGGCGCTCAAGGCCCGGGTCGAGCAGCGGGGCTGGCCAGTGTCGGTGCCACGGCATCTCGAGCGGGTCGACCTCGCCCCCGCCGGCTGAGCCACGTGCTACAACAGGGTCATGCGTCGGTGCTGTGCGCTCTCGGCCCTGCTCTTCGTCCTTTCGGCTCCGGCGGTCTTCGCCGACAAGCCGCGCGGGCGCCTCACGACCTACACGGAGGACGCCTCGGAGGTGCGCGATCTCAACCGGCGCCCGAGCAAGGTGAAGGTGTACACAGAGGTCGAGGAGCAGCCGGCCACGTTCGAGTTCCCCTGGAAGCAGGTGCTGGGCGCGCTGCTCTCGTTCTCGCTGGCGGCGCCCTTCGCGTGGATGCTGTTCCGCAACGTCAACGACGAGATCGCCGCCTCGAAAGAGGGCCAGAAGCCGGGGCGTGTACGCCGCAAGGCCCCGGCGGAGCGGCCAGCCAGCGACGGCTGACCCGAGGCCCGCCCGTCGCGACCGCTTCACCCCGCAACGACACGCCCGGCGGCGTTCACCCCGGGCGCGCGTCTCAAGCTCGGCAGACGCCGCCTCAGAACCCGAGGCCGCCGTCGACGTCGATGGTGCGCCCGTTGAAGTAGTCGCACTCGAGGATGAACCTCACCGCGAGCCACTGATCCTCCGGCAGGCCGATGCGCCCGACGGGAATGCTGGCGGTGAAGGCGTCGAGGGCCTTCTGGTTCATCCCCTTCGTCATGGGGGTCTCGACCATGCCGGGGGCGACGGCGCCGACGCGAATGCGGAACGGCGCGAACTCCTTCATCCAGGTGACGGTGTTGGCCGCCAGTGCCGCCTTCGCCGAGACGTAGTTCGACTGGCCGCGGTTCCCGTGGCGGGCGATCGAAGACATGTTGACGATGACGCCCGGGCCCTGCTCGGTCTCGACCATCTTCGCCACCACCTCGCGCACCATGAGCGTGGCCCCGACGAGGTTGACGTTGATGACGGCGTTGAACTGGTCGAGCGACATCTTGGTGACGGCGCCGGTGGTCTTGTCCTTCTTCACCAACAGCCCATCCTTGAGGATGCCGGCGTTGTTGACGAGGCCGTTGAGGCCACCCATCTGCTCGTGCGCCCAGGCGACGAAGGCGACGACCTCGTCCTCCTTCGAGACGTCGAGCTTGCGGCGGTGAATGCCCGCAGGGAGCGCCTTGAGGCCCTCTTCGTTGAGGTCGCCGACGGCCACCTTCGCGCCCGCCTCGAGCAGCCGGGTGGCGAAGTGCGCGCCCATGCCCTGAGCGCCGCCGGTGACGATGATCTTCAGGTCTTTCAGGTTCATGCGTTCCTCTCTTTCATCCAGGTGATGAGGGCCGGGTACAGCTTCTCCGCGGCCTTGCTTCCCACGACGGCGCCCACGTGACCACCAGGGACGGCGAGAACCTTCGTGTCGTTCGAGCCCACGGCCTCGTTGATCGCCTTGGCGGCCGCCGGGGGGCAGATGGTGTCCTTGTCGGCCGCGACCGTCATGAGCGGGCAGACGATGTTCTTGAGGTCGACGCGGCGGCCGCCGACGAAGTGCTTGCCCTGAACGAGGTGGTTCTTCTGGTAGAGCTCCTCGATGTACGTGGCGTACGCCGCCGCAGGGAACGCGACGTTGTCGCTGGCCCAGGCCTCGAGCGCCTCGTAGGCCTCCTTGAAGACCGGGTCGAAGGCCTTCTCCATGAGCGTCACGGCTTTGGCGACGTCCTGGGTCGGGCGGAGGAGCTTGAAGCCTGACTGCATCTGCGCAGGCGCCACGTTGCCGGCCTCGGCGACGGCGTGGGCGTCGAACCAGCGCGGGTCGGTCATGTGGCCGAGCATGCCGGCCCGGGAGAAGTCGATGGGGCCCAGCAGGTTGATGAAGCCGGCGTACCGCTCGGGGTGCATGGCCGCGTGCACCGACGAGAGCGTCGCGCCCATGCAGTAGCCGAGCACGGTGACCTTCTGCCTGCCCGTCTCGCGGGCCACCCGCCGCAGCATGCGGTCGAGCCGCGCCAGCGCGTCGGCCCAGGTGAAGTAGCGATCATGGTCCTCGGGGGCGCCCCAGTCGAGGCACCAGGTGTCGAGGCCCGCGCCGACGAGCGCCTCGGCGACCGAGGCTCCCTTGCGCAGATCGAGCACGTACCAGCGGTTGATCATCGACGGCACCAGCAGCACCGGCGCGGCGTCGACGAGGGCCACGTCGGTGGCCGGGTGGAAGCGGTAGAGCTTCGCGGGGCCGTCTTCGAGGACGGTGCTCCGCGGAGTCGGCATCAGGGTCTTCGGCAGGTCGAGCATCGACGGCCTCTCGAGGGGTGGAGACACAGAGCAAGGGAGCCGCCGCAGCCAGCCTGGAGCGACTGGCCACGGCGACGGTGTTGCAACTGCGAAGACCTCAGCGGCCGAAGAACTCCATCGCCTTGCGGGAGCTCTCGAGGCTCAGCGCGCGCATGCCCGAGGCCAGCTCGTTCACGTAGTTGAACTGGGTCTTCATCAACTCGGACATCTCGTCGATCTGGGTGTTGCCGTACTCGATCCACTTCGAGTGGGCCTTGCTCATCTCGTCGAACATCGAGTGCATGCGCGCGCCCTGCTCGTCGACGGCCTTCTTCCACTGCTCGGCGCCGGGGAATTGGTGCACCTGCGAAGCTGCGCTCTTGGTCTCGGCCATGGGGGTCTCCTGGTGGGTCGCTGAATTGCGGTTCGTCTCTCCGGCCGGGCTCGACCGGAACCCCCTCAGGATACGCAGCGAACGCCGGCCGTCAAGCAGCATTTTGTGCGACGCAGCATTTTCTAGCGCCGCTTACGCTTCTGCAGCGAAGCCTTCAGCTCGTCGAGCTCGCGGCGGAGCACCTCGACGTCCGAGGGCGGCGGCGCAGGCGACGGCGCGGGCGGCGCCGACTGAGGGGCTGGCGCCGGCTGACCGCCGCCCTGGAGCCAGTTGCCGAAGGCGCCGCCGAAGGGGTTGAGCGCGAGGAGCGGGTTGAAGGGCATGACGGCCTGCGACGACTTGCGGGCCTGCAGGTAAAGCTCGAGCGCGCCCTGCACGTACCGGCCGAGGAAGTCGGCCAGCGCGTCATCCTGCAGGCGGATGAGCTGGTGCAGCAGCGGCGCCGGCAGGAGCGCGTCGGCGCCCCGCCCCTCGATGATGATCTGCGTCAGCGTCTCTTGCGTGAGGTCGCGGTTGGTCTTCGCGTCGATCACCCGGCACTCGGCGCCGGCCCTGATCTTCTCCGTGAGTTCCTCGAGCGTGACGTAGCGGCTCGACTCGGTGTCGTAGAGCCGCCGGTTTCCGTACTTTTTGACGAGCATGGGGGCCGTCTAGCAGGACTCTTGTGCAATGCAACACCAAGCCCCTTGACAGGCGCCCGACGACGCGTCAGATGGCGCACCATCTTCGCATGCGCACAACAGACACCCGCTCCTTGAATCCGCTCCGCCGCGCCTCGAGCCGGCGCCTCGGGGTAGACCTCGGTGGAGCGACGGCGTATGCGCGCCCGCCCTGGAGGCCCCGGTGAACCGTCCGTCGAACGTCGTGGTCGTGCTGCTGGTGGGGGTCGCCTGCGGCGCCCCAGCGCCGGCTCCGGACTGCCGGATCGGTGCCGACTGCGCCAGCGGCGTCTGCACGCGCGAGGGGCGCTGCGTCGTCGTCGATGGGGGGCCGCCCGCGGGCGGAGGCAGCGCCGGCGGGAGCGCCGCTGGGGGGGCGGGTGGCGGTAGCAGCGTCGGGGGCGGCGCGACGGGCGGCGGTGGTGGGGGGAGCGTGGCGGGCGGCAGCGCGGGCGGGGCACCATCGGGTGGCGGAGGGACGAGCGGCGGAGGCGGAGGCGCGCCCGGCTGCCTGCCCAACGACGACGGCACCATCACCCGGGCCGAGGTCGTCACCGGGCCGGGCCTGCGCGCCACTTTTCGAATCTCGGGTCAGGCCACGTTCGACACCGCCGGCATCGGCACCCCCGACGGTGGGCGACGGTGGGACTTCACGGGGGCGCTCCCGGGCGACGTCAACACCCTCGTCGAGACCGAGCCCCTCGCCGGAAAGTGGTTCGAGGCCAGCTACCCCGACGGCGGCTACGTCGTACCGCTCGGCCAGGGCAGCTCGCTCCTGGGCGTCTTCACGTCGGGCCCCGACGGCCTGTACCTGCTGGGCGCCGCCGACCCGGCGAGCAGCGCTCTCCCGACCCGCCTCACCTACACTCCGCCGGTGAAGGTGCTCCAGTTCCCGCTCCGCGAGGGCGACCAGTGGACGACGAGCACCGTCGTTACCGGCCTCCTCAACGGCGCGCCCCTCACCACCGTCCCGGGCGTCTTCGGGTACACGCGACAGACGTACACCTCGAGCGTCGACCGCGCGGGCACCGCCGTCACCCCATATTCGTCCTTCCCGGTGCTGCGGGTGCGAACGTCGATGGAGCAGACGGTCGCCCTCAACCTCCTGGGCAACACCTCGTTCCGCCAGTACCAGTTCGTCACCGAGTGCTTCGGCACCGTGGCCACCGTGCGCTCGCGCGACAACGAGACGAGCACCGAGTTCACCACGGCGAGAGAGGTGCGGAGGCTGTCTCCGTGACGACGGCGCCGCGCCAGCGCCCGCTCGTGGGAACGGCGCTCGCCGCGTTGCTCTCGCTCGCTGGCGCGGGCTGCCTCGCGCACCACCGGGGCGCCATGCCAGGCGAGCCCGCCGACGCCGCGTGGCTCGACGTCGAGGGCGTGCGGGTGCGGTACCTCGACGTCGGTGACGGGCCCGCGGTGGTGCTGCTCCACGGCTTCGCCAGCAGCATCGAGAACTGGACCGCGGTGATCCCCGCGCTCGAGGGCAGGCACCGCGTACTGGCGATCGACCTGAAGGGCTTCGGGTGGACCGACCGGCCCACGGGCGACTACTCGCCGACGGCCCAGGCGGCGCTCGTACGCGCGGTGATGCGGGCCCGGGGCATCGACCAGGCCGCCGTCGTCGCGCACTCGTGGGGCTCGTCCGTCGCCCTGGCCTTCGCCCTCGCCTACCCGGACGCGACCTCGCGGCTCGCCCTCTACGACGCCTGGGTCTACGAGGCGCAGCTGCCGTCGATGTTCCAGCTCGCGCGTGCCCGGGGCGTCGGTGAGCTCCTCTTCTCCGCCTTCTACTCGGAGCGCGCCGAGGAGCGGCTCGCGCAGGCCTTCTTCGACCCCGAGCTCGTCCCCGAGGCGCTGGTGGAGGACGTCGAGCGCGCCATGGCGCGACCGGGGACGCGGGCGGCGGCGCTCGAGGCAGTGCGCGGCATGCGCTTCTCGGAGGTCGAGGGGCGCTACCGCACCATCACGGCGCCTACCCTGCTGCTGTGGGGCCGCGAAGACGTCGTCACCCCGCTCTCCTTCGGGGAGCGGCTCGTGCGCGAGCTGCCGAACGCGCGCCTCGTCGTCTACCCCCGCTGCGGCCACTTCCCGATGATCGAGGCGGTCGCGGCGTCGAACCGCGAGCTGCTCGCCTTCCTCGGAGGTGCGCGGTGACGGCGGGCCTGCTCTCGCTGCTGCTGGCGACTTCGCCGTCGGGCCTCGGCGCCCACGGCGAAGATCTGCTCGTGCGCGAGAAGGCCGAGGTGAAGCTCACCGGGTTCCTGCGCGTCCGCGGGGACCTGCTCCACAACCTCGACCTCGACCGCGGCACCACCCCTTCGGGGCTGCCGCTCTTCGCGGTGCCGCTGGCCGACCCGCTCGCCCAGGAGCTCTTCGTCGCCGACCTGCGGCTGCGCACCGACCTCGCCATCTACGCGCCCTTCGCGGCGGCGGCGGTGAAGGTGCGGGCCGACCTCATCGACGACCTCGTGCTCGGCTCGACGCCGGCGCTGTCTCCGGGCACCGGTAACGCGCCCACCCCCGCGGCGACGCCGGGCCAGCTGCCGAACCAGGTCATTCGCATCAAGCGCGCCTACGGCGAGGTGCTGACGCCCATCGGCTACTTCGCCGCCGGGCGCATGGGCAACCAATGGGGCCTGGGCATGCTGTCGAACGGTGGCGACTGCCTGGACTGCAACCTGGGCGACGCCGCCGACCGCCTCGCCTTCGTCACCGCGCTCCTCTCGCACCTGTGGGCGCTGGCGTGGGACTTCAGCGCCGTCGAGCAGGTGCCGTTCCGCCGCGACGCGCAGCGCCGGCTGGTGCTCGACAACTCGACCGACGTGCGTTCCATCACCTTCGCCTTCATGAACGTGCGAGACGAGGTCTCCCGTCGCCGCCGAACCCGGGCCGGCAAGGTGACGCTCGAGTACGGCGCCTTCGTCTCGCACCGCTGGCAGGACTTCGACGCCCCCGAGGCCTACCTGCCGACCACCATGGCGCGGCCGCTGACGCCGGCGTCGGTGCTGCGGCGCGGCTTCCGGGCGCTGGCCGCCGACGCGTGGGCGCGGCTGACGACTCCCACTTTCCGCGCCGAGCTCGAGGCCGCGGTGCTGCTCTCCGAGGCAGAGCAGGCCTCGCTGCTCCCGGGCGTGCTGCTGCGCGACAAGGTGCAATCTGCACAGTTCGGCGCCGCCCTCGAGACGCAGCTCGGCGCCCCCGAGGCCCGGCTGGTGGGCGGCCTCAACGCCGGCTTCGCGAGCGGCGACCCCGCGCCGGGGTTCGGGGCCTTCCCACCCGCGGGCCGGGTCGCCACCCCGGGCGAGCTCGACGGCGCGCAGGTGAACGTGCCGAGGGACAACCGCGTCGACAACCTGCGCTTCCACCCGGACTACCGCGTCGACCGCATCCTCTTCGCCGAGCTCGTCGGCACCGTCACCGACGCGCTCTACGTGCGGCCCTGGGCGCGCCTGCGGCTGCTCGACCTCACCAGCGCGCAGCTGAACCTGAAGGGCTCGGTGACGGTCTCGCGCTCGGTCTTCGCCACGTCGACCCCGAACGCCGACGCCGCGCTCGGCGCAGAGGGCCACGCGGCGCTGGCGTGGGAATCGAAGGACGGCTTCGACGTGCTGGCCGAGTACGCCGTGCTCTTCCCCTTCGGCGCCTTCGACAACCCGGCGCAGAACCTCCGCGCGACGCCGGCGCAGCTCGGCCGGGTGCGCCTGGCCTGGAAGTTCTGACGAGGACGCGACGATGCAACGAGCCCTCCTGGCCCTCTCCCTGCTTGCCGCCGCCTGCGACCCGAACCGCACGGTGCCCGACCGCGCCGCGTACGCCCCCCAGGGCGTGCAGCCCCTCGAGTGCGTGCCGAACCTCGACGGGCGCATCGAGGCGAGCGAGCTGCGAACGGCGTTCGGCGTACCCGTGCGCTACCTCGTCAACCCCGCGGGCACGCGCCGGCCCATCGACCTTTCGGGTGTCACCGACGCGGCCGGGCGGCGGGTGTGGGCGCTGGCGACCGACTACGCCGACGACCAGGTGGCGACGCTGGCGGCCTCGCGGCTCGACGGCCGGTGGTACCGCGCCAGCTTCCCCACGGGGCAGTTCGTCGCCCCGCTCGACCTCGCCGGCGCCCTCGAGGGCGTCTACGCGAACGACGGGCAGGTGCTGTCGCTCCTTGGCTACGCATCGGCGCGCGAGGCGCCGCCCGAGGGCCGCACGCTGGTCGTCTACGCGTCGCCCATCGCGACCTTCCGGTTCCCGCTCGAGAGCGGCCGGCAGTGGGTCACCGCAAGCGAGGTGCGCAACGCCACCGTGCGCGGGCTGCCCTGGGCCGGCCGTGACACCTACCAGGTTCGCGTCGATGGCGCGGGCACGCTCGAGTTGCCCGACGTCACCTTCACCCAGGCGCTGCGCGTGCGCACCACCCTGTCGATCGAGCCGGCCGTCGGCGCGCCCATCGTGCGGCGCCAGGTCGGCTTCGTCTTCGAGTGCTTCGGCGAGGTGGCGCGCGCCGTGAGCCAGGACAACGAGCCTGCCGACGACTTCACCACCACCCCCGAGCTTCGACGGCTCGGGTTCTGACCACCCCGCGACACCCCAAGGAGCACGACGATGATCTGGGAGACCTGGAAGAAGGGCTTCGACACCTGGGAGCAGAAGACCGCCGAGATGATGGAGGCGGTGCTCAAGCGCCCGGCGGTGTTGCAGCCGATGGGCTCGATGCTGACGGCGACGATGAAGGTGAAGTCGGCCACCGACAAGGCGATGGCGAACTGGTGGGAGTTGATGGGGCTGCCGACGCGCCGCGATCAGGAGCGCACGCTGCACGCGCTCAACCAGCTGCAGAGCCGCCTCATCGACCTCGAGGAGAAGCTGGCCGACCTCGAGCCGCCGAAGAAGAACTGACCCGCCCCCCTGCCAGGAGCGCCGCCATGGACATCACCCCCTACCTCGAGCTCAAGCCCGCGCCGCGAGCCGTCTTCGACGCCCTGGAGCAGCGCAAGACGCGGGTCCGCTTCATGCTCCCGACGCCGGACGGAGACTGGCGGGCGGTGACGTGGGGCGCCTACGCGCGCGGCATTCGGCAGGCCGCGCTCTTCCTCGCGTCGAGCGGGCTCTCGCCGGGCGACCGGGTGGCCATCTACGCGCCGAACTCGGTGGAGTGGATCTCGGCGGCCATGGCGATTCAGGCGGTCGGCGGCGTCATGGTGCCGGTCTACCCGGCGAACACGGCGGCGCAGGCCGCGTACGTCGTCGACCACTCCGACGCGAAGGTGGTGTTCGTCGACACGCCCGCGCTGCTGGGGCGCGTCCTCGAGGCATGGGCCGACTATGCGCGCGTCACGCGCATCGTCACGCTCGCCGAGCGGCCACTCGACCCGGCGCCGCTCCTCGAAAAGCTCAGGCTCGAAGGCAAGCCCGCGCCGGCCCTCGCCGACGTCGAGGCGAAGCTGGTGACGTGGGCGCAGGCGCTGGCCCTGGGGCAGGCGCGCGACCGCGAGGCGCCGCGCGAATTCGACGAGCGGCTGAACGCGGTGTCGATCGACCAGGTGGGGCAGATGCTCTACACGAGCGGCACGTCGGGGAACCCCAAGGGCGTGCCCCTCACCCACCGCAACGTCGGCGTCAACGGCCAGGACTGGCTGCGCTGCAACGGCCCCTCGCTGCAGGAGCACGGCGATGTCGACGTGCTGTGGCTGCCGATGAGCCACATCTTCGGGTTCGGCGAGGCGTGCCTCGGAAACACCTTCGGCTGGGTGACCTACCTGTCGGACCCTGCAAAGGTGATGACACACCTGCCCGAGGTGCGGCCGACGGTCTTCATGAGCGTGCCAGCGGTGTGGGAGAAGCTCGCGATGGCCGCGCTGCCCGAGGCCGACCCGGGCCGCCGCAAGGCCGCGCTGGCGAAGGTGACCGGCGGCAACCTGCGCTTCTGTCTGTCTGGCGGCGCGGGGCTCAAGCGCGAGGTGAAGGACCTGTTCTTCGCCAACGGCCTGTTGATCACCGAGGGCTATGGGCTCACCGAGAGTTCCCCGACGCTGACGCTCAACCGCCCCGACGCCTTCCGCTTCGACTCGGTCGGCAAGCCGCTGCCCTCGGTGCAGCTGAAGCTCGCCGAGGACGGCGAGATCCTCGCGAAGGGCCCGAACGTGTTCTCGGGGTACCACAAGGACCCGGCGGCAACGAAAGAGGCCTTCACCGACGACGGGTGGCTCAAGACCGGCGACGTCGGGCGGTGGACAGAGGATGGCTTCCTGCAGATCGTCGACCGGAAGAAGGACATCCTCGTCACCGCGGGCGGGAAGAACGTGGCCCCGGCGAACATCGAGCTGCGCTTCAAGGACGACCCCCTGTTCGCGCACGTCGTGGTGTTCGGCGACGGCCAGCGCTACCTCGTGGCGGGGGTGTGGCTCAACGAGGCGGCGGTGGCCGAGCACCTCGACCGGGGCGGCGTGGCCCCGGCCAGCCGTGACGAGGCGAAGCGCGCGCTGGTGCAGGAGCGGGTCGATCGGGTGAACGCCCAGCTCGCGAGCTACGAGACGATCAAGAAGTTCGCGATCCTCTCCGAGCCGTTGACCGTCGAGGCAGGCCTGCTCACCTCGACGCTGAAGGT
>JADCJJ010000339.1 GCA_020247085.1 Myxococcaceae bacterium | reverse complement strand
GCCGCTGCCTCCGCCGGAGCCGCCGACGGCGCGGCGCGCGCCACCGCCCGGGCTGGCCGTGCTGGCGCCGCCAGAGACGACGACGCCGGGGCGCGGCACCGAGAGCAGGTACGCTCCCGCCGGAAAGCCGAAGCACTGCTGCGCGTACGACGGCAGGGAGCCCGCCGGCGCTGGCGTCGGAGGCGGCGCGGGCTCGGGCGACGGCAACGGTGGCGGCGTCTGCGCGCGCGCCTGGGCCGCGAGCATCAACAGCAGCGCTGACGACACTCCCGCGCGACCGGACGGGCGCATGGGGTGAGTTGAGCGGGCTTCGGCGGCTTCGGCAATGCTCCACGGCCCCGCCCGGACGGCGGGCTGCGCGCCCCCGGGCCGCCAGGGCCCGCGTCGCACGGACGAGCGCCTCACGCGTCTCGGCGCGAGCGCATGGTGGCCCGCGCTCACTGCAACACCGGCCACGACGGCGAGGCTGGTGAACCACCTCAGGTGGGGTTGCTGCCGGCGCCGCCACGCCCCGTCCCGGGAGCGCCTCTCCGGGCGCGCACGAGGGCGCCGCCTTCCCGGGCCATTTCGAGCCGCGCGCCCGGGCGTGGCCGAGCGTCAGCGCGCCGGTTCCGCAGGCCGCGCGCCTGTGAGACATTGCGGGTCGATGCGGGGCCTGGCGTGGCTCATCCTGGTGGCGTTCGCGGGCTGCTCCACGTGCGGGCGGAGCGAGCCCGTGGTTTGCCGAGAACCCCGGGTGCTCTGCGGAGACTTCTGCGTCGACTCCCGCAGCGACCGCCGGCACTGCGGCGCGTGCGACCAGGCCTGCCAGCCGGGCGACGTCTGCGCCGACGGCCAGTGCACCCCCTGCGGCAGCGGCGAGGTCGTCTGCTTCAACACCTGCGTCTCCCTCGCGTCTGACGGCGACAACTGCGGCAGCTGCGGCGCCCGGTGCGCGGGCGGCAGCTGCAGCGGGGGCGGGTGCCGGTGCTCCGCGTCGCAGACGGCCTGCCCCGGTGGGTGCTTCGACCTGGCGACGAGCAGGCTCCACTGCGGCGCGTGCCAGAACCGCTGCACCGCCAGCGAGAGCTGCGTCGCCGGCGCCTGCACGCTGACGTGCGCGGCCGGGCTCCGTCCCTGCGAGCGCGCCTGCGTCGACCCACGCACGAGCCGCCAGCACTGCGGCGGCTGCAACCGGGCCTGCGGCCAGACCCAGGAGTGCGACGCGGGCGTGTGCGCCGAGCCACCCGACCTCGACGGTGACGGCTTCACGCGCCTCACCGGCGACTGCTGCGAGACGCAGGCCGAGTGCCCGACCCCGGCCCGCGTGTCTCCCGGGGAGGTCGAGGTGCCGGGGAACGGCATCGACGACGACTGCGACGGCCGTGTCGACACGGTGCGCCGCGACGGCGGGTGCGACGACGGCCTCGCGCTCGGCGGCGCCACCGCCGCCGAAGACTACGCGCGCGCGATGGACGTGTGCGTCGGCCTCGTCTCGGCGAGCGTGGTGCGCGGTGACGGCAGCGCCTTCTCGGGCCCACCGCCGGGCATCGGCATTCAGGAGCGGCTGGGGCCCCTCGGGCCGTCGGCCGGGAGCCGCCTGTTGGTGCTGACGAGCGGGCGCGCGAACCTGCCCGGCCTCGTCGGCAGCGCCTCGGGCGGGTTCCGGCCGCTCGACGTCTGCGCCGGCACGGGCTGCCTCCAGGACTGGCTGGCCGCGAGCAACGGCTCGCTCAAGAGCCCGGGGTTGCTGCCCTCGTCGCCCATGTGCCAGGCCGGCAGCGCCGACGTGCGCGCGTTCGACTCGGTGATGCTGCGGCTCTCGCTCCAGGCCCCCCCCACCGCCAATGCCTTCGAGGTCGACGCGCGCTTCTACAGCCTCGAGTACCCCGAGTACGTGTGCAGCGCCTTCAACGACCAGGTCGTCTTCCTCTCGTCGTCGAGCGCGCCGGGCCAACCGGCCGACGGGAACCTGCTGACGTTCACCTCGATGGGCGTGAGCTGGCCCATCGGCATCAACGTCGCCGCCGGCACGCCTCTCTTCCAGGCCTGCGACACCCAGATGCAGCGCCCCCTGTGCTGGGACCCAGACGTCAGCAGCGCCTCGTGCCACGAGGGCGCCTCGGTGCTCGCGGGCACCATGTTCGACCGGCTCACCGCGAACGGCTGCCTGAGCGGCGGCGCCACCTCGCAGTTGGTGGTTCGCGGGAACGTGCGGCCGGGGGAGCGCTTCGACGTGCGCATCGCCATCTGGGACGTGGGCGACCCGATTCTCGACAGCGTGCTGGTGCTCGACGGCTTCCGCTGGCTCGGCCAGCCCGTCACGCCCGGCACCACCGGCATGCGCGTCGACGGCGGCAGTATCGACTGAGGCAGCGCCCGCGGGCCACCGCCCGTCCACGGCGAGGCGTGCAGGGCCAAAGGCCCCATGAGACACTCCACCTCGATGCTGCGCTCGGTCGTCATCGCGCTCGGCGGCGCCACGGCGCTCGCCCTCGTCGCCTTCGGCCTCTTCGCCGGGCTCGCGGTGACGCAGACGTTCCGCGCGCTGCGCGCCACGCAGGCCCAGGCCGCCGCCGACCAGGCGACGTACCGCGACGCGGTGATGGCCGACCAGCGCCGCTGGCAGGCCGACCCCCTCTTCGCGCGCCGCGACGGGGGCGACGCCTCGCCGCTGCTCGCAGAGGCCATCGGCTATCACAGACGCCCGGCGTCGAAGCCGCTCCCCGAGGCCATCACCGCCGGCCTCAGGGACGCGGGCCTCGCGTGGCCACGGTCGAAGGTCGACGTGTCGGGGGTCGACCTCTCGTTCTTCGCGTCGCTCGGCGACGCCGGCAGCTGGAACCTCGAGGCACCCGGAACGCCGCTCTTCGGGAAGCCCCTCGACCCCAACGAGAACGAGCCGCTGAACGTCGTCGTCCTTCAGGAGTACGCGAAGCTCCGGCTGCTGCGCGGGCTCGAGACGGGCGCGCTGCGCCAGGCCCTCGACGACGTGCACGAGCTCGCGAGGCTGTGCCTCACCACGGAGAGCCTGATGGTCACCATGACCGCCGTCCCGCTGCTCGACTTCGAGCGCAGGGCCGCGGCCGAGGCCACCGCGCGGGGGCTCGACCTCGGCGGCTTTCAGGCGCCCACCGAGGAGGACGTCGCCTCGCTCAGGCGCACGCTGATGGCCTCGTTGCACGCCACGTCACTGGTGGCTCCGGCCGAGCCGCTCGACCCGGCCTTCCCCCTGGTGGCGAGGTGCGCCGCCCTCGACCGGCTGAGGGAGGCCCTCTTCATTCGCCCGTTCGCCAGGGTGGTCCTGCCCGAGCGCTACGCGGCCCTCGGCAAGGCGCTCGATGGGAGCGACTGCCGGCTGCGCCGCCTGCGCCGCGCGTGGGCGACGCCGGGTGAGGGGGAGCTGACCCCGAAGCCCGACGACCGCCTGTGCTACGAGCCCTACATCATCTGCCTCGCGCCGGAGACGACCGTGCGGTTGAACCTGCCCTTCATGAGGCCCGCTTTCGGCGCCAAGCTGGTGCTGGACAGCACCTGGCCCGCGTTCAAGGGGTACGCCGACGGAGGCACGAAGTGAGTCGCCGGCACTGCGCTCGAGCCTGATGGCGCTGGTGCTCGGAGCGCTCCGCTCCGCCAGTCAGCGCGCCTGCGGGGCGTCGACCTCGACGAGGATTTCGTTCGTCCGCAGGAACCAGGGCGTCCATGGCGGGTCGTACCGGGCCCAGATGGGGTCGCCCTTCGCCACGAGGCCCTGCAGCGCCAGGCCGGCCTGCAGCTTCTCGAGGTGCTCGCGGTAGTTCGCCTGCGACCAGGTGCCCGATTACCGAATCGCCGCCACCTTCCTCGGCGGCACGGCGCGCAGGTGCACGCGCGCGTCGCTCGGCGCCGGGAGCGAGTCCAGCGTCCACGCCGAGGGCATCATGAACTGCACGTGCCAACGCTTCGCCCCGCTCGCCTGCTGCGTCACCGGCGCCGTCATCGCGATGCGCGTCCCGGCGGCGGGCGCCTGCGTCACCGGCGCCGTCATCGCAATCTTCGCGGCGCCGCTGTTCTTCCCGAAGATGTAGCCGGCGAGCCGCGAAAAGGCCTCGTTCCCCGCGTCCGTCTGCTCTCCCTCGACCTCGGTCTCGGCGACGACCGACGCCGGGTACTCGCGCAGCTCGACGTCGCCCCGCTTCTCGACCAGCGTGTACTTCGGGGTCTCGATGGCCATGGCGCGTCCTCCCGTGAGACCCGCCGCGAGGGCCGCGACGAGGGTGATTGCACGCTTCATGCGCAGGTGTACGCCTCGCCGCGCGCCCATGTTTCATGCGCACGTCACCACGGGCGCCGACGGGCCGTTCGGGCAGGCGACGGCCGAGCCGGGCGCGGCGACCGCCCACGAGCCACCCCCGACCGTCCGCCGCCCGGCGCTGCGGCACGGCCCGGCGCCGTGCTTTGCTCCCGCGAGAGGCGCAGTGTTTCGAAGACGAAGCCCGGCCCCTTCGGAGCGCGGCGCGAGCGAACGACCATGAGACGGGGCCACTCACACCACAGGGGCGCGGCGCGAGGCGACGGGCGGTGAGGCTCCCCGAGACGTCCATCGTGCGCTCGACGTGGGTGGCGCTGCTGGCGCCCCGGCGCCTGGTGCCCATCGTCATCGTCTGCGTGCCCCTCGTCTTCACGCAGGCGGCCTTCTCGACCGACCCGCTCGCCACGCCCCTGGGCATCGTCCTGTGCCTCGCCTTCGTCGCGTTGGGCCCGGTGAGCTACCGCGTGCTCTTCCCCGACGGCCTCGACCTCTCGCACGGGGCCGTGCGGCTGGTGCTGTACGGCCTCGTCGGGACGGGCGTGGTGCTGTCGCTGGGCGTGGGCGCGCCGAAGCTGCTGCACATGCGGCCGACGTTCCTCACCGACCGGCCCTCCATCTTCGTCATCATCGCGATGTTCCTCGTCGGCGGCTGGGGCCTGGGCCGCGACGTGGGCTTCGAGCAGCGCGTCCGGCGGCTCGAGGCCGAGGCCGAGCGCGCGCAGCTGCTCGCCCTGCGCTCGCACCTCGACCCGCACTTCCTCTTCAACACCCTCAACGCCATCGCCGAGTGGTGCCGCATCGACGGGGTGGTGGCAGAGGCGGCGGTGCTGAAGCTGTCGCAGATGCTGCGCGTGGTGCTCGCCGGCGTGAAGGAGCCGCTGTGGCCCCTCGAGCGCGAGCTCGAGCTGACGCGCATGCTGTTCGACCTGCACCTGCTGCGGGACAAGGAGCTGTTCACCCTCGACGTCGTCACGCCCACCCCACTGCCTTCGGCGCGGGTGCCGCCGATGTCGGTGCTGACGCTGGCGGAGAACGCGGTGAAGCACGGCCCCGGCAAGGGCCACCGGGGTCGCCTGCTGCTGGCCGTCGAGGCGACACCGACGGCGGTGGTGGTGCACGTCGAGAACCCCGGGCCCTTCGGCGGCCCACGCGAGGGGAGCGACGGCCTGCCCACCCTCGAGAAGCAGCTCGCCCTCGCCAGCGGTGGCCGCGCGCGCCTCACCATCGGCCCCGCCGGCCCCGCGCGCACCCGCGCCACCCTCACCTTCCCCGGAGCCCCGTCATGAGTCCCCTTCGCGTCCTCATCGCCGACGACGAGCAGCTCGCCCGCGCCCGGCTGACCCGCCTCTTGTCGGCGATGGACGAGGTGACCCTCGTCGGCGAGGCGAGGGACGGCGACGAGGTGCTGGCGAAGGTGCGCGCGGGCGGCGTCGACGTGGTGTTGCTCGACGTGCAGATGCCGAAGCTGACGGGCGTCGAGGCCATGGCGTTGTGGCCGGCCAGCGGCCCCTGGGTGGTGTTCTGCACCGCGCACGCGGAGCACGCGGTGAAGGCCTTCGAGGCGGACGCCGTGGACTACCTGCTCAAGCCCGTCGAGCCCGACCGCCTGAGGCGGGCGCTCGACCGGGCGCGCCAGCGCGAGACGCGGGAGCGCTTCAGCGAGGCGGTGAGGCGGCACCAGGCGCTCGGGCGGCTGCCCGTGCAGACGCGGCAGGGCCTCGTGCTCCTCGACCCCGCCTCGGTCACCCACGCGGTGCTCGACGGCGAGCTCGTCACCGTGCACACGCGCGACGCCGCCTACCTGTCGGACTACTCGCTCAACGAGCTCGAGCAGCGGCTCTCGGGCGGCGCCTTCGAGCGGGTGCACCGCCGCGCCCTCTTGAACCTCGAGGCGGTGACGCGGCTCGAGCCGCTCGAGACCGGCGGCTACCTCGCGCGCACGGTGAACGGCGGCAGCGTCGAGGTGTCGCGGCAGGCCGCCCGGGACCTGCGCAAGCGGCTGGGGCTGCGCAAGGCCAGCGAAGACGAGGGCTGAGGGCGCCTCAACACGAGGGCTGAGGGCGCCGCGACAGGGGCGCGCAGACCGGCTACAGGCCAGAGGCGATGGCGAACGTCGACCTCGCGGCGCTCAACGCCGGCTTCCAGGAGCTCATCCCGCACAACAAGGCGCTGGGGCTGACGATGACGCGGGTGAGCCGCGCGCCGCCCTGGGCCGAGCTGATGCTGCCGTGGGACGAGCGGCTGGTGGGCCACCCCGAGACGCGGGCGCTCCACGGCGGGGTCGTCTCGACGCTGCTCGACACCACCGGCGGCGCCGCCGTCTACGTGGCGTTGGCCGAGCCGCTGCCCATCGCGACGCTGGACCTGCGGGTCGACTTCCTGGGCCCCACCACCCCGGAGCGGCCCCTCTACGCGCGCGCCGAGTGCGTGCGCCTCACCCGCCACGTCGCCTTCGTGCGCATGACGGCCAGCCACGAACCCGACGGCGCGCCGCTGGCCCTCGCGTCGGCGACGTACATGCTGTCGACGCGAGGCCAGTCGGTGACGCGGGGCTGAGGCCCCGGGGGCGCCCCGACGCACGGACGCGCCTTCAAAAAACCGGGCCGCGGCGGCTACTCCCGGGAAACCCCGGCGCCCTCGGCGCCCCTCTCCCAGGAGCGTCACGCCATGCCCCGTACACCCGCCGTCGTCCTGCTCTCCGTCGCCGCGCTCACCTCGACCGCCTGCAGCACGAGCTCGCAGGCCCGGGCCTCACGGCCGCTCCACGCCCAGGGTGACGAGCCGGTGGCGTTCTCGGCGCTCGGGGCGAAGTACCGGGTGCCGGCGCGCCTCGCCATCACCGACCACAACCGGGAGCCCGGCGTCGCCTGGTTCGACTTCACCGACCAGAACACCGGCTGCACGGGCGCCGTCGTCTTCATCACCTCGTCCGAACGCGCCCGCGTGGCGAGCTACCTCAAGGAGTCGATGGACGAAGACGTGGCGGGCTTCAAGCAGCAGGGCATCGAGGCCGAGGTGGTGCCCGCCTCCGAGCCGGTGCTGGGCGAGAAGGCGTCGGTGCGGGTGGCAAAGCTGAAGTCGACCGACGACACCGCGGCGAAGGCGCACTTCGGGGTCTTCGTCGCCGAGCAGCGGCTGCTGGTGCTGGGCAACGTCTTCTGCGGCGACCCGGGCCTCATGGACGAGCAGCTGCACTTCGTCGCCCAGGTGGTCAACTCGCAGCAGCAGCCCAACTGAGGCGCCCGCGCGGTCTGCCGGCGGCCCGAGGGCCCGGCGCTCCCCTCAGAAGAGCGTCTGCCGGGCGCGAGAGAGCTCGAAGCCATGGCCGTCGGCGTTGGTGCAGCGCAGCCGCCTCGTCGTCACCTGGCAGGCGAAGCCGTCGACCCGCCATGGCGTGCCGTACGCGAGCGTCGGCAGGTGGCCCTGGAGCGTGTCGCCGTGGCACGCGCGGGTGGGCATGCCCCTCGCCGGCAGGCTGAAGCGGTTCCCGAAGTCGAGCTCGCAGGCCTTCGGCTTCGGTGGCGGTCTCGCGGTGTTCTCCTTCAGCTCGCACTCGAGCGAGCTCGACCGCTCGTCGCCCCACACGACGCAGAAGGCATTCCCGCTCGGCGTCATGAACTGGCCTCGAAGGCCCTCGGCGGCGCGGGCGGCGGGCGCGAGGCAGGCCAGGGCGAGGAGCGCGCTCGCGAGAGAGGCGCCGTCACCCGGGCGCCACGCCTTCACCCTGGACCGGCCGGGGGAGCTCACGCCGCCTCACCCTGCGCGGAAGACCTCGCGGGCGCAAGCCCGCCTGACGCCTCGGCGTCGCGCTGGCGGTGAACGGCGGGCGGGGGTCGCGGGAACGCACCAGCATGCGTCGCCAGACCCTGCTGGTCCTCTGCCTCTTCACCCTGAGCGGCTGCGCCCACAGCGCGCTGCGCGCGAGCCGCGACGTGACGTACTCGGTGCGCGACTACCTCTCGACGGCGCTGCGGACGCTGGCCGAGGCCGACACCGACCTCGAGGGCCGCCGCTGGCGCGCCGAGCTCGAGACGCGCGCCGCGCTCGCCGACCTCGGCGAGGGGCCGCTGGGGGCCCGCCCCGTGCCCTACGACGGCCCGCCGCGCCTCGAGGTGGCGCTGGAGCTGCTCGAGCGCGGCGAGGCCGGCCTCGTCGAAGCGCGCGAGGCCGGGGCCCTCGAACACACCCGACGGGCCACCGCGGCGCTGCGGCTGGCCCTCACCCTTCGCTGACGGCGGCCCCGGGCGTCAGCTCGGCTCGTCGGCGCTGGCGGGGGAGGCGTTCCGGCTCGAGGTGCCCCACCCCCGGGAGCGCCGCCCGCTTCCCCGCCCCGCAACGCCCCGCGTTGCCGCCAAGGGCCCCTCCGCCGGGCGAAACGTAAAGACCATGAACGAACAACCAGGAGCATGGTGCGCATATGTGGGCGAGAATCCTTCATGCCCAGCATCGACCCCAGCACCCAGCGCCTCTCGGCGCTCCTCCAGCGCGTGACGGCGGACGGTCGCATTCGCTCCTTCGAGGGGCGGGCCGTGACCCGGGCGCTCTCCGAGGCGGTCTCGACGGCCCCGACCGCGGCGAAGATTGACGAGTACATCGAGCAGGTCTCGCAGGGTTGGCGCGCGGCTCGCACGACGTGGTTCAGCGAGCCCTCCATCGAGCGGCGGTGGAGGCACGTACAAAAGGACGCGAGCACGCGCCGGCGTCAACTCGAAGCCGCCGAGGTGTGCGCGCGCATCGGGCCGCTTCCGGTGCCGGCCGGGCTGAAGGAGGCGCTGTGCGCACTCGCGCGCGAGGGCATCGCCACCAGGCCTGTGCAGCGTGACCTCGAGCGGGCCTACCTCGAGGCGCTCGACCAGTGCACCACGGCGGCCGAGGTAGGTGAGCTGTACTGGAACACCTACGAGGTCGCGAAGAACTACCGTCGCGAAGGTGGCCCCCACGACGCCTGGTGGGACACCGGCGCCCACCAGACGATGCGTGAGCGCTCCACCGAGAAGCAGATGAAGCTCGACCCCTCCATCCACCTCAACGCGTACAACCACCCGCCGAAGCGCCTGACCGACTGGCGCTAGCGCTCCAGCCGACGACGCCCTCGCGCTGGCGGGGCTGCGACAGCTCGGCGAGCGCGACGTCAGGCGCGGGTGCACAGCGCCGTGCGTGCCCGGTCTTCAGCACCCGGCGCCGTTCATGCGCGTCGATCAAGCGCAGGCCTCGTGGCCAGGTGGCCGTCGCGCTGGCACGAAGCGGGCGCACTGGTTCGACGGCGCTGATAGCATCACGCCTGCAGGGGAGGTCTCATGCTGACGACCAGGTCCCGTGCTCCCGAAGGCCAGGCGCCTCCATCCATCAAGACGGGGCTGCACCGAGCGCCGCTGCTCCCGCTGGCCCTCTGCGTCCTCTCGTCCGCCTGCCTCGACCCGACGAGCCTCATCGTCACCGTCACGACCGACGTCCCCTGCGGCCGCGCAGCCGGTGTCAGCGTCACGGTGGGCGCTCCCGGAGAGGTCGAAGCGGCGGAGCCGGCGGTCATCACCACCGACTGCGTCGATGGCACCATCGGCGGCCTCACCGTCGTCCCACAGGGCAGCCGCTCGGCGTCGGTGGCGCTGCGCGTCGCGATGGCTGTCGGCGGCGACGTCGAGCGGGACTGCACGCCGGCCCGAGGCTACGCGGGCTGCATCGTCTCGCGCCGGCAGCTGCGCTTCTTGCCGCAGCGAACGGTCCGCGTGCCCGTCGAGCTCCGGGCCTCCTGCCGAGACGTCCCCTGCGACGCCGAGACGACCTGCTTCCTCAGCGGCCAGTGCGTCGCGGCCGGCATCGCAGCGCCTACCTGCGCTGGAACGGACTGCGTCGCCGAGCTCCCGGGTGACGGACCCACGGCGCCGCCGGATGCGGGCATGGACGCTGGATGGCTGGACGCGGGTGTCGACGCCGGCGCGGAAGATGCGGGCGCTCCGACGCCGTGCGCCGCCGTGAGCTGCCAGACGGGCTTCGCCTGCGAAGACGGCGGCTGCGTCGAGCTCGCCTGCCTCGGCGCGCAGTGCCCGCCCGAGGCCCCCTGTCTGCGCGGTCGATGTGTCGCGCCCTGCGTCGCCAACCTGGCCTGCGGGCTCGACAGTCCGTGCCAGCTCGGCGTCACGGCCTGCCCAGCGGATGGCGGCGAGGCCTCGTGCGAGTTCTCCCGCTTCGAGGCCGCTGGCACGCCGTGCCCCGAGGGCGTCTGCTCCGGGGCTGGTGTCTGCAACGCCTGTCAGCCCGACCAGCCGTGCTCGACGGGCAACCCGTGCGACGTCAACCGCACCTCGTGCTCCAGCGGAACGTCGAACTGCTCCCCCATCGCACGCCTCGATGCGGGCGCGCCGTGCGGCGCCGGCGCCGTCTGCACTGCCGCGGGGCTCTGCGCGCCGTGCAACGCGGGCGGCGCGTGCAGCACGGGCGCCATCTGTGAGCGCGCCGCCATCGACTGCTCCACGGGTAGCCCGCGGTGCCTGCGCCTGGGCCCGGCGCCCGCGGGGAACCTCTGCGACGGCAGCGCCATGGGGCAGTGCGTGGCCTGCCAGCAGGGCCAGCCCTGCACCCCGGGCCCCTGTCGGCGAGGCGGGCTCTCGTGCCTGACGGGCACTCCCCAGTGTCAAGACCTCGGCGCGGTGCCGGCAGGGACTGCCTGCGGGACAAACAGCGTCTGCTCACCCAGCGGCACCTGCGTCGCTTGCGCCGAGGGCGCCTCATGTACCCCCTCGAACCCCTGCCGCGTGGGCCGCATCGCCTGCGGGAGCGGCGCGCCGGTGTGCGTCGACACCGGCGCGCTCGTGGCTGACGGCACCACGTGCGGCGCCTCGGCGACCTGCATCTCCGGGAGTTGCACCACCTGCACCGCCGGGCAGCAGGCCTTCGCCACCGAGACACCCGTCGGGGGCATCCCCTTCACGATGCCGGCTGGGTGCCGCACGCTGACGGTGAAGGCATGGGGCGGGGGCGGCGGCTCGGGGTGCGCGGGAGCGCGGGGCGGGGGCGGCGGGTTCGCGACGGCGACGCTGCAGACCGGCTTCAACGAGGTGCTCCAGGTGACGGTGGGCGGCGGCGGCAGCGGGGCGTCGACGAACCGCGCGGGCGGCGGCGGCGGGGGCGCGTCGTCGCTTCGTCGCGCAGGCGCCCGGGTGCTCGTCGCAGGCGGCGGAGGCGGCGGCGGCGGCGGCGGCAACGGCAACGGCGGACCGGGTGGGCCCGGCGGTGGTCCCGCCGGCACGCCAGGCGGCCGCACGAGCGGGAGCGCCTTCGGCGGTGGCGGGGGCACCCAGGCGGCCCCCGGAAACGGCGGCACCGGCGGGGCCGGGAGCGGCCTGGCCGGGAGCGGCGGGAACGGCGGCCGCGGGGGCGGCGGGCTGTCGGGCGGCGGAGGCCGAGGGGGGCCAGGCGACGGGCCCGGCGCCGCGGGGCGGCCCAACTCAAACGACGGAGGTGGCGGCGGCGGGGGTGGGGGCTTCTTCGGGGGGGGCGGGGGTGGTGCAGGCACGCACGGAGGTGGCGGCGGAGGTGGCTCGTCACTGGTGCCCACCGGAGGCCTCACGCTGAGCGGAGCGGGCGTGAACGCGGGCGGAGCAGCCGACCCGGACTACGCCACGCCCGCCGGCCAGGCCAGAACCGGCACCTGTGTCTCCGGCTCCGACGGTCGTGTCGTCTTGAGGTGGAGCCTGTGAGCGCGGCGGGTGCCCGCGAACGTCGTGTCGTCCGCTGACGTCGCCTTCACCCGATTCACCGCTCAGGGCACCACGGACCGGGCCGAGTTCGACGGTCGACCTGCGTCTGCCCCAGGAGGCCCCCCCGCGACCTGGACGACCCACGCGCGGCCGGGGCGGGGGACGAGCGCTGTGAGCCCGGCGAGGGTGACGGCGAGCCCCCGCCAGTCCACCAGATGCAGCGAGGGGTTCCGGCGCTCGCGGCGTGGCCCCGACGAAGCGCGACCGGCCGCCGTCCACGTCTCAAGGCCCAGCCTGCGTCACGCGGCGCGCTCACGCCCAAAGGTTCCACGGGTACACCGTGCCGAGGCCTCGTGCGTCGCGAGGGCGCAGCGGAGGACGTCGATGGGCAGCAGCGAGGGCAGCCACCCCGACGCGCGGGCGGTGGGCACGCAGGCCGCGCCAGGGCGTCTTCCGCCCTGGGTCGTGCTGCACGTGCCCCCCGACTCGACGGACATCCCCGACGACGTGCACCCAAAGCTGCTGCTCGGCGACGCGGCCCTGGCGCGCGAGCTGGTGCGAATGACCGACCTCCGCACGCCCGCGCTGTTCGTTCCCGAGGGAGGCGACGCGGCCGTCGTCAGGGGACGAGGCGCACCGAGCGCACGTCGAGCTGCAGGAACTGCCCGTCGAAGGGCCTCGGCGCCGGGGGCACGCCGGGGACGACGAGGGGCTGGCCGCTCTCCTGGCGGTTGAGAATCTGCGTCCGGTTGGCGTCGACGGCGCTGGCGACGAGCGTGACGGTGGCGCCGGCCCTCGCGCGGAAGGTGAACGTCGAGTCCACCGCCCGGCAGAAGTACTCCCCGCTGGTGCCGGCGTTGAGCGCCCACGTCTCGGCCGGCTGGCTGACGCGCAGCTCGTAGACGTTCCAGGCGTCGCTCTCGGGCGGCTCGGCGCGCGACCGGGCGCCGCGCACGACGAAGGGCGCCACGGGCACACCACCGGCCCACGCCCGTGTCTCGACGACGCCGCGCACCCGCACCTCGACGTCGTAGAGGCGGCCCGGCAGGCCCGTCACCTGCGCCGCGCGGCTCACGTCGGCGCCCGTGACGCAGACATACTCGGGAGCCTGCAGCCAGGGCATGAGGCACGGCAGCTCCCACCGGAGCCCCGCCAGGCCGGCCACCACCGGCTGGCAGCGCCCACCCTCGAGCACGAAGCCCGGCGGGCAGCGGCCACCATCGCCCGGACCCGCGTCGAGGCGGCCACCGTCGCGGGCGCCGGCCTCGGCCTCCCCGGCGTCGAGGGCCTCGCGCACGCCCACGGGCTCGGTCCGGCCGCACGCGAGCGGCAGCAGCCACACGAACGAGAGGGCGGCCAGGCGGCGGCGCATCGTCGCGTCCTGCCACGTCGCGGGCCGGCCGTCACCGCGCGCCGGGCCGGGCCAGTGCCTCACCGCCTCCGCAGCACCTCATTCAACGCGCGCCGGGCCTCGGGGCTGGTGAAGAGGGCCTGGTGGCCGAGGCCGGGCAGCTCGAGAAAGGTGCGCTCGCGGCAGTCGGTGCAGGCCTCGAGCGCCTGACGGAAGAGCGGCCACGAGCGCATCTGAATCGGCGAGTCGTCGAGGCCCTGCACGAAGAGCACGCTCGAGCGGTGCCCCGCGGTGAACGAGAGGAGCGAGCGCGCCGCGTACGCCTGCGGGTTCGCCGTCGTGCTGCCGTACGCGGCCGACAGGTTCCCGCAGGTCACCTGCGCCTGCAGCCGTCCCTGCTCTTCGAGCCCGCACCGGAAGACGAGGTCGAGCGGCCCGGGCGCGTTGGCGATGACCCCGTCGACGGCGTGCAGCGTGTTGAGGCGCGTCACCAGGTAGCCGCCCTGGGAGTGGCCCGCGAGAAAGACCCGGTTGACAGTGACGCCCAGCGCCGCCGCCGCCCGCTGCCGGACCCACAGCAGCGCCGCCTCGGCGTGCACGAGGTTGTCACCCATGAGCAGGCCCTCTTCGGGGTAGGCGACGCTCACCAACAGCAGGTCGTCGCGGTCGAGGATGGCGCGGAAACCCTCGAGCGTGTTCTGCGCCGCCTCGAGGATGCGGTCATCGAACAGGACCGTGCCGTGGTACAGCAGCACCACGTCGACGACGTCGGTCGCCGGGCGGTCGATGACGGCGTCGACCCGCACCCCGTTGGCCTCGAGCGTGCGCGTGACGCGAAAGGCGCCGCCATCACCGCGCTCGACCCACCCGGCATCGGCGGCGCTCCCGGCGTCCTCGGGCGCGCCGCCATCGTCCGGGACGACGCCCTCGTCCGCCGGCGGAATGGGCGGCGGCAGGCACCCGGCGCTCGCCGCGGCGCTCAGCAGGAGCACGAGCCACGAAGCCCTCATCGACCACCGGACCTGGACCTCCGCCATGGACCCTCCCGCGAAGGGGGCTCGCCCGGTCGAGACGCTCGCCGGTCAGACTTCACGACGGCAAGACACCGGCGCGGGGCCCAGGTCAAAGCGGCGCGAGGGGCGCACGTTCCCACCCGGGCGCCGTCAGTCGCGCAGCAGGCGGAACCCCATCGCGCGCTGCCCCATGACGCGGGCGGCCGTCACCCAGAGCATCATCAGGGGCTCGAGCAGCCGCGCCTGCCGCAGAGCGCCGACGGACACCGGCTCGAAGCCGACGTCCTGCACGAGCTGCGAGACGACCTCGCGTCCCGCCGCGTCGTCGCCGCAGAAGAAGTTCGCCGAGGGCCCGCTCACCGAGAGGGGCTGCGCGACGTTCTCGGCGCCCTGGGCGTTGAACGACTTGAAGACGCGCGCGCCCGGCAGCCGCCTGGCCACCTCTTCGGCCCACGACGTCGTGTGCCCGAAGCTCAAGGTGAAGCCCGGCCCGACGTGGTTCGTGCAGTCGATGACGAGCTTGCCGCCGAAGCGCACCTCGGTCGCGAGCGCCTCGACGCCCTGCGCCGGCACCGCCAGCGCGACGACGTCGCTCGCCGCCACCGCCTCGGCTGGAGTGGTGACGCGGGCGCCGGTCTCGCTCGCCAGCCCCCGGGAATCGGCGGCCGTTGGAGCGCGCACGCCCACCGTCACCGCGTGCCCCGCCTTCGCCCAGGCGCGCGCGAGCCCGCCGCCGATGTGGCCGGCGCCGAGCACCGCCACCCTTCGCGACGGCGTCGACGGCGTGACGACCTTCGCCTGCGCGCCCGCGCCCTCGAGCCGCAGGGCGATGCGGCGGCCCCGCCTCTCGACCATCGCCAGCTGAATCCACAGCGCCGCCGCCGGCTCGAGGAGCCGCGCGTGCTTCAAGGGGCCGAGCTCGACGGCGTCGAAGCCCAGCGCGCGCGCCAGGCCCAGCACCGTCTGCCGCGCCCCGGCGTCGTCGCCGCAGAGAAACATCGTCGCCTGGCGCCCGCCCACCGTCGGGTTCGCCATCACCTCGACGCCGACGGTGTTGAAGCACTTCACCACCCTCGCCCGCGGCACCAGCCGCTGCAGCACCTCACCGCCCGAGTCGGAGTGGCCGACGGCGAGCGCCAGGCTTGGCAGGAGCGGGTTCGTCGCGTCGACGACGACCTTCCCCGCCATCGGGCCCGCCGCGTCGACGACGTGCTCGACGGCGGCGAAGGGCGTCGCGAGCACCACCACCTCGGCGGCCGCCACGGCCTCAGCGACCGAGACCGCGCCCGGCGTCTCTCCGGGGGAGCGCACCCCCATCGTCACCGCTTGGCCCGCCTTCGTGAAGGCGGCGCCGAGCGTCGAGCCGACCTTGCCTGCGCCGATGATGCCGATGTGCATGGTGTCCTCCGGGGAGCTGGCACGACGTGCGCCTCGCCGCCGCGCCGCGCCAGTTCATCTGGTGCAACGCAGCGTTTCACGCCGCGAGCGGACAGGCAGAGCCCCGAAGCCCCGATGCCCGGCGACCGGCTGTCGCGCGCCTCTCGGGAGGCAGGGCTCGACTGCGCGTACCTGCACCGGCTCATCAAGAAGCACGGCGTCGAGACGAAGGAGCCCGCGATGGAGCGCCGGCGAGGGCCGGGCGCTGTGGTTCGAGGAGGCGCGCGGCGGGCGAGGTGACGGCGGGCGAGGGTGCGTCGGAGCGCGCCTCCGCGGCGTCACGCCAGCTCGGCAGCGGCGACCGCGCGCCGGCCACGTCGGGACGATGGCGAGGGCCCGGTGCGGGTCTTGGCGCCGGGGTGAAGGCCCGGGGCCGCCAGCTCGGCCGCGCGGACGAAGAGCTGCCGCAGCCACGAGTGCTCCGGCGACGAGTCCTGGCGGGGGTGCCACAGCAGGCTCAGCGCGTAGGGCCGCAGCGGCAGCGGCGTCTCGAGCACCACGAGGCCGAAGGTGCCCGCGAGGCGGCGGGCCATGCGCTCCGAGATGGTGAGCACCGCGTCGGACTCCGAGACGAGCTGCAGCGCCGAGAGAAAGTACGGCACCGCCCGCGTCACGCGGCGGCGCTTGCCTCGCGCGGCCAGCAGGTCGTCGAGGTCGCCGCCCGGCCGGCCGCGGGGCGCCACCTGCAGGTGGTCGAGCGCGAGAAAGGTGTCGAGGTCGAGCCGGCCCTTCGCTGCCGGGTGGCCACGGCGGAGCACGCTGACGAAGCGGTCGGTCAGCAGCACCCGGCGCCGCAGCTCGGGCGGCAGGTCGGCGTAGATGCCGACGGCGAGGTCGACGCTGCCGTCGCGCAGCAGGGCGGCGTCGTCGGTGGCCGTGGGCAGGAAGCGCAGCAGCACGCCCGGCGCCTCCCTCCGCGCAAGCGTGTCGAGCGCCGCGCCCAGCACCGTCACGACGTGGTCGGTCGCGTTGACACGGAACTCGCGCGTCAGCGCGCGCAGGTCGAGCGCCTCGGGCGGCCGCAACAGGGCCCGCACGCGGGCGAGCGCGGTGTGGACGTCCTCCTTGAGCGCGAGCGCCCGCGGCGTGGGCACCATGTCGCGCCCGGCCCGCACCAGCACCTCGTCGCCCAGCGTCGCCCGCAGCCGCGCGAGGGCGTGGCTCATCGCCGGGGTGCTCAGCCCCACGCGCTTCGCCGCCCGCGACACGCTGCCCTCCTGCAGCAGGGCGTCGAAGGTCTCGAGGAGGTTCAGGTCGAGGTCCATGACCTCATTTCACCTGATGCAAGCCAGGGCCGCACCAGCTTCATTCACCGCAACCACGCCCATCCCGAGCGACCAGTCGGACGGCGGCGCCCGTGGACCCCCGGAGGCGCGGGAGCCCTGACGACGCCCGCGCTCACCTGGCCGCGCAGGAGACCGCAGCGGTACCAGCGGGCGGAGGGCCCGGCACGGCGCAAGCGCTGCGACGGCGTCACCCGCTCGAAGCCCGGCTGCGCCGCGACGGCGGGTGCCATGACGATGAGCAGCGGACGTGGCGAGGTCATCGCCCTGAAGCCGCTCCATGCCTGACTCGACGTGCACCGCGGCTCCGCCTGTGACGCGCCCGGCTGGAGCCTCGGAGGGCCTGGGCGCCGAGCTGCAGCGTTGGTCACTCGCGACCGACGACGCCAGCCTCGACCAGGCCAGGCGTGGGCGGCGCCGACCCCTGGCATGCCGTGACGGCGAAGACCGTCGTCGCGGACGGCACGGTGACGCATCACGCGAACGGCCCGGGCCGGGGCAAGGCCGTCACCCGTCACGCCCGCCGGGAGGAGCCGGCTCGGGCGCGAGGTCTGGCGACGTCGAACACGACGAGCGCGTCGCCACTCGTCGCGGTGAGCGGCCGGCGGTCGCGGCTGAAGGCGGCCGGGCGAGGGTGGAGGCCAACGCCCCACCGGCCCGAGGCCGCCTTCGTCACCGCCGTCACCGGCAGGCCAGCTTCAGGGCAGGCACTGCGTGTCGTACGCGAAGCGAACGACGTCACGGGCCCGAGGCGCGACCGAGCGCTGGAAGGTCACGACGCTCCCGCTGCGCGTCCACTGGCTCGCCGGAACCGTGGCGCCGTTGATGGTGACGGTGATGGCCCCGGCAGGGGGAGCGGTGAGGAACCAGGTCGCGCGCCGCCCGAAGGCTGCCTCTCCCAGGCGAACGTAGGAGTCGCCCTGGGTGGCGGCCGCACAGATTTCTTCGGCGATGCCCCCGGTGGCCGACACGGCCTGCAGGTACCGGCCGTCCTCAGGCGCCTCGTACGTGCACAGCCCCGTCGGCGAGGCGGCGAGCAACGGCAACAGGCCGCTCACCGACAGCTCGTTGGCGCGCCGGGCACCCTTCACGCTCCGGAGCCGCTCGACGTAGCGCGCGGGGTCGCGGGGAGACCCGTCGACGGTGTCCGTCAAGAACACGAGCCCGAGGCTCGCGTCCTGGCGAACGAAGCCCGCGTTCTGGGTCAGGCTGAGGGGCGGCGTCACCGCCTTGACCGCGGGACCCAGGCCCATCTCCAGGGGGCTCCCGCTGATGCCGCGGTTGACGAGCGCGTTCCACGTCGCCGTGAAGTTGGGGCTCGTCGGCCGGAGAATCGCGGTCCCGTTGAACCGCGCGAGCGCACCGCCGGCGCCGTTGTCGTCGTCGGTCGTCGTGACGCCGAGCTGCCAGTCGACGCCCGCGTCGTTCGCGTAGGCCAGCAGCTCGGTCATGCGCTGCTGCAACGCGAGCTGCTTGTCGGCCATCGAGCCGGAGTCGTCGATGACGAAGAGGACGTCGGCCTTCGCGGGGACCTCGAAGACGTCGACGGTCCCCGACGTCGTGGCCCCGCGCCCGAGGAGGGTCGTGCCGACCTCGACCAGTCGGCCACCGGGCTCGACCGAGCTGAAGCGAAGGGCCGCGACGTCGGGCCCGATGTCCGTCGGGCGGTAGGCCACGCCGAGGGTGACGACCCCCTCGGCAGGCACGGAGAGCGGGAAGGCCGCGCTCCCCAACCGGAACTCCGCGGACCCGGCCAACGACGCGGCCGTGACGGAGATGGGCGACGCGCACGCGTTGGTCAGCCTGAGGACACGCTCGTCGCCGCAGGAAAGCCGCACGGTCCGGAAGTCGACCTCGTCCGGAGACACCACGAGGCACGCAGGCGTCGCCGCCACGCAGGCGCCTCCCTGGCACAAGTGCCCTGCCTCGCAGCGACGGCACGCCCCCGCCGAGCCGCACGCCTGCGGCGTTTGCAGGGCCGGGAGAACACACGCGTCTTCGAGTGAACAACCACCGCAGGCCTGTCCGCCCGCGCTGCCACCACCCGATGCTCCACCGCCCGGAGCGCCGCCTGCCGCGCCGCCACCACCCGGTGCTCCACCGCCCGGAGCGCCGCCCGCCGCGCTGCCTCCACCCGACGCGCCTCCACCCGGAGCGCCGCCCGCCGCGCTGCCACCACCCGCGGCTGGCGCGACGCACTGCCCGGCTTCGCATGACAGCGCTCCACCGCAGGCCTGGCACATGGCTCCCCTGACGCCGCAGGCCGAGGCGGCGACCCCCTGCTCACATCGACCCGATTGCGTGCAGCAGCCGCCGCACGTCTGTGCGCACGGCAGGGACCGCCCGGTGTCGATGGTGAGCTCGCATCCACTTCCTCCAAAACACAACACAACCAAGACGAGTGCATTTTTCATGTTTGCTCTTCCTCCAGCACTCGTATTGCGCCGCCGCGCCCGGAATCATCACCGGCGCTCATTTTTCCCGAACGAGCTCCTCCATCGCCGGGCCGAAGACGCTCTCTGGGAAGTCTCGCTTGAACCGGCTGGCCGCTTCACGGGCCTCATCGAGCCGCCCTGCCTGGACGAGGGCGTGTGCTGCGAGGCTCTCGCGCTCCTCTCGCAACACCCCCGAAGGGAAGTCCCGCCGGTGGCGCTCGACCAACTCCAGCGCCCTCGAGGTGTCGAGCCCGAGCAGGGCAGCGCGGGCTTGTTCGACGAGGGCTCGCTCGACGCTGGCGCCGGGCAGCACCTGGGGCACCTGCGTCACCACCTGGGACCTCGGCGCGCCGGGCGCCGCCGCGCGTGGCCGGGTCGGCGCCCGGGCCTCGACGCCCCCGGGCCCGTCGGGGCGTCGGGCATCCGGGGCCTGTACCTGAGCAGCCGAGGTGGTTG
>JADCJJ010000338.1 GCA_020247085.1 Myxococcaceae bacterium | reverse complement strand
TTGTCGAGCTCCTCGCGCGTGGCCGACTCCCACTTCGTCGCCGCCAGCATCGAGGCGTTGATGCGCCGCTTCGTGGGCGCGGTGGCGTCGAAGCGCGTGGCGAAGTCGTTGGGCAGCGGCACCTCGGGCAGGGGCCGCGCGAAGGGGTCGAACTTCACGGCGGCGCCGGAGCCGACCGGCGTGGGCACGAGGCCCTTGCCCTCGGGGGCGGCGCACGAGCCGAGGACGACGATGGCGGCGAGGAGCGAAGGGGAGCGCATGGCGGGGGTTCCTCTCAGATGCTGACCATCAGGCGAAGGCGGCCGAAGCCCACCGGCCCCATCGGGGCGACCTGCCCCGCCACGTCGGCTGGCAGACTGTACGCGTCACCGGGCAGGAACAAGCCCCCCTCGCCCGTGGCGGTGATGAGCAACTCGGGGATGGGGCGGAACCGCGCCTGCACGCCGAGGTCGACCTCGGTGCCGAGGTAGAGGCCCGGACGGCCGCCGACGGGGTTGACGGCGGTGCCGCCGCCGAGGCGCGTATTGAAGGGGTCGGCGAGGCGCGCGGTGCCGAAGGCGAACAGCGGGCCGCCGTACAGGTCGAGCCAGTCGAAGAGGCCGTACTTGACGCGCGGGAAGAGGTACCACACCCCGGTGATGCTGCCGGCGGTGCCCAGCAGATCGGCGCCCTCGGGGGGCACACCCACCAGGTTCGGGTCCGAGGCGCGAACGCCGGCGCGGGCCGACTGGTAGGCCATGACCTGGTCGAACAGCACCAGGCCCACCTTGAAGTCGCGGTCCATGAGGAAGTTCTCGATGCGGTCGTCCGAGGGGTTCTGGTCGCCCGACGCGAAGCCCCAGTCGGCGAGCAGCGTCAGCCGGTGCGAGCGGTAGGACACCTTGGCGGCGGCGCCGAACTGCTGCACGCGCAGGAGCGCCGCGTTCTCGTTGCGCGCCTGGGTCGTGGTGCCGTTGATGGTGAGGGCCTCGAAGCCCACCTTGAGCACGCGGTTGCGCCGCTTGAAGAACTCCCACTTGCCGGCGGCGTCGACCACGAAGACGTCGGTGGCCTTGCCGCCGTCGGTGGCGTTGACGTTGCGCTGGTTGCGGTACACACCGTAGACGCCGACGGTGTTGTCGGCGTCCTTGTTGAATCGGAGCGCCAGCACCCCCTGGAAGGCGCGGTCGCCGCGCGAGAACTCGCCGAAGTTGTCGCGGTTGATGAGGTCGGCCGCCAAGGCCGTCTCGAAGGCCCGGAAGGCGCCGCCGAGCGAGAAGAGCGGGCGCACGGCGAGCAGCGCGCGGTAGGTGGTGTTTCCGAACTGCTGCTGGCCGAAGTCTCCGGCCTCTGGGTCCTTCGCGCCGTCGTTGGCGAGCAGGCCGAGCCCCCACGACTGCGTCTGCAGGCCGACGCGGAAGGCGCCAGAGCTCCACCGGTACTCGAGGAACAGCTTGCGCAGGTCGAGCGCCGCGAGGGCCGGGTACGGCACGCGGTCGCCCACCAGGCTCGCCGCGGGCACCCCGAGGATGGCGCCGGTCGCGGTGTCGGCCTCGGCGACGAGCCCGAAGCCCTTGAGCCGAATCTCGGGCGAGACGCGGACCCGGGTCAGCAGTGGCGCGATGGTCGGCGGGCGCTCGCCGGTGGCGTCGAGCGGGAACGGCGTGGCGCCCTGGTACGAGACGCGCGCCGAGGCCCCCAGCGCCGCGGTGACGTCGAGCCCGGAGCCGGCCTCGTCGCTCTTCGCCGGCTCGGGCGCGGGCGGCGTCACCGGCGCGGGAGCGGCCGCCTCTGGAACCTCGTCGGCCCCGGCGTCGGCCTCGAAGCCCTCACGGATCAGCTGGCTGGGGGCGTCGGCCCCGCCGGGGTTCGCGGCGACGGGCGCCAGCGGCAGGCCCGCGTCCTCGGCCTGGGCGCGCGCCGTGGCGGCCAGACTGCAGACCGCGGCCAGGGCCAATCGGGTCATCGACATGTCGGGGCTCCCTGAGCGACGAGACGGCACGGTGAAGAAAGGACGGCGCCCCTAGCACGAGGCCTGACTCCCGACCAAGGCCCGGGGCGCGCCGCAGGGAGCCTGGTTGACAGCGGGCACCCCGCCACCTATGTGCGCCGCCCCTCCATCATTCCGGTGGAGAGACGTGACGGTCGCAGGCACGTCGTTCCCTGCGCCCGGGGTGGCCTCCAAGCGGCTGCTCCGTTTCCCCGCTCATCGGCCGGCGCGGCGATGGGCAGAACCCGTGGGGAGAGAACACATGGCTGAAGCAACGAAGAGCGCAGCGTTCCTGCGCGAGTACGAGACCGTCTTCCTCGTGAAGCCGGACCTCACCGACGACAACGTCGACAAGGTGAAGGAGAAGGTCCGCGGCATCGTGGGCCGTGAGGGCGGCAAGTTCCTGCGCTTCACCATCTGGGGCAAGAAGAAGACGATGTACCCGGTGGCGAAGCAACCGCGCGCCATCTACCTGCACGCGCACTACCTCGGGAAGCCTGCGCTGGTCGCCGAGATCGAGCGCAACCTTCGCAACTTCGACGAGGTGAGCCGCTACATGTCGAAGAAGCTCGGCGAGCACGTCGATCCCGAGACCCGTCAGCCGCAGGACGACCTCAAGCTGGCCGGCGACGTCGACGACAACAAGCCGTTCGGCGGCGCCGAGCGCGAAGACTTCAACGCCGACGTCGACGGCAGCTACGACGACGACATCACCCCGGCCTGACGCGACGAGGACGAGAGCGAACATGGAAAAGAACTACGAGAAGAGCGGCAAGGGCGGCGACCGCGGCGAGCGCGGCGACAAGGGCGACGGCGACGAGAAGCGCGGCGGGCGCGGCTTTGCGCGCCGCAAGGTGTGCCGGTTCTGCGCCGACAAGAAGATCATCGTCGACTTCAAGGACCAGTCCACCCTGAAGTACTTCGTCACCGAGCGCGGAAAGATCATTCCCCGCCGGATCTCGGGCAACTGCTCGAAGCACCAGCGCGCCATCGCCAAGGCCGTCAAGCAGGCCCGCGGCCTGGCGCTCATCCCCTACCTGGTCCTCGCGGCCTGACGGAGAGTCACCACCATGAAGGTCATCCTCCGAGAAGACGTGTACAACCTGGGCAACTCCGGTGAGGTCGTCACCGTGAAGGACGGCTACGCCCGCAACTACCTGCTCCCGCGGAACCTGGCGATGCTGGCCTCGGCGGCCAACGTGCGTCAGCTCGAGCACGAGAAGGCGGTCATCGCGGCCCGGCAGGCCAAGATGAAGTCAGTCGCCGAAGAGAAGTCGAAGTCGATCGGCAACCTGTCGGTCACCGTCACCCGCAAGGTCGGCGAGCAGGACAAGCTCTTCGGCTCGGTCACGGCGCTCGACGTCGCCGAGGCCCTGGCCGCCGCCGGGCACAAGTTCGACCGCCGGGTCATTCACCTGCCCGACCCCATTCGCACCGTGGGCAGCTTCGAGGTCGAGCTGCGCCTGCACCGCGACGTCCGCGCGAAGGTGACGGTGCACGTGCAGGGCGAGGGCGCGCCGGCCGCCGCCCCCGCCGCGAAGGCCTGATCTTCGTACAGCCCGCTCGCGTGCTCCGGGCCGCGCTCCCTTCGACGAGGGGCGCGGCCCGCGGCGTTTCGCCGCTCCGCGTTTTGGCTATGAAGGCTCCGTGACCCTCGAGACCCGCGCCCATCAAGATCTCGCCGCCGAGCGCGCCGTGCTCGGCGCCATCGTGATGGACAACTCCGTCCTGCCGAACGTCGCCGAGCAGGTGACGAAGGACGACTTCGCCAACGCCGCCCACAGCGAGATCTTCGACGCCATGGTGGCGCTCGACTCGCGGAACTCGCGCGTCGATTGGCTCACCATCGCCGAGGAGCTGAAGTCGCGCGGGCAGCTCGCCGGCGTCGGCGGCCCCAGCTACCTCCAGACGCTCGACCAGCTCGTCCCCTTCTCGTCGAACGCCGTCGAGTACGCGAAGATCATCAAGGATCAGTCGACGCGCCGGGGCCTGGCGAAGGCCGGCCGCGAGATCTTCGAGCTGGCGAGCCAGGAGACCGGCAACGTGCTCGAGCTGGTCGACGAGGCCGGGCGCCGCATCTTCCAGATCGCCGAGAAGCGCCAGCAGGGCGACCTTCGCCCCATCCCCGAGCTGATGGACGAGGCGCTGACGCTGCTCGACAAGATGAAGCAGAACACGTCGGGCATCACCGGCACTGCCACCGGCTTCATCGACCTCGACAACCAGCTCACCGGCCTGCACGGGGGTGAGCTCATCGTGCTCGCCGCGCGCCCGGGCATCGGCAAGACCTCGCTGGCGATGAACATCGCCATCAACGTGGCGCTGAAAGAGGCACGCGCCGCGGCGGTCTTCTCGCTCGAGATGCCCGCGGTGCAGCTGCTCACGCGCATGCTCGCCACGCACGCGCGCGTCGACATGAAGAAGCTGCGCGGCGGCCGCCTGTCTCCAGCCGACGAGGAGCGCATTCAGCAGTCGGCGAACGACCTCTACGGCTGCAAGATCTACATCGATGACTCTGGCGGCCTCTCGTCGTTCGACCTGCGCGCGAAGGCCCGGCGCCTCAAGCAAAAGGAGCCCTCGCTCGGGCTCATCGTCATCGACTACCTGCAGCTGATGCACCAGAAGGGCAAGGTCGAGAGCCGGCAGCTCGAGGTGTCCGAGATCTCGCGCGGCCTCAAGCAGCTCGCCAAGGAGCTCGACGTTCCGATCATCGCGCTTAGCCAGCTCAACCGAAAGGTCGAGGAGCGCAAGGGCGGCAAGCCCATGCTTTCGGACCTGCGTGAGTCGGGCGCCATCGAGCAGGACGCCGACGTGGTGATGTTCATCCACCGCGAGGACGAGGGTGAAGAGGGCGCGCCGCAGCCGCAGGCGCGCACCGCCATGCCGGTCGAGCTCATCGTCGCCAAGCAGCGGAACGGCCCCGTCGGGTCGGTCGACCTCGTCTTCATGCCCGAATACACGCGGTTCGAGAGCCGGGCGCGCGATTGGCAGGGTTCGAGCTAAGCTCTTCACCTCATTCAGATGTCGAAGCCTACCGCCCCAGACTTCTCGAACCGCGTCGTGCTCATCGTCGATGACGACGAGCACACGCGCAGCCTGCTGCGGGACCTGTGCGAGACGAGCGGGTTCAAGACGATGGTGGCCGAAGACGGCCAGGAGGCCATGACGCAGCTGACCCGGGCACTGCCGGACCTGATGCTGCTCGACCTGATGATGCCGAAGCGAGACGGGTTCTCGGTGCTCAAGGCGATTCGCGAGACGACCGAGTTCGCCGAGCTGCCGGTCATCGTCCTCACGGCGATGGGCGACATGGACGGGAAGATCCGCGGCATGGAGCTCGGCGCCGATGACTACATCACCAAGCCGTTCAAGCTGATCGAGCTGCAGACCCGCATCAACTCGGCGCTCACCGTGCGGGAGTACCGCCGCCGGCTGCTCGACGCCGAGGACGAGCTGGCGCAATTCCGGGCCGTCGACCCGGTCACGGGCGCCGGCACCTATGCCCAGCTCAAGGCGAGCCTCGACTCGGAGCTGGCCCGCAGCCGCCGCTACGGCCGCCCCGTCGCCTGCCTCATGTTCGGCTTCGACGACTACCAGGGCCTGCGCTACCAACTCGGGCGTGACGCCTGCGACGCCTACCTGTCGCGGGTGGTGGGCGAGGCGAAGAGCGCGATGCGCGGCGCTGACCGGCTCTTCCGCGTCGACACCGACGAGTTCGTCGCGCTGCTGCCCGAGACCGACCTGCCCGGGGCCCGCATCGTCGCCGAGCGCATGCTCTCGCTGCTTTCGGCGCTGCACGTCGAGGGCTCTCGCGGCCCCGTCCGCTCGACACCACGCTTCGGCGGCGCCGTCTTCCCGTCGGACCGCGTGCACTCGAGCGAAGATCTGCTGCGCGAAGCAAACCGGAGCTTCCGGGCGCTCCAGGCGTCAGAGGCGCTCAAGAGCCTCTTCGACGCCTGAAGCGCATCGACCCGCGGCGCCAGGCCCTGACCAGCGGAGAGGCGCGCTGAACGCGGCGTCAGGCGTGGCCGCGGCGGTCGCGCGCCCGGTTCACCAGCGTGCGGTACACGCCCAGGTGCGGCGGCACGGTGTCGATCATCTGCTCCGGGTGCCACTGCACGCCCACCACGAAGCCGTCCTTCGCCTCGAGGCCCTCGACGACGCCGTCGGGCGCCACCGCGCACGGCGTCAACCCGACGCCCAGCGCCTTCACCGCCTGGTGGTGGGTCGAGTTCACCATCAGCTGCCCCTTGCCCAGGCAGTCCGCCAGCACCGAGCCATCGCGCACCTCGACGGGGTGGAGCGGCTGGGCGCGGTCGTGCTGCTGCTGGTGATTCGCCGCGCCGGGCAGCTCGAGGGTCAGGTCCTGCACCAGCGTGCCCCCGTAGGCGACGTTGATGAGCTGCATGCCACCGCAGATGCCGAGCACCGGGAGCTTTCGCATCAGGGCCGCCTTGAGCAGGGCGAGTTCGAAGGCGCTGCGCTCGGGCTTCGTCGGCCCCAGCCCCGGGCGCGGCATCTCGCCGTACAACGCCGGGGGCACGTCGAAGGCGCCACCCGAGAGGACGAGGCCCGAGACGCGGTCGAGGTAGCTGTCGATGACCTGCGCGTCGTCGGTGTACGGAACGATGAACGGCAGCCCACCCGCCCGCAGCACTGCGTCGGCGTAGGCCGTCTTCAGCTCGTAGCGGGCCTGCGGAGACTCGGGCGTCGGCACCGTCACGTCGGGGGTGATGGCGATGTTCGGCCGCCGGAGGAAGTGGCCATGGTGCGACTTCATGCGGCCCAGAATGCCTGCTCGAGCGCGCGCACGCGAGAAACCGGGTCGTCGGCGAGGAGCCAGTCCGCGGCGACGGCGGCGGCGTGGGCGCCCGCCCGGGCGACGGCCCCGATGGACGACAGCGTGATGCCCGCGATGCCGACCACCGGCAGGGAGCTGCCCCTGCAGTGGCGCTCGAAGGCCTGAAGCCCCAGCACCGGCGCGGCGACCCGCTTCGTCGTCGTACCGAAGACGGGCCCCAGGCCGACGTGGTCGGCCCCCTCGGCCCGGGCGCGCGCGACGTCGTCGAGCCCGCGCGCCGTGCGGCCGACGAGGGCCGCTGCGCCCAGCAGGCGGCGCGCAACGGTGACGGGCAGGTCGTCGTCTCCCAGGTGCACGCCGTCGGCCCCCGCAGCGAGGCAGAGGTCGACCCGGTCGTTCACCAGCACCACCACGCCCGCGGGCCGCGCCGCCTCGAGGGTCTGCCGCACCCACTCGAGCGCCTGGCGGTCGGCCGTCTGCTCGAGGCGCAGCTGCAGCGTCCGGGCGCCACCGGCGATGGCCCAGCGCGCCTTCTCCGGCACGGGCACCTCGGGGCGAAGGCCGTCGTCGACCAGCGCGTAGAGGCCGCGCGGGAGCTTGAGCGCCATGACAGGGTGCTATAGACGGCTCGCACCATGAGTGAGAAGAACGAGCTGGATCCGCGGTACCTCGATAAGCGCACCGTGCAGCGGTACATCGGACAGGGCCTGGTGGACGAGAAGGCCTACGAGAAGCACCTGAAGTCGCTCAACGACGTGGCCGACAAGGCGACCCGCATCGAAACCTTCTCCGAAGACGACCCCATCGACGTCGAGGAGTGAAGCACCCATGAGCGCACGTCGCGGCGAGACCTTCGTGATGAAGGGCGCAGGCACCGAGGCGGTGTCATTCAGCACCTTCGTCCTCGGCCTCGCCTCGACGGCCCTCATCCACCTGGGTGACGCGCCGAACCCCGAGACGGGTGCCCCAGCAACGAACCTGGTGCTGGCACGGCAGACCCTCGAGCTCATCGAGCTGCTGCGCCAGAAGACGCACGGCAACCTCTCGTCGGACGAGGAGCAGCTCTTCGCCTCGCTGCTGACCGACCTGCGCCTGCGCTACGTGCAGAAGCAGGGGCGGTGACGACGGGAGCGCCCGGGTGCTGCCGACCCCGCTCCGCCGCGTGACGCTGGCGACGCTTGCCCTGGGCGCCCTGGTGTCCTTCGGGGCCGTGCAGGGCCTGCGGCTGGCTTTCTTCGCCGACGAGCTCGACTCGTCAGCCGGAGAGACGCCCTTCCTCAACCGCCTCACGCCGAACCCCGAGGCCTTCTCGGCGGCGCAGCGGGCGCAGGGCGTCGCCATGCGCTCGGCGCTCACCGGCATGCGGTGGCCACGCATCGTCATTCTGTTCGGGCTGTCGTCGGCCGCGGCGATGGTGTTCGTCTCGGCGATGCGCCTGCGGTGGCCGGGCGGTGTCCGTCGCATGGGCGTGGCCTTGCTGCTGGGTCGCGCGGCGGTGGTGACGGCCGTCTTGCGCACGCTCGACGGAGCCCAGGAGCTCGTCGTCGTCCGCGCCTCGGTGGCGGCCTACGAGCGGGCGCTGGTCGAGCGGAGCGTCGAGCTCGCCAACGCCGGCGCCACCATGACGCTCTTCTCGGGCGCCAGCGTGGTGACGACGGCGGTGGTGACGGGGCTCTTCCTGCTCGCCTCGAGCTACTTCCGCTCGGAGCGCGTGCTGCAGACGTTGGAGCTGCTCGACCGTGACGTCGCCGACGAAGACGGGTGACTAGCCGGCTCGGGCGAGCGGCGCCGGTCGCCCCCGTCGCAGCGCCTCGGGGAACAGCTGCCACATGGGCTGCGGTGCCCACGGCCGGTCCAGGGCCACGAGCGCAGCGGGCTGCCCCGACAGCCGAATCAGCTCGTCGCGCGAGACCCCGAGCACCCGCGCCAGGTGGCCCAGCGGCCACTTCGCGCGCAGTCGCTCGAACGTCTCGGCGTCATCCTCGTCATCGGGCAGCTCGACGTCGACGTAGCGCAGCACCTCGCCGCCCACCTTCCGCCCGTTGCCGTAGGCCAGCACCAGCTCGAGCTCGTCGGGGTCGAAGACGTAGACGTGCAACGCCGTCTTGAGGTGCTCCGACAGACACCGCGCCAGCGCGTGGTGGCTCAGGTACCAGCGCGCGCCCGCGCGCCCGTGCGCGAAGGGCGCGCTCCACGAAAAGCGAACCAGCCCGGGGCCGCTCAACACCGAGATCTGCAGCGAGACGTCGTCGGCCGGGTACCCGTCCTCCTCGAGGGCGCGCCTCGCCACCTGCACCAACCAGGCGACGTCCACGTCCTCGAACCGGCACAGATAGCCACCGTGCGCTTCCACTCCAGAGCCCCCAGATCGACCGCGTGAAAAAGCTGCGTCGCCCTAGCCGAAACCTCACGCGCGAACAAGCAACGCAGCGGCACTTCTCGAGTCTTCTCATGGGGTTTGACGCGTGGCGTTGCGCCCTGCGAGCCGGGTGCGGCGCCAGTGTCATCGTTCCGCCAGCAACGTCGGGGCACGGACCTTGCGCGGCGGCTTTCGACCCTTACGGTTTCTTCATGCGAATCGACAAATTCACCGTCAAGGCGCAGGAAGCGATTCAAGAGGGCCAGTCACTCGCGCGTCGGGCGAACCACCCCAACTACGAGCCGGAGCACCTGCTCCGCGCGCTGCTCGACCAGCAGGACGGCGTGGTGGTGCCGATGCTGCAGAAGATCGGCGCCGACGTGAAGCTGGTGTCGGCGCGCGTAGACGACGGGCTGTCGCGGCTCCCCACCATCAAGGGCGGGCAGACGTCGATCTCGAACCGCCTGATGACGCTCTTCGACGCGGCCGAGAGCGACGCCAAGGCGATGAAGGACGAGTTCGTCTCGTCCGAGCACCTGCTGCTGGCGCTCACCCAGGACAAGGGCGCGGCCGGAGAGGTGCTGGCCTCGTCGGGCGTCAAGAAGGACCGCGTCACTACCGTGCTGAAGGACCTCCGCGGCTCGGGCCGGGTCACCAGCCAGGACCCCGAGGGCACGTACCGCGCGCTCGAGAAGTACGGGCGTGACCTGACCGAGAGCGCCCGCGCCGGCAAGCTCGACCCGGTCATCGGTCGCGACGAAGAGATTCGCCGCTCGATCCAGGTGCTCTCGCGACGTACGAAGAACAACCCGGTGCTCATCGGCGAGCCCGGCGTCGGCAAGACGGCCATCGCCGAGGGCCTCGCGCGGCGCATCGTCGACGGCGACGTGCCCGAGAGCCTCAAGCGCAAGCGCCTGGTGGCGCTCGACCTGGGCGCGATGGTGGCGGGGGCCAAGTTTCGCGGAGAGTTCGAGGAGCGCCTCAAGGCCGTGCTGAAGGAAGTCGCCAACGCGAACGGCGACGTCATTCTCTTCATCGACGAGATGCACACGCTCGTCGGTGCAGGGAAGGCCGAGGGCGCGATGGACGCCGGCAACATGCTCAAGCCGGCGCTGGCCCGCGGTGAGCTGCACTGCATCGGCGCCACCACCCTCGACGAGTACCGCAAGCACATCGAGAAGGACGCCGCCCTCGAGCGGCGGTTCCAGCCGGTCTTCGTCGGCGAGCCCTCGGTACAGGACACCATCTCGATCCTCCGCGGGCTGAAGGAGCGCTACGAGGTGCACCACGGCGTGCACATTCAGGACACGGCGCTGGTTGCCGCGGCGACGCTGTCGAACCGCTACATCTCGGACCGCTTCCTGCCCGACAAGGCCATCGACCTGGTCGACGAGGCCGCCTCGCGCCTGCGCATCGAGATCGACTCGATGCCGACCGAGGTCGACGACGTGCGCCGCAAGCTGGTGCAGCTCGAGATCGAGCGCGAGGGGCTCAAGAAGGAGACCGACGTGCACTCGAAGGAGCGCCTCGAGACCCTCGAGCGTGAGCTCGCCGGCCTCAACGAGACCTTCGCCGCGCTGAAGTCGCACTGGGAGGCCGAGAAGGCCGTCATCACCTCGATCCGCGGGGTGAAGGAGAAGGTCGAGCAGGCGCGCACCGACCAGGCCGCCGCCGAGCGCCGCGGCGACCTCAACAAGGCCGCCGAGATCAAGTTCGGCGTGCTGCCGTCGTTCGAGAAGGAGCTCTCGCAGCAGAACGCCCGCCTCGCCGAGCTGCAGAAGAAGCAGAAGTTCCTCAAGGAAGAGGTCGACAGCGAGGACATCGCCGAGGTCGTCGGCAAGTGGACCGGCATTCCCGTGTCGAAGCTGCTCGAGGGCGAGCTGCAGAAGCTGGTGAAGATGGAGGACCGGCTCGCTCAACGCGTCATCGGCCAGCGGCCCGCCATCGAGGCCGTGTCGAATGCGGTGCGGCGCGCCCGCTCGGGCCTCCAGGACCCCAACCGGCCCATCGGCTCGTTCGTGTTCCTCGGCCCCACCGGCGTCGGGAAGACCGAGACGGCGAAGGCGCTCGCCGAGTTCCTCTTCGACTCCGACCAGGCCATCGTGCGCATCGACATGAGCGAGTACATGGAGAAGCATGCCGTGGCGCGAC
>JADCJJ010000337.1 GCA_020247085.1 Myxococcaceae bacterium | reverse complement strand
GGAGTGGCCGGTGGCTCGGCGGGCGGAGTGGCCGGTGGCTCGGCAGGCGGGGTGGCCGGTGGCTCGGCGGGCGGAGTGGCCGGTGGCTCGGCGGGCGGAATGGCCGGTGGCTCGGCGGGCGGAATGGCCGGTGGCTCGGCGGGCGGGACGGCCGGTGGCTCGGCGGGCGGTTTCGTGCCTGGAACGGGCGACTCGTGTCAGTCGCCGCGGCTGTTGGTCCCTGGGGTGCTCGTGCAGTCGACGACCTCTGGGAGGGCGAGCGCCTTCTCGGCCGTGTCGACCACCTGTCGATTGTCGCCCGCCTCCGACGTCGTTTACCGAATCGACGTGCCGGCTGGAGCCGTCGCCACGGTGACCGCTCAGGCGACCTGGGATCTCGTCCTCAACGCAGTTCAGGTCCCCGCGTCGAACTGTGGGAGCCCGACCCAGGCCACGACGTGCGCGACCTTCGCTGACAGCTCGAGCACGGGCCTCGAGACCGTCAGGCTGTCGAACCTCTCGAATGCGCCGAGCGCGTACTTCATCATCATCGATGGGTACTCTAGCCCGAGCAGCGGGGCGTTCTCCCTGAGTGCAGAGGTCTTTCAACGCCCCGTTGCCCCCGTCGAGATTGAGCCGAACGATACCCGCACCCTCGCCGACCTCACGGGCCAGGTGCTCACGACGGGGAACACCATCAACGGCGAGCTGGGCGTCACGGAGGCCGATCTCTTCCGCGTCAATGTGCAGACCGCCGGGGTCCTTCGCCTCACCGTCAACGGCTTCGGTTGTTCGGGCTTCACGGGCACGCGCCTGTCTCTCCTCGACGCCTCAGCCAACTCCTTGAGCCTCGATGAAGTCAGCACTGCCTCGACGTGCCGGAGCCTGGTCGTCCAGGTCCAGCCCGGGACCTACTACGCGTCGTTTTCGCGCACGGCCTCGGGCACGCAGCCGCTTTCGTACTGGCTGAGCGCGTCGGTGCAGTCGGGCCGAATCGCCGAGGTCGAGCCCAACGACTCCACGAACCAGGCGATGCTCATCACCGGCCAGGACGTGATCGTCTGCGGAGCGCTGGGGACGACCACCGACTTCACCGACACCTTCGCCTTCGTGGCGCCGGCGGCCTTCCGGGTCCAGGCAGAGGTCATCGAGTCCATGCCGGGGGTGATGCCGTCCTGCGAGTCGCAGCTCATCAGCTCGAGGCTTGAGCTGCTCAGCGGCGCGGGCCTTGTGCTCGCGTCGGACCTCACCAGCGGTCGGGGCAATTGCTCCAGACTTGAAGAGTCCCAGCCTGCAGGGACGTACTTCCTCCGCGTGAACGAGAACGTGAGCTTCGGCCGAATCGGCTTCCCGTACTGTCTCGTCGTTCGCGTCCGGTAGCCCCTCAGCGAGGGCGCACGCCCTGTCCGCCAGCCGCGTCGCGCGCTCCACTGCGCGCGGGTCGCTCCCAGCGTTCGCCGCGCGGGGCCCCGCCTTCCCGGCCCTCGAGCGCGTGGGGCCCGACGGCGGGGCGCGCCTTCGCTCCCGGCCGGCGCCTCGTGACGACGCTCGACGCCTCGCGCACGCCGTGCCCCTGAGGCATGTCACGTCCGCCTGGCTGGCGTCGTCTCTGTGTCTGGCGAGCGGAGGTGTCGATGACAGATGACCCGTTTCAGTCGCAGCGCCGACGGCTGCTGGCCCTCGCCTACCGGCTGCTCGGCGCTTGGGCCGAGGCCGAAGACGTCGTCCAGGACGCGCACCTCGTCTGGCTCCAGCAGCAGGCGCAGGTGGACTCGCCGCGGGCCTTCCTCGAGCGGGTGGTGACGAACCGGTGCCTCGACGTGATGAAGAGCGCCCGCGCGCGCCGACAGGAATACGTCGGCCCGTGGCTCCCCGAGCCCCTCGTCACCGAGCGCGCGCTGGTGACGTCCGAGCCCGCCGACCTCGAGGCGGTGTCCTTCGCCTTCCTCGCGCTGTTGGAGCTGCTGTCGCCCCTCGAGCGCGCCGCGTTCGTGCTGGCCGAGGCCTTCGACTACTCCCACGACGAGCTCGCGACGGCGCTGGGACGGGAGCCTTCGGCGGTGCGCCAGCTGCTCCACCGCGCCCGCGACCACGTCGCCAAGGGGCGCCCCCGCTTCGCCGCGGACCGCGCCGCGCACGAGGCGATGCTGGCGACGTTCCTCGAGGCCGTCTCCAAGGGAGAGGTGGCCGGCGTCGAGCGGTTGCTCGTCGACGCGGTGACGGCGAAGACCGACGGGGGTGGCCGGGTGCGCGCCGCCGTCAACGTCGTCACCGGCGCCAACCGCGTCGCGCGCTTCCTGCTTGGTCTCGTCGCGAAACAACCCGCGGACGTTCGCTACGAGCTGCACGACGTGAACGGCTGGCCTTCGGTCGTCGCCTTCTCGGGGGCCGCCGTCTGGAGCGTCACCCAGCTCGAGACCGACGGCGCCCGCGTCTTCTCGGTCTCGACCGTCGTGAACCCCGACAAGCTGCGAGCGCTCGGGGCGCATGTCACGGGCGGGCCGGAGGCCTCGTCTTCATCGACATGAGCGCAGCGGATGACCTCGCATGGCAGCGGGCGCAGGTGGGAAGCGGCGTCGTGTTCTCGGCGTTCCTCGTCGCGCACCTCTTGAACCAGGCCGTCGCAGCGCTCGGGCAGGCCCGGTACGACGCCGTGCAGGAGAGGCTGCGCGCGGGGTACCAGTCGCCTCCGGTCGAGTGGCTGGCCGTCTTCCTGGCGCTGCTCGTCCACCTGGTGACGGCGCTGGTGCGTTGGCGACGCCGGCCGAAGGCGATGGCGCCCCTGCCACCGCGGCTCCGGCTCCAGCGCCTCACCGGTCGCTTCCTCTCGGCCGTCATCGTCGGCCACATCACCGCCACCCGCGTGGTGCCCGGGCTCGCGGGCGTGCACCCCGGCTTCGCGGGCGTCGCCTTCACCTTCGAGTGGGTCCCGGCCTTCTTCTGGCCGTACTACCTGCTGCTGGCCGTTGCTGGCTGGTACCACCTCGTAGCGGGCCTCTCGACCGCCGCGGGGGGGCTCCGGCGGTCCGCCGTGTTCTGGGCCGTCGTCGCCGTCGGCGGCGCGGCGATGACAGCCGGCGTGCTCGGGCTCGGGGGCGTGCTGGCCGACGTCGGCCACCCTGCCTCGTCGCCCTATGCGAGGCTGTTGCTGGGCCTGGTGCGCCGCTGAGCAGGGACGCCCCGGTCAGGTCACGCCGCGCCCGACGGCGCCGCTGTCAGAATTCCCGGAATGAACTGCCAGGCGTCTCCGGAACCCACGGTGGGTGGCCTGCCGGACTCCACTGAAGGCCCTGGGCCGAGTGAGGTCGCTGGCGCCCAGGCGTTCGACCGCACCTTGGCTGGCTGGACTCCGCGTGCTCGCCTGACTTGCCCCGGCCTTCGTCCGCGCGGTCCCTCCACCTGTCGAGCTCGAAGTGCCGCCTGTTCACGAGGCTCCTCGCGACGTGCCCGGCAACCGGAGGGAACCGGACTTCGGATGAGGCCTCGAGGCCGTGCGGCGCCCCGCTGCCACGCGCGTCCAAGACGATTCCTGCCGGCTCCACCGAGACGAACGCAAGGCGCCGTCCAGCCACTCCGCAGCGAAGGCGGCGTGCCTTCCGCTGGCGCGCGGTAGCCTCGAAGCGCTTCTCGCGGGGGGCGAGAGCGCTGCGTCGCCGAGCCGGAGCTGCGGCGCTGCGCTGACCTGCACGGGGCCATGGTGAGAACGCTCGTGCGGCTCGCCGGCCATGGGCACGCACCGCCGAGGAAATGCACCGGCTCGCTCGCGATGACCATCGCCCTGCGCGCGTGGAAGATGTCGATGGACACCCGCCTCGTCGACACGCTGCGTTGGGTGCTCCGCTGGCAGACGCAGGACCTCCGCCAGGAGCCACCGGCCCTCGCAGACGACGACCCCCTGACGGCGCTCGGCCCTCCCCGCCTCCCGCGGGCTACGCTGTGGGTATGCCAGACCTCAAGGCCCTGACCGCGCTCCTCGAGCAGACGCTCTCCGACGGGCGGCTCACCTCGGACGAGAAGCGCGCGCTCGCTGACGCCCTCGCCAGGGCCCCGTGGCGGCCCGACCAGCTCTCGGCGCTGCGGAACCAGGCGTTCGAGCTGCTGCGGGCCCGCGTCGACGCCGGCGCGCTCCCGCTCCTGTCGTGGCTCGAGGGCGTCGCGCGGGTCCTCGACCAGGCCCGCCCGGCCCCGACTGCCCCGGCCGAGGTCTTCTTCAGCCCCGGCCCCGACTGCAAGGCGGCCATCGTGAAGCTCGTCGCCGGCGCCCGCACCTCGCTCGACGTCTGCGTCTTCACCATCTCGGACGACGACATCACCCGGGCCCTGCTCGCCGCCCACCAGCGCCGCGTCGCCGTTCGCCTCATCTCGGACAACGACAAGCGCAACGACGCCGGCAGCGACGTCGACCACCTCGCGCGTCAGGGCGTGCCGGTGCGCATCGACCGGACCGAGGCGCACATGCACCACAAGTTCGCCATCGCCGACGGCACCACCCTGCTCAACGGCAGCTTCAACTGGACGCGCTCGGCCACGAAGGTGAACGAGGAGAACGTCATGGTGACGGTCGACCCCGCCGCGGTGCGCGCCTTCAAGGCCGAGTTCGACCGGCTGTGGGTGGCGTTCGGGTGAGGCGGCGAGGCGCCAGCGGCCCCGGCTGGAGCCCCCGGCGTCTCGATGCAGGCGGCGCTCGTCACTCGGCGTCGCGGCCCTCGGCGATGCGCTGCTGCAGGGCGCGCTTGAGGGCCAGCCGCTCGCCATCGTCCAGCGCTCCATCGCCGTTCGCGTCGAAGCGCTTCACCACCTCAGCGCGCGTCGCCTTCCAGGCTGCGACGAGCTCGCGCCGCAAGGCCACCTTCTCGGCGTCGTCGAGCGCGCCGTTACCGTTCGCGTCGTGCTTCGCGAGGACCTGCTGCCGCAGCGCCTGCACCTTCGCCTGGAGCGCCGCCTTCGCCGCCTGCCGCTCCGTCACGTCGAGCGCGCCGTCCCGGTCGCCGTCGAAGGCCGCCACCACCGCCGCGCGCCGGCGCAGGCACCGGGCCTCGAGCGCGTCGACCAGCGCGGTGCGCTCGTCGGCCGACAGCGCGCCGTCGGCGTTCTCGTCGAAGGCCCAGCGCACGCGCTCCATGACGGCGGCGCGGTGGCGGAGGGCGAGGCGCGCGGCGAGCGGGGCGCCGCGGGCCGAGAGGTCGCGCGAGAGCTGCGCGCGCTCGGCCGGGCCCAGCTGCCCGTCGCCGTTCTCGTCATAGCGGGCGAGCACGCGCCGCCGCCGGCCCTCGACGTCGCACACCCCTGGCGCGTCGTCGGGCACGCCCGGCAGCTCGCTGGCGTCCGTGGCCAGCGCTTCGAGGGCCGAGTCGCTCTGCCCGGCCGCGGCCTCGGCGCCGAGGTCGCCCGTCTCTTCGCCGACGGTCAGCGACGACGTCGCCTCGCCGACGAGGGCCTCTTCGTCGCTCATGCTGCCCTGGCAGGCGGCGCCCGACAGCGGCAGGGTGGACAGCGACAGGGTGAGCAGTGCACGGCGAAGCGACGTCATGGCGGTCTCCTTGGGGAAGAGGCCTGGTGTCCGGCCTCCATGACTCCAACCCGGCCCCTGCCCCGTGGTTGCGAACGGCGAAAAGCGCCGCGAATCCAGCCGCTTTCCTCCTGGGTGGTGTGGCACCCATGGCGCACTGGCCGGGGTGGGCTGGCGTCATCGTCGCGACGGTGGGCGCGACTGAGAATCACGTGAAGCTGGGCGCGGCGAGCCGGCACTCGCACAGGAGCATGATGTCGGTACAACCCTTCTCGATGGCGGCGGCGCATGAGGTGAGCCCGGCAGAGGCGGTGCGTCGGCTCTACGTCGCGCACGCGGCGGAGCTGCGGCTCGGTGTCGCGCGCCTGGCCGGGAAGCACCTGGACCCCGACGACCTGCTCCAGGAGGTCTTCATGGTGGCGCTCCGCAAGCCGGCCGACGTGCTGACGGCCGACTCACCGAAGGCCTGGCTGTACGGCGTGGCGGTGAAGGTGGCGGCGTCGCGGCGCCGGACGGCGACGGTGCGGCGCTTCTTCGGGCTCGACGAGGTGGCCGAGGTCGCCGACGCCGAGTCGCCCTCCCGCACCGTCGAACAGCGCGACGCGTCGCGGCGGGTGCAGCGTGTGCTGTCGAAGCTGTCGGAGAAGAAGCGCGAGGTGCTGGTGCTGCACGAGCTGCAGGGCCTCCCCGGAGAAGAGATTGCCGCGGCGTTGCGGATTCCGTTGAAGACGGTGTGGACGAGGCTCTTTCACGCGCGCAAGGACTTCGCGGCCGAGCTGGCGCGGCTCGAGGTCGTCGAGGCGCGCACCAGCGGGTTGCCACAGGAGCGACGTCATGGATGAGCTGCGACCCTGGAGCGAGGCGACGGACGAGGCGGGCGCGCGGGCAGCGAGGGTGATGGCCGCCGCGGCGGCGGTTGGCCCGGCGCCGGTCGACCTGACGGGCTGGGACGCGGTGGTGGCGCGCGCCGCTCGCCCCCGCCACGGGCTCCGCCTCGGGCTGGCCTTCGCGGCGTCGGCGGCGGCTGGCGCGCTGGTGGTGGCGGCGTTGATGCCCCAGCGGGCGGCGCTCCCGGCCGTCGAGCCGCCGGTGCTGGTGGCAGCCGCCAGCGCGCGGTGGACGCAGCGGCCCGATGGCGTGGTGTCGCTCGAGGCGGGGCGCCTGTCGGTGGAGCGCGCGAGCGCGGCGGTGCTGCGGCTCGCCACGCCGCACGCCATGCTCGAGACGTCGCGCGCCCGCTTCCTCGCCGAGGTGACGGCGGGCGGCACGACGCTCGTCGTCGAGGAGGGCGAGGTGGTGCTGCGAGGGCAGGGGCAGGTGCGCACGGTGCGCGCCGGCGAGACGCTGGTGTGGCCCGAGGCGCCGCGCATCCCCCCGCCCCTCGAGGCCCGGCCGACGGCGCTGGCGCCGGTATGCGATGGGGCGGGCTCGCGGCTCGACTGCCTGCGCCTCGAGGCGAAGGGAGACGGGCTCGGCGCCCAGGCGGCGCTCTACGAGCTGGGGGCGCTCGAGCGCCAGTCGGGGCACGTCGATGATGCGCTCGCCGCGTGGACGACGTCGCTCTCCCGCTTTCCCGATGGCGTGTTGCACCCCGAGGTGCGCCTGGCGCTGCTCGTGGAGCTGACCCGCCTGCGCCGCTTCGAAGAGGCGGCGGCCGTCGCCCGGGGCTTCGAGGCCTCGTGTGGGGCGGACCCGCGGCGCGCCGACGTCGAGGCGCTGCGGCGGTCGCTCGAGGCGCGGTGAGTGGGGCGGGGCCGCGGCTCGACGCGCGCCCAGAGACGTTCGAGCGCGTTCATTCGACCGAACTCCACCGCCCACCCGGGGCGGGAGCCCCGTGCCGTGGGGCTCGAGCGAATGAGACACTCCGGGTCCGCCGCTGACTCGGTGCCGTCGACGTCTTGCTGACTGGACCGAGAGACTCAAGTCGGCGTCTGTCCACCATGCCTGCACGTCGCACGGCGAGCCTGCTCGTCAGCGCCACCTCTCACCGAAGGTCAGTACGCTACGTCGCGAACCACCGCCATGTGCTGCATCCCGAACGTCGAGCTGTCGCCAAACTGCGCCGGCGGCAGGTCGCTCAAGGGGGCCACGGTGCGGCTATCGAGGACGAAGCCGTTCGGGAACGTGGTGCGCCCCACGGAGACCGGCAACTCTCGGGCCACCAGCGCCGGCGGCAGGCCAACGTGGTCGTAGGGCAGGGCCCGCCGCGCGTTGGTGTTGCCGTTGCCCATGGCGTCGACTGGGAAGCCCGTCGCACCTGAGACCGACACCACCGGTGCGAGGGTGGCGAAGCACGGCTCGTCGCGGCGCTGGGTGTTGAAGTCGCCCGCGATGACGACGTCGACGCTCACATCGAACGCCGCGCGCAAGAGTTCCATCAGCGCGGTCGCTTGCGCGTTACGAAGCGTCTGGTTGGTGGTGCGCAGGTGCACCGAGACGACGACGAGGTCGCGTGGCCCGGGCACGTCGAGGCGGGCCCAGGTGAAGTCGCGGTCGAGGGTCGTGACGTCGTCCCAATCGCCCCAGTCGACGACGGGAAAGCGGCTGATGACGCCGTTCGGAATGCCGGTCGCGCTGCACCCCGCGCAGCCGGTCGTCTGGCGAAACCCACGCACGTACGAGTACTCGGCGCCGAAGGTGCTCGTGACCCACGCCCGCAGCGCGTCGGGGGAGCTGTCGCCCACGTTGAACTCCTGAATCGCGACCACATCTGGGCGCAACGCCCGCAGGAGTCGCGTGCCGCTCTCCTCGTACCTTTGCGCGGTGCCTGAGGTGAGGTTCGCAGCGACGATTCGCACGCGCTGCATGGTGAGGCCCGCGTCGAGCGCCAACCCGGCGTCCGCGAGGCGCTGCGTGCCGGCGTCGACGCCGACCGCTTCGCCGGCGTCACTGCGCCCCGCATCGACGGCTCCCGCGTCGTCGAAGAGAAACTCGAGCATGCCGCCGAAGACCCAGCCCTGGTCGCCGCCGACCTCGACCCGGAAGTACCCGGAGCGGGTGATGGTGCCGCGGCCCGCTACGGTGACGATGTCTCCGGGCTCGAAATGGCGGACGACGTCTGCCACGCGGCTGGGCTCGGTGCGAAGCGAGGCGCGCTCTCGAAGTCGAGCTCGTGTTCCGACCGGAACGGCGCGTACCTCCAGCGCCGACTCCGCCCGCTCATCCCCGGGGTCGATGGTGGCGCTGTGCAGCCCACAGCCGGTCAGGAGCAAGCCAAGGACGACGACGACGTTCTTCGTCGTGCCCAGGGGCGGGACGGGCCCGGCCACGCCCCCTCGCGGCCAACGAGTCGAGTCAATCATGGAAACGCCTCTGCTGTGTGAGCCACACGGGCGCCGTGAGAAGGGCGGCCTCGGTTGCTGACGTCGGAGCCCGCTCGCGGCTTTGGGCTGACGCCCCAGTCGGCCTCGCCCTGCTGGTCTTGCACGAACTCGAGTCGGGGAGCCCGGCGCCGCACGTGGCGTTGGCGCCAGAGAGGCCTCCCGGGTTGCCGGTCACTGTGGCCACCGTGAAGGCGACGAAGCCCGCGGGCACTTCGGACGCGACCGTGAGGCCACGGGCGAGGAAGCACACGCTCCCTGCGGTGCCTGGCGGTACGGCCCCCACCGCTCCGGCCGGCCCTGTCTCAATCGGCAGACCGTTCCTCGATGGACAGCCCCCGGACACCGCTCCTGACGCCGAAGGCCCGCCCATGAGGGTCATGACGTCGTGACACTCGCGGAGGGGCTGGTGTGCAAACCAAACTGCTCGACTCGCTCGGGGTTGAATCACCACGCACCCCGACCCGGCGCCTCTCTCGACCCGTGCTGGAGCGCAGCGCACTCCGGCCAGGAGACCCCGCGCGGTACTCCCGGGGGGCTCGGGCACCACCCTGGAACTGCCCCGAACAGGGTGGCAACGCCCTCTCGGAGCCACGCCGAGCGTTCCTGTTCGACGAGGTCGATGCCGACGAGACGAAGCCATCGACGGAGCGACACGACGTGGTCCTCGTCATGGCCTGAGCCTTGGCCCGCTGTGGACTGCATGGACACGAGCACCTGCCGGCGACCTCAGGCAAGCATCGCGACGTCCAGGCCCCGGTCGTCGACGTCATGGGACACCAGGTCTCCGAGGCGAACGTTGGAGCGCGACCCACCATCGGCCGCGGCCAGCACGACGAGCGAGGCGAGGAGCGTCATGGCGCTGAGCCGACCGGGTTGCGATGCGGCGCGGCCCGGCCTCCGTGCACCTCAGTTCACGCACAGGGGCCGCGTGCCCGGGCAGCTGCCCACGCCGGCCGCTGGCGCCCACCTCGTCACGTTGCAGGCGCCTTCCATCGGCACGGGCAGCACGTTCGAGAAGGTGTTGGTGCCCGACAGGTCTGGTCCGGCGGCGTCCGAGCTCCAGCCCGAGACGACTCCGGCGCCGAGCAGGTCGCGGAACGTGCAGAACTTCACGAAGGCCGTGTCGGGCCGCCAGTCGATGAGGAGCAGCCCGCCGACGGTGGTGCGCGGACCGCACCCGTAGCCGTTCGCGCCCGTCGCGCCGCCGGCGAAGGCCACCGTCACGAACTCGAAGGCGTTGCCCTCGCTGGCGCCCAGGTTCATCCGCACGCCGGCCCAGTCTCCTGGCGCGGGCGCCCCCTCGGCTGACGTCAGCACGATGGGCCGGTCGGCGGTGCCTTGCGCGACGAGCCGAACGGGCGCGCGCGACGCCGCGTCACCGAGGACGAGGCCCACGTCTCCGGCGCCCCGCTTGCTGAACTTCAGTGTCACGCCCGCCTCGAGGCGCAGCGTCAGCGTCGAGCGGCCCAGGTCGTACATGAGGAACGGCCCGTCGATGACGTACGGCACGCCGCGGTCGACGAAGGCCTCGTCGACGTCGAGGCGGGTGACGGCGCGCACCAGAATGCCCTCGCGCCGGTTGCCCGTGAGCGCGCTGCCTCGGGGGATGCCGTTGAGGCCCGCCGGCTGCGCGTCGAGCGCGTACCCGGTGGGGAAGCGCACGTCGGCCTCGGGCTGGGCGCCGGCGCCGGTGACGACGAGCGCCTCGGAGTCCGGCGCGAAGCCGGCGTAGTGGCGCAGCGTGAGGCCCTGCGCGCCCGAGTCCTTGATGAAGACGTGCCGCAGCCGCAGCAGCGCCCGCACCGGCTTCTGCTGCTCCCCGCGCGCCTCGATGGCCGCGGTGGTGTCGCTAACGTCGGCGCTCCCGCCGTTGACGAGGGCCGTCCAGGTGAGGTCGAGGCTGCCCGTGGGCAAGACGAAGAGGCTCCCCCAGAACTCGCCCGCGCGCTGCGCGCGGAACACCACGGGCTCGAGCTTCGCCCCCTCGAAGCGCCCCGCCGCCACCACCTTGCCGGGCGCGCCGGCGCCCGAGTTGCCCACCTGCACCTTCGCGCCCTTCTCCAGCACCACCACAGCGCAGGGCTCGATGGTGACGGTGGCCTCGACCCGAATCGACTTCAGCAGGTGTGGGCTGCCCGCGGCGGTCCACGTCTGGTCGGCGGTGACGTCCGTGGCATGCACCGTGCCGGGCCCTGTGGGCACGGCGGCGCAGGCGCCGCGCGCGAGTACGTCGTCGAGCGTCGGCTCCGGAGCGGTGGGGCACCCGGCGGTGAATGCCATCAGGGCGAGGAGCAGGGAGAGGCGCATGGAGAAGGACCGCGGGGAGCGGGCAGGTGAATTCACGACGACGCCGCGGCGCTCGTGCGGGCGGCGCGCAGCGTCATGCCCCAGGTGCGCGCCCACCGACAGCGCGTTCGACGAGGCGGGAGTGCGGGGCCCGGCGCCGGCGCCCCGTCACCGGCGAAACCATGTTCGGTCGTTCATGAGTGCGCCCTCGCCGTGTCCGCCGCGCTCGTCGTCTGCGGCGTGCCTCCGCCAGATGGTTGCGCGCAGGCCACCGTCGGGCAGCTCGCTGTTCCCCATGCGCCCGGGGCGTCGCGATGCCCGGCCCGCCTCGAGCCATACCAGCGGCCGCGAGTCGCCTCGGGGTTGGTGCCGACCCGATGCGGGTGGAGGTGCTGCGGTGTGCGTCTTGCAGACGGTCCCGAGATGCTGCGAGCAACCGCTATTTCGCTAACGACCTTTCTGTGCATCGCATGCCCCAGCCGGCCGGTGGACCCGGGGCCGATGCCCGACGTCGCGGCGGCCGACGCCGGCGTCGGCGACGGCGGGTCAGGCGAGGTGGACGGTGGTGACGCAGGCCCGGCAGCGCCCGACAGGGGGCGGTGGCGCATTCGCTGGACGCAGAGCGCCGACTTCCCCACCATCATCGACCACCACACCACCTTCGTGGGCCGGAGCCTCTCCGTGCCCGGGACGTCGGCGCTGTACGTCATCGGCGGGCAGGTCACCCAGACCGAGGAGCTGTTCGACACCATCTACGCCGCCGGAATCCTGCCCGATGGTGGGCTGGGCCCCTGGGCGCAGGTTGGCACCTTGCCGCGGCCGCGCGCGTTTCATGGCATCGCCGCCAACACCGGAGACGGCACCTATCTGGCGGGCGGCATCACCGACGGGCCGAGCGGTGCCGGCGCCCTTGGAGAGGTGTCGAGGCTCGTCATCCTCAACGACATGACGTTGTCGACGGACGGGTACTCGTTCTTCAACCAGGCGGCGCTGCACCCGACGTTCGACTCGGTGCGGGACCAGCTCGTGATGGTGGGCGGCAGCGGGGCTGCGGGCCCGCTCACGAGCGTGTGGACGGTGTCGCAGAAGGTCGATGCCTTCGGCATGCAGCCCGACGGTGGCTTCGCGGCCGTGGCGGCCCAGGCGGCGCGGCTGCCCATCGCGCGCAGCCACCACCTGTCCGTCGTGTACAGGGGTCACCTGTACCTGCTGGGGGGCTTCACCACGGGCGACCTGCCGCTGTCGGTGATTCACCGCAGCCGGCACGACGACGCGGGAATCATCGTCGGGTGGGACGAGGCTGGCACGATGCCCGACCCGCCATGGACGCACAGCGGCTTCGTGCACGACGACGCCGTCTTCGTGGTGGGCGGCGGCTCGTTCGGCGCGACGACGTGGCTCCAGCGAATTCGCCGGGCGCCGTTCCTCGCGGACGGCGGCGTGGGGGTATTCGAGGATGTGCTCGACGGGTTGCCAGTGGGCCGGGCGCACGTGCACCAGACGCCGTTCCACCAGGGCCTCATCTACACCGTGGGTGGGCGCGCCGAGCTGCCACGCGGTGGCTTCGGCAGCATCGAGCGGGTCGACATCGGGCGCCTCGAGCGCGAGTGAGGCCGTCACGCGCGGTGCGCGGTCGCCGCCGGGGCCTCGCGCCGCGGCACGGGTCGACGACGCAGGCCGCGTCACCCCGGACGGCGCCGACGCCCTCAGGTCGTGCTGGCCACGCGCTGCCTGCCAAACGTCGCTCCGAAGGCCCCCGCCTCCGGAGAGGCCATGGCGGGCGCTGAAGGCCCCGGCATTGAGGCCCCGCGCGCTCCCGAGGCCATCCCTCTTCAGCGCCCGCGGGCCTCGTCGGTCACCCGCGTCAGGTCCCGCGACGCGGCCATGATGGCGTCATTCAGCGCCTTGCGGCTCGAGCCCTTGAACGTGGCCTTGCCCTCGAAGCCCGACATCTCGGACTGAATGGTGAGCTCCTTGCCGGTGACGCGCACCAGCAGCGAGTCGTCGCCCACCTCGCTGTTCCGCAACGTCCACTGCAGCGCCTTGTCGTCGGCGGGGTCCCAGACGTAGCCGATGCCCTCGTTGGGGTCGCCGAGCTGGTTCTCGAGCAGCTCGGCGAAGGTCTCTCGCCCCTGCGGGTGGGTCAGCTTCTCGCGAAGGTCGCGGGCGAGCCCGCCGGTCGGGGCGCTCCACCCGGCGCGCCCGGTTCGCGCTGCCGAGGTGGTCTCGGCCGGGGGCGGCTCGCGGCGAGCCGCGGACGTGGAGGACGACGCAGGGGGGGCGGAACGGGGTTGAACGCGCATGGCAGGGCTCCGAATCAGAGATGGGCGCCGAGCATAGTGGAGCGTGGTCGGCCTCTCCAGTCGGCCTGCGCACCACCAGGCCCCTCGGGGGGGCGCTCCAGGGCTTCGTCACCGCCCCGGCGCGAACGTCTCCAGCGTGAAGAGCGGCCGCTCGGCGCTCACCCCGCGCAGGCCGTGGCGCCCCAGCGGGTGAACGCTCGCCGGCTCGAGGTGTCGGGCGATGCTCCCGCTCAGCACCAGCGGCACCCCCAGCGGCTTGCACATGAACTCCACGCGGGCGGTCTCTCAGCACCAGCGGCACCCCCAGTGGCTTGCACACGGACTCCACGCGGGCGGTCTCGTTCACCGCCGCGCCGATGACGGTGAAGTCGAGGCGTTCCCGGACGCCGATGTTGCCGTACATCACCTCGTCCAGGTTCACCGCGACGCCTGCCGTCAGGCCGTGCGCGCGGGCTGGCGCCGACGCCGCGAAGGCCTCGAGGCTGGCCTCGGCGGCCTTTACCGCCCGTCGCGCGGCCGCCGCCTCGTCTCCGGCGACGGGGAAGACGGCGAGAATCGAGTCGCCGATGAACTTGAGAATCTCGCCCCCCTCCGAGGGCGGCCCGGCCATGGCCTCGAAGGAGGCATCGAGCACCGGCACCACCTGCTGCACCGGCAGGCGGTCGGCGAGCGAGGTGAAGCCGCGCAGGTCGCGCAGCCAGATGGCCGCGTCGATGCGCTGGCCGGCGCCGCGCTTGAAGTCGCCCGCCAGCACCCGCCTCGAGGCGTTGGGCCCCAGGTACACCTCGAGCAGGGTTGACATCGAGAAGCGCGTCGACTCGAGCTCGAAGCGTGCCTCGAGCGCGGGCACCAGGCCCTCGACGGCCGCGAGCTGCGCGTCGTCGAAGCCCCCCGGAGCGTCGGTGGCGATGGAGAGGAAGCTGCGGCGGTCTCCGAGGGTGAGCGCCACCGCGAGGTAGTCGGTGGCGCCGGCCGCGCGGAGCGACTGGAGCTGCGGGAAGTCCACCTCTCCCCGGAAGAGCCGCTGGCGGACCCTCGCCGTGCCGGTGTGCAGCGCCTGCACCGGGCTGCCGAGGGAGTCGGGCGAGGCGAGCGTCTCTGACGTCGCGACGACCAACTCGACGCCGCCGTCGCGAGACCAGCGGGCCGTGCGCGCGAAGACGCCGGGGTGCATCGCCAGCACCCCGCAGCGGAGGCGCCACAGCGGCAGCCCGGCCTCGACCAGCCGCCGGGCCAGCTCGGCGACGTACGAATCGAGGGGCCGCCGGCGGCAATCGGCGCTGACGAGCCAGGACTGGAGGGTGGCGATGGCGGCGGGCACGGCGCGCAGCGTTCCGTCGCGCCCGTGGGGCCGCGAGCCAGTGCCCGGGCCCGTCACCGCGCCGGGGGCTATCGCGAGGCGGGGTCGAACTCGAAGACGTGCGTGGCTCGCGCGAACGTCTCGTCGCCGCCGGGCACGTACCCGAGCTCGGCGAAGACGTCTTCGACGCAGGCCGCGATGTAGGGGTTCTGTGTCGACGCCACCTGCACCTCCGAGAAGCCGCCGTCGGGCAGCGGCCGGAAGCGCACCTCGAGGCGCAGCGCCCCGCCGAGGTGTGCGCGCTGGTCGTCGATGCAGCGCAGCACCTCGGGCGTGACGGCCGCGAGCGGCGCCGCCAGCTCGCGCGGCCACCGGGGCCCCGCGTCGGGCGCGCCCGGCGGTGGTGCGGCGCCGGCGTCGGGAGAGCGGGGGCGTGGTGGTGACAGGTCGGCCCGCGCCGTCGCTCCCGGGCGCGCTGCGCTCGTGAGGGCGGTGGGCGCCGGCGCCACGGCCTCGCGGTCTGCCAGCGACAGCCACGCCAGCAGAGCCACCGGCACCACCACGGCGACGACGAGGAGCCCCTCGCGGCGTGTCACGGGCCACCTCTGGCGGTGTCAGCCACCCGCGTTGGCGCTCGCCGCCCGAGCGCGGCGACGAGCAGGCCGGCTCCGAAGGGCGCCTCGCGGGTCTTCATCGGCCACCACTTTCTGCCCCAGCCACCCGCGTTGGCCTTCGCCGCCCGAGCGCGGCGACGAGCAGGCCGGCCTCAGGGCGCTCCTGACGGCACGTCACCGGGCACCCCCGCCAGCCTCGAGCGCCGCCTCGTCCACCACCGAGGGGGTCCGCCGCACCTGCGCGAGCGAGAAGCCCGGCAGCAGCTCCCGCGGGGTGATGGGCTGGCCGTCACCGAGGCCGCTCCAGGCCGCCAGGAGGCCGACGATGGCCGGGCCCGAGACGCCGCGCGCGAGCAGCCCGGCGGCCGTCGTCGCCCCGTCGCGCTTGGCCAGGCGCTTCCCGTCGGGCTGCACCACCAGTGGCACGTGGGCGTACGCGGGCGCGGGGAGCTGCAGGGCGTCGAGCAGCAGCAACTGCCTCGGTGTCGACGTCAGCAGGTCATCCCCGCGCAGCACCTCGGTGACGCCGCTCGCCGCGTCGTCCACCACCACCGCCAGCTGGTAGCTGGCCACGCCGTCGCTGCGCTGCACGACGAAGTCTCCGACGGCGCGCGCCACGTCCTGTTCGACCGGCCCCCGCAGCGCGTCGCAGAAGCGCACCACGCCCTCGGGCACGAGGAAGCGCAGGGCCGCCGCGCGGCCGGGCTTCATGGTGGCCCCGGCGCGGCAGGTGCCCGGGTACACCGGGCCGTCTTCGCCCACGTGCGGCGCCGACGCGGCCCGGGCCACCTCGGCGCGGGAGCACGTGCACGGGTACACCCGCCCCTCGCGGCGCAGCTGCTCGAGCGCCTCACGGTACACCTCGCCCCGCGCCGACTGCTTCAGCACCGGCCCGTCCCAGTCGAGCCCCAGCGCCTCGAGGTCGCGGAAGAGGCCGTCGACGGCCTCGGGCCGGCACCTGGCCTCGTCGAGGTCTTCGATGCGCAAGAGGAAGCGCCCGCCGCGCGCGCGCACCGACAGCCAGCCCAGCAGCGCCGAGCGCAGGTTGCCCAGGTGCAGCCGGCCGGTGGGACTCGGCGCAAACCGGCCGACGACGGCCGCCGGGCTCACTTGCGCTTGAGCGGCGCGCGCGGCCCCAGCGGCTTGCGCGGCCCGTCGTCCTTGCCGGGCTCCTTGCCGCCCGCCTCGAGGCCCTCGAGCGCCTCGGCGGCCGCGGCCTTGCCCGGCACCACGCCGTACTTCACTTCGGCCGCCTTCGCCGACTGCCCGGCGAGGTCGAACGAGACGCTGGCCGGCACCTTCACCAGCTCGCCCGTCTCCTTGCCCTTCTTCGCCACCTCGCCAGCGAGGTTGTAGAACTCCATGCCAGCGTTGAGCAGCTCGGCGTCGAACGACGCCTGGGGCAGCCGGCGCACCTCGTTCGACGACGACACGTACACGAAGGCGTCGAGCTGAAGTCCCTTGCCGGCCTTCGTCGACAGCCCGCCGAAGACGAGCAGCTCGGCCTGCGCGTCGCCAGCGAAGTCCTTCGCGGCGGCCACCGCGTCGGCGTCGACCTTGTTCTGCGCCACCGCCGCCAGCAGCCGCGACTCGGGGTCCTTCGCCGACGACACCGCGCGCACCAGCGCCTGCTTGCCCGACACCACCTCGATGGTGCCGCCCTGCACCTCGCCGTTCGGCAACGCCGCCCGCCAGAAGTGCACGCCCGGCGGCACGTCTCGCACCGTCAGCGGCGTCGAGCCCAGCGCCAGCCCGTCGACGAGCACCGAGGCGTTGCCCGGCGTCGACTCGATGACGAGCTGCCCCTTCGCCGCCTCCTTCAGTGCCTTGCGGGTGTCGGCCACCACGCGCGCGAAGAGGGGCGACGTCTGCGCCAGCGGCAGCTCGCGGTCGGGCGCCAGGGCCAGCGCCGCCGTGAGCGACTTGAGGCCCTCTTCGTCGCGCCCGGTGTTGTACTGGACCGCCGAGCGCAGCGCGTGCGCGTCGGCCACCTCGGCCACGTCCGTCAACCCGGCGACGTTCTGCTGAAAGAGCGCCAGGGCCTTGCCGAGCGCCTCGTCGGCCAGCCGGAACTTGCGGCGGGCGCGCAGTTCCTGGGCGTCGGTCACCAGCTTTCGGGCCTCGGCCAGCGCCTCGGCGAAGGCGGCCTCGGCCTCGCGCTTCTTCGCCTCGACGAGCTCGAACTTCTCGGCGCTCTTGAACTCCTGGCTCAGCATGCCCACGGCCTTCTGGCTCGCGCGCGTGCTGACGTCGGCCGACAGCAGCGCGAAGGGCACGACGGTGAGCTTCGGCTTCGTCTCGGCGTCCTGCGCCAGGGCGGGCAGGGCTGCGGCCAACAACAGGGCTGAGGTCAGGCGGCGCATGAGCCGGCTCCTACCACTTCTGCGGCGCGCGCAAGGGGCCCGCGGCGGCGAAAAGCACTGACCTTCGGCGCAGGAGCGGCGCGCGCGGGCGCTCGCTCAACCGAGTTGGTAGGCCGACAGCGCCAGGTCGACGTAGCGGTCGGCGAACGGCACCGACACCGGGTCGTCGCCGCCGGCCCCGGCGACCACCATGAGGGGCAGCAGGTGCTCCTCGCGCGGGTGGGCGCGTCGGGCGAAGGGAGCCGTCGCCCAGGCCGTGAGCCGCGCGTCGCGCTCGGGCTGGGGCAGGCGCATCGTGTGCTGCAGCCAGGCGTCGAAGGCCTCGGCCACGGCCTCGCCGCCGCCGCGGAAGAAGGCGCGCAGGTCGTGAAACGTCATGCCGCTGCCGACGACGAAGACGCCCTCGTCGCGCAGCGGCGCCAGGGCCCGCCCGAGGCGCAGGTGCGTCGCCGGGTCGAGCCCCTCGACGAGCGACAGCTGCACCGTCGGCACCTCGGCCCCCGGCCAGGCGAGCTTCAGCGGCACGAAGGTGCCGTGGTCGAAGCCGCGGCGCGGGTCCTCGGCCGTCGTGAAGCCCGCGGCCTCGAGCCGGCGGCGCACCTGCTGGGCCAGCGCCGGGTCGCCCGGGGCCGGCCACTCGATGGCGTACGACTCGGGGGGAAAGCCGGAGTAGTCGTACAGCATCGGTGGCCGCGGACTGCTCGTCACCGTGGGCACCGGCGCCTCCCAGTGTGCCGAGACGACGAGGAGCGCGCGGGGCGAAGCCGGCAGCCGGCGGGGCACCCCCTCGAGGAAGGCCCGCAGGCGGTCCGACTGCGCCTTGGGGCCGAGCTGCAGGTCGACGAAGGGCCAGGGCCCTCCGCCGTGCGGGAGGAAGGCAGTGGGCATGCGGCTCGTCGTCATAGAGGCCTCTGGTCGGCTCGCGCGCGCAGCGCCCAGCCCGCTCACCACTGCGGCGCCCACCGCGCCGGCCACCCCGACCGCTGCCTGCCGCCGGGTGAGCTTCGGGTCGTCCGACATGCGCGCATCCTCTCCGGTCCGCCGCGGCGCACAAGCCGCCACCGCCGGGACAGCGCGTTCCAGCGCCCGGTGGGCGTCGAAGCCGCTGAAATCACAGCCCCTGACCCGGGCGGTGAAACACGCGCCGGCCTCGCTGCATAGAGAGTTGCGCCGTCGCCTGGCGTTGACCATCTTTCGCAGCCGTTTCACCCCCTCACCCGGAGAACACCCCCATGAAGCGCATCGTCATGTCCGCCCTCTTCGCCGCGTCCTTCGTCGTCCCCACCGCCGCGCTCGCTTGTGACGGCATGCCCCAGCAGGCCTCGGCCGAGCCGAAGAAGGTGACGGTCGCCGAGGTGGCCTCGTGGGCGAAGGAGAAGAAGAAGTTCGTCCCCGTCGACGCCAACGGCAAGTCGACGCGCCAGTCGCAGGGCGTCATCCCCGGCGCGGTGCTGCTCACCTCATCGACGGGCTACGACGTGAAGGAGCTGCCGGCGAACAAGGCCGACACGCTCGTCTTCTATTGCGCCAACGAGTCGTGCGGCGCCTCGAAGCAGGCGGCCCGCAAGGCGATGGAGTCGGGCTACACCGACGTGGCCGTGCTGCCCGAGGGCATCGCCGGCTGGAAGAAGTCGGGCCAGGTCACGGCCAAGCCAAACAGCTGACCTCGCTTCACCCGTCGTCGACGGCCGCGCGGGCGCTCCTCGAGAAGGGGGGCGCCCGTCGTGTCTTTCCGGCGCCCCGCGTCGTCAGCGCCTGGCGAAGCGGAAGTGGGTGACGCCCCACTGCTGGCCCTCGTCGAAGCCGAACATGCCGCTGACGCCGAGGAAGAAGAGGCGCCACCGGTGAACCCAGCGCTCGGCCTCGGCGAGAGGGTGGTGGCGCGCGAAGAGGGCGGTGATGGCGTCGCGGCGGGCGTCGAGCCGCGTGAGCCAGGCCTCGGCGGTGCGGGCGTAGTGGGTGCCGTCGAGGCGCCAGCGCTCTTCGAGCACGAGGTCGCTCTGGAAGTGCAACAGCAGGTCGTCCGACGGCATCAGCCCGCCTGAGAAGAAGGTGCGCGCCATCCAGTCCTGGGGGCCCTGGTCTTCGAAGGGGTAGGCGTGGTGGCGGTGCGAGAAGACGTGCACGAAGAGCGAGCCGCCGGGGGCGAGCCACGAGGCGATTCGGCCCAGCAGCGCCTCGTAGTTGCGCATGTGCTCGAACATCTCGACGGACACCACCCGGTCGAAGCGCCGCTCCGTGGAGAACACGTTCATGTCGCTGGTGACGACGTCGACGTTCGACAGGTGGCGCTCCCGGGCGCGGGCCTCGATGAAGGCGCGCTGCGAGGCCGAGTTCGACACCGCGAGGACGCGGCTATTCGGGTAGCGCTCCGCCACCCACAGCGTCAACGAGCCCCAGCCGCACCCCAGCTCGAGCACCTGCTGGCCGTCTTCGAGCCGCGCGCGCTGACAGGTGAGCTCGAGCATCGCCGCCTCGCTGGCGTCGAGGGAGGCGACGTCGCCGCGCCAGAGGCCGCAGCTGTACTTGAGGTGGCGGCCGAGCACCTCGACGAAGAACCCCGCCGGCACCTCGTAGTGCTGGGCGTTCGCCGCCTCTGGCACCAGGGCGATGGGCGAGCGGCGCAACGCTTCGACGAAGGCGTGCACGGCGCCGTCAGGTGTGCGCGCGTCACGGTGGCGCTCCTCGCGCAGGCGCAGCCGCACGAGCTGGTCGATGCCGAGGCGCAGGAGTCGGTCGGGGATGAGGCCGCGCTCCGCGGCGTCGATGACGAACATGGGGCAGGGTCTCGTCGGCCGGTGGCCGCGATGCAAGCCCTGCCCGCGAGGCACCTGCCTGGCGACGCCAGTTGCAGACGCCGAGCGTCGGCTGGCCGGCGAGCGTCACGCAGGTGCCCGTGGCGCACGACGGCGCGCCGGACAAGCTGCAGAAGGGACGGCAGACGCCCTGCGGCGGGTGCCGATGCGCTGGAGCCCCCGGGCGAAGAGGGTCGCGCCGCCGCGGGCGCCACCGCTTCCGGCCGAGCCCGCCGGGGAGCAGCCCGGCGGTGCGTTCAGGTCATGGCGTCGGCACGCCTCGCCCGTCTGGCGCGGGGCCTGCGTCAGAGCGTTGCACGCCGTGAGGGGCTGCAGCCCAGGTGACGCTCCGCTGTCGGGGGGGGGCCCGAACTCGAAGGTCGAATCGCACCGCGACCCCGGCGGGCACCCGGTGAATGGGTCACAGGACGTGATGCGGCACTGCGCCGACGGGCGTTCCCCGCCTCGTCCCGGCGCCTCGCGCGGCGCCCGGTGCAGGCGCGTCCTTGCAGCGGTAGAACGTCGGCGTGGGCCCGAACCTCATCGCGCTGGCGATTCCGCTCTTCCTCGTCGGCATCGGCGTGGAGCTCGCGGTGGCCCGCGGGCGGGGGCGCCAGGTCTACCGGCTCGCTGACGCGGTGTCGGACATCGGCTGCGGGGTGATGAACCAGGTGGTGTCGAACCTGCTGGCCGGGTGGGTGACGCTGGCGGCGTACACGTGGGTCTTCGAGCGGCGCCTCGTCGACCTGCCGACGGCCTGGCTGCCCTGGGTGCTCGCCCTCGTGGGGGTCGAGTTCGCCTACTACTGGTGGCACCGCCTCTCGCACGAGGTGAACGTGCTGTGGGCGGCGCACGCGGTGCACCACCACTCCGAGGACTACAACCTCGCCGTGGCGCTGCGGCAGTCGGTGACGACGTGGGCGACGTCGCTGCCCTTCTGGCTGCCCCTGGCGCTGCTGGGCATTCCGCCGCTGCCCTTCTCGGTGCTGCTGGGCCTCACCACGCTGTACCAGTTCTGGATTCACACCGAGCTGGTGCCGCCGCTGGGGTGGCTCGAGCGGTGGCTCAACACGCCTGCGCTCCACCGGGTACACCACGCCGTCAACCCGGGCTACCTCGACAAGAACCACGGCGCGACGTTCAGCGTCTTCGACCGCTGGTTCGGCACGTACGCCCCCGAGGTCGAGCCGTGTGTCTACGGCACCACGACGCCGCTGCGCTCGTTCAACCCCCTCTGGGCGCAGGTGGAGCGCTTCGTCGGCCTGTGGCGCACGGCCCGCCGCGCGCCGTCGCCATGGGACGCGGCCCGGGTGCTCTTCGCCTCGCCGGCCTGGCGCCCCCCGTGGATGGGGCCCGCCGACGTGCGCGACGGGGCGGTGAAGTACGACGTCGCCGCGCCCCGGGACGTGCAGGCCTACGTCTTCGGGAACTGGCTGCTGGTGATGGGGGCGACCTTCGCCTTCCTCCTCGCGAGCCGTTCGCTGCCGCTGCCGTGGAAGCTCGCCGCGGCCGGGTGGCTGGTGCTGTCGGCAGCGGTGCTTCCGGCGCTGCTCGAGGAGAGGCGGTGGGCCCGGCCCCTCGAAGCCGTGCGCTGGGGGGTGCTCGGGTTGGGAGCCCTCGCCGCCGTCATGCAGCCCGGCCCCGGGTGAGCGCGGGGCCGTCAGCGGGCGGAGCGCCGCTCGGCCGCGGTGATGGTGAAGCCCTGCTCGACGTGCTGCCACTCGCCGTCGTAGCGCGGGTAGCGCCACGCCTCGAACTGGCTCCGCAGGCAGCTCGCCAGCTCGCTGTCGTCGAGGGCGGGCTGCTTGAAGTGCACCTCGCCGACGCGCCCGTCGTTGAACACCATCCACCGCAGCTCGTAATGGGCGGAGTCGGGAGGGGTCAGCCGCCGGGCCTGCGCGGCGAGACACTCCTGCAGCAGCGGGGCGTAGTGCTCGTTGACGGTCACCACCTGCTCGCGCGTGAGGCCCTCGCGCGGCGGGCTCTTCGAGAAGTCGCGGAACGTCCAGCTGCCGAGCAACTCCTTCTCGAGCCGGCGGCAGGCCCCGGCGCCGTTGGCCGCGTCGAGGGCCGCGCAGGCCGCGTCGGTCTCGGGGGGGCGGCTCCAGCGCCGCTCGCTTGCAGGCAGGGCGGCGCCGGCGGCGTGGGCGTCCTTCAGGGTGAGGCGCGCGACGTCGAGGGTCCGCTTCTCGGCCCGGGCGCGCGCCAGGAGCCGGGCGAGCGCCTTGCGCCGCACGGGCAGGCAGGCGGGCTCGGTGCATGAGGCCTCGAGCTGCGCGAGGAGCGCCGCCTGCCGTGGCTCGGGGGCCGCCAGAGCGCGCGCGAGCTCGGCGCGAGCCTTCAGGAAGGCGTCGCTCGTCGCGCGGGCGAGGGCCTCGGCCTCGGGCAGGCACTTCTCGGCCCGCTCGAGGCGCTCAGCCGACTGTACGCACCGCTCGGCGCGCTGCAGCCCGGCGACCTCCTCCTGCCGCTGCCTGGTCGTCGCCGGGTCGAGCCGGCCCGTCGACAGCAGCGCGTTGAGCGCCGCCGCGCGGCAGGTGTCGACGGCGTCGATGGCGCAGGCCATGAGCCAGGCCCGGGCGCGCGCCGCGGCGCCGGTGGGGGCGCCTGCCACGACGGCCACCTTGAAGGCGAGCTCGGCCGCCTGCGTGCGCTCCGCGAACCCCAGCGCCTGGGCCTCGCGCTCGACGTCGGTGAGGGCCGCCTGGGCCGCCTCGACGTCTCGCTGCGCGAGCGCCCGCGTCGTCCGCTCGGCGGCGCCGCGGAACGGGGCCCGCAGGTCTGGCAGCGGCGGGGGCTGCCGCGCCACGACGCGAGGCGGCGGCGGGGCCGAGTCCGGCTCGAAGGCGCTCGCCAGTTCGTCGGCGGGCTTCGCCTGCGTCTGGCCCGACGAGGGCGCGCGGGCGCCGGGCGTCGCGCAGCCCAGCAGACACGACAGGACGAGAGCGACCCGGCTCGACCGCATCAGCCCGGGACTGTGGAGGGGCGCCCGACACACGTCAACCGTTCGTCGGAGGCGTGTGCGCAGGCGCACTCCCGGGTCGTCCCTGCGTGGCGCCGAGCGTGTCGTGGCGTCAGCCGCACGTCGAAGGTGCACTCCCGAGGGCCCCCGCGCGGCGCTGGAGGCGTCGTGGCATCAGCGACTCGCGAAGCCGCGCCCTGACGGTCGCCCTGCGCGGCGCCGAAGGGGGCTTGGCCCCAGGCCTGCGCTCCCCGCCCCGGACGTCCTCCAGCTGCCTCGACCGTCTCCGGCGCGCCGGGTATGCGGCTTGCTCGGTGGGCGATGATGCGTTTCATCGCCCTCGTCCCGCTGCTCGCCGCGTGCGGCACCGGAGCAGTCGTTTCGCTGGGTTCCGCCGAGCTCGAGGCACCATCGCAGCTCACCGTTTCACCGACGGCCCTCGGATATTCGAGGCGCGCCGTCGTCCCGGTGAGCAGCCGGGGGCGGACGGCGACGACGGTCGAGGTGTCGGCGGCGCCGCCCTTCTCGGCGCCCGCGAGCCTCACCGTCCCGGGAGGCGTCGACGCCGAGCTCGAAGTGACCTTCACGCCCGTCGCCGTGGGCGTCGCGCAGGGCGAGCTCGTCGTCGGAGGCCTCACGGTGTCGCTCTCGGGCGAGGGCGTCGCGGTGCCCGAGTGTCCGGCGGTGGGCACCTGTGAGACGAGCCGCTTCGACCCAGACACCGTGGCCTGCGTCGTCACCTCGAAGGATGACGGCACGGCCTGCGAGGACCTGCTCCAGTGCATCGAGGGCGGCGTCTGCGAGGCCGGCCGGTGCCGAGGGCTCCCGGCGCGCTGTGACGACGGCAGCGCCTGCACCACCGACGCGTGCGCCGTCGGGCTCGGCTGCCAGCACGTGGCGGCGACCTGCGTCGCGCCCGTGAACCCGTGCCTCGCCGCGCGGTGCGACCCATCGAGCGGCTGCGCCACCACCCCCGTCACCGATGGGACGCCCTGCGGCGCGGTGGGCTGCGAGGTCGCCAACGTCTGCCTGGCCGGTGCGTGCCGCGAGGTGACGCCGCCCGACGGCTTTACCTGCACGCAGGCGTCGCCGTGCCGGGGCGAGGGGGTCTGCCGGGCGCGGCGCTGCGTCGAGCCCGC
>JADCJJ010000336.1 GCA_020247085.1 Myxococcaceae bacterium | reverse complement strand
TCGGCGGCGGCACCGCGGGCGGCGTCGGCGGCGGCTCGGCCGGTGGTGTCGGCGGCGGGTCCGCGGGCGGCGTCGGCGGCGGTGTCGGAGGTGGCTCCGCCGGCGGTGTCGGCGGCGGCTCCGCCGGTGGCGTCGGTGGCGTCGGTGGCGGCTCGCCCGGTGGCGGCGCCGGCGGCGGCTCATCCGGTGGCTCGGCCGGCGGTACTGGCGGTGGCGTGAGGTGACGAAGTGGAGCGCGTCGAGCGTCCGGCGACCCAGCGGTGCCGCGCACCTCCCCGCTCGTACCGCGCCGCTTCTCACGGAGCCGCAAGCCCACGACGTGCCCGTGCACCGGAAGTCGTCTCAGCGCCCACCATCACGGTGCCCTCGTCAGCAGGCCTGCGGTGCGCGCTCTCGAGCCGGGCTTCTTCAGGTGGCGCGCACACGTCGTTCCCCGTCAGCGGCCGGCTCCACCTCGCTTGACCGTCGTGCATGATGCCGACGGCGCGTATTCGGTGCCTGGCTCTTGGGGCGCTCGTCAGCCGGTCGCTCCGGCGGCAGCTTCTCGACGGCAGCGTGCGCCTCCTCGCCACGGGACGTCAGCCCCGACGGCCGCTCCAGCCTGACGGCTCTTTCGTCGGTGAGCGCGGTCGCATCGAGGTCGGCGTCGGGTTGGGCTGCACCACGCAGTCGCCGCCCCCAGGTGCCGTGGGTCCCAGGGGAGCGTCTCGTCCTCCATGTCGCCCCGCGCGAAGGCCGGCGGCGCGCACGCCTGGCAGAGCTCGCGCACGGCCTTTGGTTCAGCAGCGCGCTCGACCCAGTCGAGACGGCCGATGCCGAGCCGCAGCTCCCGGTTCGACAGCCCGACCGAGGCTCGTCCGCAGCCGCCTCGAAGCGCTTCTCGAAGTCGTCCTCCACCTTCGACCTGTCGGACCTTTGTCGGTCTGGCGCTCGAGCGGCGCTGGTGGTTGTCGCCGGTCAGCATCAGTCAGGCTTCGACCCCTGCGTCGGCGCCGGGGAGCGGCCCTCCTCCCGCGCGCGCACCGTCAGCACCACGGCGAGGACGGCGGCGACCAGGCTGAGCGGGAGACCGCAGAGCCCCGCCAGGGCCGGCGCGTGGGCGAGCCCAGCGGGGGGCCGGCGACCTCCCGGGCGTGGGTCGAGGCGCGGGCAACCGGGGAACGGCGTCGTCGACGTCGCCTTCCAGGTGCTGGAGCGCGTGCCGATGCACTCGTCGATGCCGGCGGTGACGCAGCCGAGTCGTCTGCGCTCCGAAGTGACCGCCGCGCCCTCGGCCGTCACCTCACCGCCGCGCGCGCCGCTTCTCTCGCACCTCGGCCATCGGCTGGGCCACGTCGCCGGCCGCCCGCGCCATCAGGCAGATCTGCGTCACCTGGGCGCCGAACTTCTCCCAGCCGCCCTCGCCGGTGCCCTTGACCCGAAGGAACTCACCGCGTGTCGTCGGGAGCGCCGCGGCCAGCCCGTACATCGTCGCGTCGTTGAAGATGATGAAGGGCGGCACCCCGAGGTCTTGCGACAGCTCGCGGCGGAACCGCTTGAGCGCCTCGACCGCCAGGGCGCTGTACTGCGTCGGGAGCGCGCGCTTCCCCAGCGTCGCGGTCCCGGCGCTCCCCGTCGCCTTCGCTGGAATGCGCGTGCGCTGCCCCGCGCACACGTCACAGCCGGCGCAGCGCTGATCCGCCGCCGAGTCCTCCCCGAAGTAACGCAGCAGGAACCCCCGGCGACACCGCTTGGTGTACGCGTACTCGGTCATCCGCCGCAGCAGCAGCAGCTGGGTGCGCTCCTGCGCGCGAACCTTCTCGAGGTCGACGCCCAGCGCGTCCCACGGGTCGTCGCGCAGCACCTGAATCGCCCGCCCCGCGAAGGGCCGCGTCACCGTGATGGAGCCCGCCCGCTCGAGCGACGACAGGCCCGCGCGGAGCCGCTCCTCGTCGAGCCCCGTGCGCCGGCCCAGCGTCGGCAGGTCGGTGGTGCCGCGCACGCCGACGGGGAACATCGCCAGCAGCGCCGTCCACAGCGCCTTCACCTCGGGGCTGCGCGGGTGATGCGCCGCCGACCCCGGCAGCACCGTCACGCCATAGCGGCCCTCGCCCCGCGCCCCGCGCGACAGACAGCCCTCGCGCTCCAGCACCTTGAGCGCCGCCGACACCTCGAACTCGCTCGAGCCCACCTGCGCCGCCAGTTGGTTCACGCCGCGCAGAAAGGTCGGCTCCTGCCGCAGCACGCTCCATACGTCGCGCAGCAGCGGCTCGGCCGGGTGGTTCGACTGAATCAGCCGCTCCTGCGTGAAGACGTCGGCGTGGTTGAAGAACAGCACCGCGTGCGCCGGCTGCCCGTCGCGGCCCGCGCGCCCGATCTCCTGGTAGTAGGCCTCGACTGCCCGCGGAATGCCCGCGTGGGCCACGAACCGAATGCCGGGCTTGTCGATGCCCATGCCGAAGGCGTTCGTCGCGACCGCCACCGCGCCGTCGCGGGCCATGAAGGCCTCTTGCGCCTCACGCCGCGCGTCGTCCGTCATGCCCGCGTGGTACAGCACCGCGTCGACCTTCTGCGTCGTGAGCCCCTGGTGCAGCCCCTCGGCCTGCTTGCGCGTCGAGCAGTAGATGATGCCCGAGCCCTCGGCCGCGAGCTCGACGCTCGCCCGGCGCTTGTCGTCTTCGCCGGTGACGCTCATCACCTCGAGGAAGAGGTTGGGCCGGTCGAACCCGGCCACGAAGACGTTCGGGTCCTTCATCAGCAGCACGCGCGCGATGTCCTCGCGCACCTCGGGCGTCGCCGTGGCCGTCAGCGCGACGGTGCGCGGCGGCCGCAGGCGCTTGCGGACCTGGCCGAGCAGCGCGTAGTCGGGCCGGAAGTCGTGGCCCCACTGCGAGATGCAGTGCGCCTCGTCGATGGCGTAGAGCGCCACCCGCGCCTCGGTGAGCGCCGACACGAAGGCCTCGCTGCGGAAGCGCTCGGGCGCGACGTAGACCAGCTTGTACTCGCCCGCGCGCAGCTTGCGCTGCCGGTCCAGGCGCTCGGACTCGGACAGCGACGAGTTGATGAACGTCGCCGGTATGCCGCGCGCAGTCAGGCCCTCGACCTGGTCTTGCATCAGGGCGATGAGCGGGCTCACCACCACCGTCACCCCGTCGAGGAGCGTCGCCGGCAGCTGGTAGCACAGCGACTTGCCCGCCCCGGTGGGCATCACCACCACCGTGTTTCGGCCGGCCAGCACCGCGCTGACGACCTGGGCCTGGCCCGGGCGGAAGCACGAGAGACCGAAGGCCGCCAGGCCCCGCGTCATCTCGTCGAGGAAGGGGAGGTCGGACGACACCGCGCGCATGAGTGCACCCAGAGCGAAGGCGGGTCAATCGACTTCGGCGTCGTCGAGGCCGCTCGCCCCTCGCCGCCGCGGCGGGTCGAGCAGCCCCCGCTCGAGCATCGAGACGTGGGAGCGCTCGGCGATGACGAGGTGGTCGAGCAGCGTGATGTTCAGCAGCCGCGCCGAGGCGAGGAGCCGCCGCGTCAGCGCCACGTCGGGCACCGAGGGCTCGGGGTTGCCGCTGGGGTGTGAGTGCACCAGCACCAGCCCGCTGGCGCGGCAGGCGACCGCCGGTGCCAGCACCTCGCGGGGGTCGATGACGCAGTGGTCGGCGCCGCCCAGCGCCACCCGGTCGGCGCGCAGCAGCGCGTTGCGGGGGTTGAGGCACAGCACCCACGCCTCTTCGCGGCGGTGCTGCACCAGGTGCTCGCGCGCCCAGGCGGCGATGGCCGCGGGGCCGGTGAGGTGGGGGCGCTCCTCGCGCCGCCGAGGCAGGCGCCGGCAGAGCTCGAGGGCGGCGAAGAGGCGCGTCGACAGCTGCGGGGCCACCTCGAAGGCCAGCTCCGGCGCGTCGAGCAGGTGGGGCAGCCCGTGCGCCAGCAGCGGCCTCACGTCGGCCTCGGTCGTCGTCGCGCCCAGCACGCACAACAGCTCGGCGTCGCTCAGCGCTGCCGGCCCCAGCACCCGCAAGCGGTGGCTCGCGTCGTCCGCCGCCCGTCGCGCCGGCACCCCGATGCCCGGCACCAGCTCCCGCACCTCGCTCACGTCGAACCAGTCTGCGCCCATGTCCCGCCCGTCCCCTCGTGGTGCGCCGGCGCGCCCATCGCGCCCCGCCCACGCCGCGTCGTCGAGCAAGCGCGGTGCCGGAGCCCGGGCGAGGGCGATCAAGCACCTGAGCGGTCCACCGGCGGGGACGAGCGTCGATGCTCCACTTCGTTCTCGACTCACGAGAGCCACCCGAAGCCGGGTAGCCTCGCGTCTGTCATGCGCGTCGTCGCGTCCCTTCCGTCCACCTGCGCGGCTTGCCAGGCCCGAGGCGCCCTCGAGGTGGTGCAGGCGCTGACGCGGGCGCGGCTCACGTGGACCGAGCGCTTCGCCTGCGCCTGCGGGCACGGCTTCGAGGCGAAGAACGTCGGCCTGCCGACGCCGGGGGTGCGCGAGGCGCTGATGGCGCAGACGGGGCGCGTGCGCGTCGTGCTGGCGGCGGTGCCGGCCTCGGGCAAGGCGTGGCCGGTGCTGGCGAAGGTGCTCGACGCGCCCGAGGGCGAGGTGCGGCGGGCGCTCGCCTCGCTGCCGACGCCGGTGTGGGAGGGGACGGGCCCGGAGGCCGCCTTCATGCGCCAGGCGCTCGAGCGGAGCGGCGCCACCGTTCAGCTCGAGCCGGTGAAGGGCCCGCCGCCCGTCAGCAGGCCGTCGGCCAGCCGGGCCCGGCGCCGCTGAGCGCGCGGCATCACGCTCGCCTCGGTGGTGGCGCCGGTGTGGGAGGGGACGGGCCCCGAGGCCGCCTTCAGGCGCCAGGCACTCGAGCGGAGCGGCGCCACCATTCGGCTCGAGCCGGTGAGGGGCCCGCCGCCCGTCAGCAGGCCCCGCCGACGGGGAGCGGCCGTCAGGCGGCCGTGGCCGCGCGCACGACGGGCCACAGCGTCGAGCCCTCGAGCGTCGCGGCCAGCGGCGCCCGCTCGACGGCGACGTGCATCAGCGTCGCCGCCACCTGCTCGAGCGTGATGCCGCGAATCGCCTCGGGCAGGTGGGCGCCCAGCGCCGCCACCAGCGAGGGCGTGCCGGCGCGGTCCGAGAAGGACGACGGCCGCACGATGGTGAAGGGCAGGCCGCTGTCGCGCACCAGGGCCTCGGCCCGCGCCTTGGCCTTGAGGTACGCCCCGATGCCCAGGCCGGTGAGTGCCGCGCTGAGGAGCACCACGTGGTCGACGCCAGCCTGCTTCGCCGCCTCGACGAGGAGCCGGGTGGTGCCGACGTCGCTCGATTCGTAGGTGTCTCCGCTGCCGAAGCGGGCGCGCATGGTGCCGATGAGCTGCACCAGCGTGGTGCAGCCCCGCATCGCGTCGGGGAGCGTCGGGTCGGTCAGCTCCAGCACCACGCGCGCCGGGTGGGCCAGCGCCCCGGCGCTCTTTGGCCGCACGTGCGGGACGACCGCCACGCCGCGGGCCTCTGCGCGGGGGAGCAGCACCCGCCCCACGGCGCCGGTCGCGCCGGCGATGAAGAGTCGACGAGGCGTCATGCGCCTCCTGTACTGTGCGCGTGATGAGACCTCCAGGGAGTCAGGCATGAGACGACGCCTCTTCGGTGGTGCCCTCGCGGTGCTCGTCGCGGCGCTCCCGGCGCGCGCGGCCGGAGAGGAAGCAGACGCGCGCCCGTCGAGCGGCCTCGACCCGGCGTTCCGTGGGGCAGGCTCGCTGTCGGATGCGAGCCCGAAGCGCCGCCCGCGCATGGCCTCGCTCTTCGTCGGCTGGCCCGGCGTCTACTGGGGCTACGGCGGCGTGCCCTTCAGCGTCGGCGGCCGGTACCTGCAGCCGGTGCTGCACGACGGCTTCGCGCCGCAGCTGAACGACTCGTTCTCCATCGAGGGCGGCGCCGACCTGTTCGCCCTCGGCCGCAGCGCCTTCGGCTTCGCCCTCTCGGTGCCCGTCGAGGCGATGTGGGCGCTCCACGTCACCTCGCGCTTCACCGGGTACCTGAAGCTCGGCGTGTCGGTGGACTTCCGCTTTGGCGACTGGTGTTGGCAGGGCCGCTGCGCGTCGGTGTGGCCCGAGTTCATCGGCAACCTCGGCGTCATGTACGCGGTGAGTGACGCGCTGCTGCTGCGCGCCGAGCTCGGCTACCCCGGGCTCAAGCTGGGCCTGGGCTTCTCGCTCTAGGGGCGTCGCCGGCCGGGCTCACGGCCGCTCGAAGGGTGGCGGCGCGTCGCCGGGCTGCACCACCCACTGCCCGCGGCCGAAGCCGGGGCCCGACGGCACCAACCAGGCTCGCGGGAAGACGAGCGTCCGACCGCCGGCCGAGGCCTCGAGGTTCTCCCCGACGGCGGCGAGCGCGGTGCCCGCGGCCTGTGGGGTGAAGCGCCACACGGCCCGGCCTTCGGTGCGCACACCCGACACCACCCACGGTGCCCACCAGTCGGCCAGGGCCGTCTGCAGCGACGTTCGCCCCTGGCAGCCCAGCACGCGGTTCACCTCGGCGAGCGTCGTCTCGAAGAGGCGGTCAGCGGTCTCGACGTCGGCCGGGCTGACCCACTCGGGCGGCGGGGCCGGCGCGCCGCCATCGCCCGTCCCACCGTCCGGGGGTGGTGGCGGGGGCCTGCACTTGCCGTTCGACGCCCGCGTGAAGCCCGGGGTGCAGACGCAGCCCGCAGGCGTGCAGACGCCCTTCGTGGGCGACATCGTGAAGTCGCCGTCGCAGCTCGTGGCGTTGCCGACGGTGCAGGCGGCGTCGAAGTTGTTCCAGTAGATGAGCGCGTCGGGGGCGTGCGCGCCGACGTGCAGCAGCAGCTCGCTCCACAGCGGGGTCTTGCCCATGGGGAGCGGGTTGGCGCGCGCCGGCGGGTCGTCGATGACGTGCCAGGGCGCAATCCACGGGGCCATGGGCATGGTGGGCCGCGCCAGCGCGCTCCCGCGGTAGGTGTTCACGCCGTAGCGGAAGCTGTTGAACTCAGTCGCGAGGTACTTCGACGTCGGCGTCGGCGGCCCCAGCTCGGGGATGGTGCGCGTCGCCAGCTGGCCCATCATGCCGTAGCACTGGGGCGACTGGTGGGTGCCCACGATGGCGCCCTCGCCAAAGCGGCTCAGCACGTGCCCGTGCATGTCGAAGACGGGCAGGCTCGGCGAGGTGAAGCCGTACTCGTAGTTCGACGCCTTCACCTGGGGGAAGACGGCGCGCGCCGGCTCGAAGAGGCCGGTTGTGTAGTACGCGCCGGTGCGCTCGTGCATCAGCGCGTTCCACTGCAGGTACTTCTGGCCGCCGCTCGTGACGTAGGTCATCGGGCAGAGGTCGACGGTCGAAAAGCCGGCGTCGGAGCGGGAGCGCCACACCTGGTCGAAGGTCGGGAAGCGCGGGTCGGCGAGGGTCGCCTGCCAGCGGGCCTGGGAGCGTGCCTGGGCGGCCGGGTTCGGCGGCGTCTGCAGGCCCTCGTCGCATGTTCCCATCGTCCAGTTCGACAAGGACCACTCGACGTCGGCGAACAGCCAGTCCACGGTGACGCCGGCGTCGGCGAGGCCGGCCATGACGGTGCGGACGTCGGAGGCGAGGCGCTCCGCTCCGCGGTCCCACCAGATGGTCGGGCCCGCACCGCCGTCAGGGAGGCCTCCGTCGCTGAAGTCTCGCGGGTCGAGGTGCGGTGCGTTGTCGGCGAACGTCGGAATCCAGAAGAGGGCCCGGTGGCCCGGAGCGCGCTGCCGCAGCCGACTGGCGAGCTCGGCGAAGTTCCGCGCGAAGCGGGTCTGGTTCCAGTGGCAGTAGGCGGCAGGGGCCGAGCAGTTGACGCACTCGGGAGCGCCGTTGTCGGTGCTCCAGGTGCAGAACAGGTTGCCGCCGCCGTGGGCCGAGACCGGCTCACCAGCGACCAGGGTGCTGCCCGAAGGCTGCTGGCCTCCGTCCCAGTGCGCCGGCACGTACCAGCTGTAGGCGAAGAGCGGATGCGGTGCGCCGCAGACGGACCCCAGCGGCTGGCACTCGGGAGCGCCCGCGTCGCTGCGGCAGCGCTCCCAGACCACGCCCGCGTCCCGCGTGCCGGCGTCGGTGGTGCCGGCGTCGGTGGTGCCGGCGTCGGTGGTGCCAGCGTCGGTGGTGCCGGCGTCGGTGGTGCCGGCGTCGGTGGTGCCGGCGTCGGTGGTGCCAGCGTCGGTGGTGCCGGCGTCGGTGGTGCCGGCGTCGGT
>JADCJJ010000335.1 GCA_020247085.1 Myxococcaceae bacterium | reverse complement strand
TGCGCTTCCCCTCGACGCCGCGCGCGCTGCGCAAGCTGACGACGGCCGAGCTGGTCGCGCGCGCCACGGCGAGGCTCCGCTTCGAAGGCGGGTCGGTGGTGGCGATGGTGCCGGTGCCGGGCTTGCCCGGGCGCCGGGCCCTCGGGCGGCCGTTCTGCGACGACCCCGGGAAGGCATGCCTGGCGGTCGCGACCCGGCGCGACAGCGGCAGCCGCGGAGAGACGACGCTGTTCGACCTCGAGACGCTCGTCGCCGTTCCCCTCGCGTTCCCCGGGCCAGTGCGGAGCCTGTCGACGTCGGATCAGGTCGCTCCGGCCGACGAGTCGCTCGCCGAACTGCGGGCGAAGACGCCGGCGCCCGGCTCGCTGCTCTTCGGCGTCCTCGACGAAGAGGCCTGCGGGAGCCCGGCCTGCGGCGGCGTCGCCGCCGTCGACACCCGTGGTGAGGCCGGCCCGGTGGGCTTCGAGGTGGTGCAGAGCGAGGGCTTTGCGTCGCAGCCGGTGCGGTGGAGCGACGGCCTGGTGAGCGGCTTCACCGTCGCCGCCGGGGCGCGCGTCGCGGTGCTCGACGGGGGCAGCTACGAGGTGACGCCGGTGCCGCTGCTGGGGTCGTTCACCGCCAGCAACGGCGAGCTCGTCTTCTTCGACGCGCTCGAGCAGCGGCTCTTCGAGCAGCCGGGGGCGACCGCGTCGCTGGGCGCGGTGCGCTATGCGCCGGCGGCCCTGCCCGACGGTGGGCTGCCGGGGTACCTGTCGGGGCCTGCCATCGTCGGAGAGGCGGCGCGCGTCGGAGAGGCGCTCGTGGCGACCAGCCGGGCGACCGTCGTCGACGGCGCCTTTCGCAGCCAGGACGTGGAGATCACCTGGCGGGGCGCGCTCACGCCTGCGGGGGGCCTGCCCGCCACGAGCGCGACCCGCGTCGCGCTGCCAGGGGCGCTCGCGCGCTGGGTCGCCGTCGGTGACGAGGTCTCCTTCGACGGGTGTGACGCCGTGGGCTCCGTCTCGTCGGTCACTGGGGCGCAGGCGATCGTGCGCGGGGCCGAGGCCTGTGGCGCCGTGAGGCGGGCGAGCCTTCGCGCCGCGGGGGAGCGGCCGTTCGTCGTCGCCGCGACGCTCGACGGCCTGCTGGGCCGCGCGCGGAGCGGCGAGACGTTCAGGTACGTCGGTGCGCCGGCGGTGCGCCTGCCCGGGGTGGACCCGACGCAGCCGCTGCTGGTGGTTCCGTTCGGGAGCGACACCGACACCAGCCCACCTCTTGCCGGGGCGCGGTGGACGCTGCCCATCGACGCGGCCTTGAGCCCGCTGGTGTCACGCGTCGACATCAACGCGTTCGGCGCGACGCTGACGTCGTGCAGCGCGACGGTGACGCTGCCGGGGGCGCTGGCCTATGACGTGACACGACAGCGGCTCTTCTCGGTGTACCCCTCGGGCAACGTCGTCGTCGAGTTCGACCCGGCCCGCACGGTTCGGGGGCCCATTGGGCCGAACAACGGCGTCTTCTGCTACCGGTAGATTGGACCGACGGTGATTTGGCGCTATCGTCACGCTCGACTCGTGCGACATAGGCAAGGGTCATCGAGCCGACGACCATGATGGATCCGAGCAGCCGCCCCCTTCGCAAGGTCACGATCGCCGACCACATCTGGCAGGCCTACGAAGACATGGCCTCACAGATGGGCTCTGATCGCGACGCGCTGATCAACCAGGCGATGTTCATGTTCGCCCGCCTCAACGGGTTCCTCGACTCGGGGCTCAACGCGCCGCCGCCGCCGCCCGGGCCGCGGCCGGTGCCCGTGTCGAACGGAACGCCGGTGCCACGAGCGCCGGTGGCCCCCGCTCAGCCGCGCGGCGCGCCCCCCGTGCTGCAGCCCGCGCCTCGCGCGCCGCCGCGACCGGTCGACCCGCCGCCGCCAGCGAGCACCGGCATGGACGACGACCCGGTACGCCGAGAGGTGCAGGAGCGCGTACTCGAGACGGCGGCCGAGCTCGAGCGCCTCATACAGAACAAGCGGGAGCGCGGCAACCCGTCGCCGTCGCCAGCTCCGGCCCCCGAGCCCGAGGACAACGGCATCGACATCGACGACCCGGGCGGCGATGCCGGGGGCGCGCCCGCGCTGTACATGACGGTCGAGGGTGGTGAACTCGACCGAATCGCGAAGGACCGCTTCGTCATCGGCCGCGGCAAGCACTGCGACTTCGTGATCAACTCGGGCAAGGTGTCGCGGGAGCACGCGGTCATCACGCGCGAGGGGAACGACTACTTCGTCGAGGACCTGGGCTCGTCGAATGGCACCTGGTTTAACAAGCAGCGAATCAAGCGGCGGAAGATCGAAGACGGAGACGAGTACTTCATCTGCTCGGACAAGGTGAAGTTCGTCTTCCGCTGACGCGTGACGTCGCTCGAGCTGCTCTGTTGGCCGGTGGTGGGTTGCGCCGTCGTCGTCGCCGCGGGCGTCGAGCTCAAGACGGGGCGCCTTCCCATGTGGGTCGCGGTGCCGCCGGGGTTGGCCTGCCTCGGGGCGCGCCTCGTGCTCGAGGGGCCCGGCACGGCGACGTCAGGGCTGGGAGGCGGTGCGCTCGGGGCCCTCGGGTGCGCGGCGCCCTTCGCGTTGCTGGCGCTCGCCGGTGGCCGCGTCGGCTGGGCAGACGTTGCGCTGCTGGCCGCCGTCGGCGCAGGCCTCGGCTTTCCGAGGGCGCTGGGCGCGGCCTTTCTCGTCTCGATCTGTGGCGCGGCGACGGCGGTCGTCGCGCTGTGGGTGCGGCGGCGGGGGCCCGGGGTGCGGGGGGCGGGCGTGCACGGGAGCGTCGACAGCGAGCGCGCGATTCCCTACGGTGTTCCCATTGCGGTCGGGGCGATCTGGGCGATGGCGTGGGCGGGGCCGGCGATGGATCCGGATGACGGAGAGGCGCTCGTGCCCGTGCTCGAGCAGCTCGATGCGGGGGGCGCATCGCCTGGGTCGGAGTGAGGTCGATCGATGGGCCTGGCCGGTGACGGCATCGCGGCCCCAGGAGGCGGGATGAAGCGGAGCACGACGTCGAAGGTCACCCCTGCGCTCGTCGCGGCGCTGCTGTCGACGCTGGCGTTGGCGCAAGAGGGCGGCAACATCAGCCTCGGCGTGGGCACCCAGAAGGTCATCACGGTGCCGGGCATCGCCCGCGTCGCGGTGGGTGACGTGGCGGTCGCCGACGTGAAGACCATCGGCAACAACCAGCTGCTCATCATCGGCTCGGCCGAGGGCAAGACGACCCTGCTCATCTGGAAGAACTCCGGCCAGCGCATCAGCTACCTGCTGTCGGTGCGAAAGCAGGACCCGAACGAGGTGATCTCCGAGATCAAGAAGCTCCTCGGCGAGATCGAGGGCGTGACCGTTCGCATGGTGGGCGATCGCATCTACCTCGACGGTCAGGCCTACACGCAGTCCGACGCCGACCGCATCGACCAGGTCGTCGGCCTGTATCCGAACGTGAAGAGCTTCGTGAAGATCGCCCCCAACGCGAAGAAGCTGGTGGCGCAGAACCTCAACGCTGCGTTCCAGAAGGCTGGCCTCAAGAACGTGCAGGCGAACGTCGTCGGCTCGACCATCTTCCTCGAGGGGTCGGTCGAGTCGCAGCAGGACCTGCAGAAGGCCGAGCTCATCACCAAGGCGATCGGCGAGAAGGTCGAGAACCTGCTGACCGTCGGCATCAAGCGGATGATCCTGTCCGAGGTGCAGTTCGTCGAGATCCGCCGGGAATCAAAGGACCGCTACGGAATCAGGTACCCGTTCGACATCTCAGGCAACCTCACGACCGGCGTCATCATCGCGCGCGAGCTGTTCCCGGGGAACTTCGGCGAAGGCAGCCTGCGCCTGTCGGGCATCGGGCAGTCGCAGCTGAGCATCGGGTTTCAGAACAACGACGGCTATGGCCGCCTGCTGGCGCAGCCGAAGCTGGTGTGCGCCTCGGGCGAGCAGGCCGAGTTCCTCGCCGGTGGCGAGGTGCCGATTCCACTCATCACCAACAACCAGTTCGCCGTCGAGTTCAAGCAGTACGGCGTGATCCTCAAGCTCAAGCCGACCGCCGACCGGAACGGAAACATCCAGACGAACATCGAGGCAGAGGTGAGCGAGGTCGACCAGTCGGTGGCGGTCTCGATCGGCGGTGGCGCGTCGATTCCGGGCTTTCGCACGCGCAAGGTGAAGACGAACGTCACCGTCCGCCACGGCGAGACTATCGTCCTCTCTGGCGTCTTCGCGCACGACGAGCAGAAGTCGGTCTCGAAGGTGCCCGGGCTCGGCCACATTCCGATCATCGGTGAGCTGTTCAAGAACCGCGCATTCGACTCCAACAAGCGCGAGCTGGTGATCTTCGTCACGCCCCGCATCGTCAACCCGGACTCCGAGAAGATCCGCACCATCATCGAGGACGTGAAGAGCCGCTACAAGCAGGCCCGCGGCGAGGTCAACTTCGGCATCTTCGACTGACGCCGGGGCCCGGCGTCAGGAGGGGCGCGTCACGAAGAGCGCGTCGGCGGTCGGCGTGAGCAGGCCACGCGCAGGCCAGGCGTCGTTCGCAAAGCCAGGTCGACCGGCGATGACGAGGCGTTGCGCGCCGGGAAGGTCTGGTAGAGTTCTGATTCAATGCTTCTCATCACGCTGACCGAGAAGGGCGGCGACTCCGAGCAGCTGACCTTCGACGGTGACCAGGTCACCATCGGCCGGCTCGCGGGCAACGACATCGTCCTCAACAAGGGGAACGTCTCGAAGTTCCACACCCGCTTCCAACTCCAGGACGGGAAGGTCCTCGTGGTCGACCTGAAGTCGACGAACGGCACCTTCCTCAACGGCAAGAAGCTGACCGGGCCTCAGGTGGTTCGTCCGACCGACAAGGTCTACGTCGGCGACTACATCATCAACGTCGAGGAGGCCGAGGCTGACGACGGGGCCGGGCAGGACGACGAGGGGTACGACGACGACGGCGCCGCCGAGGCGGGCGACGACGGAGACGGCGAAGCCTACGAGGACGAGGGCGACGAGGGGTACGACGACGACGACGGCGGCAACGAGGGCGAGTATGCGGACGAAGACGAGGAGCCCGCGTCGAACAAGAACATGCCGGCGTCGCTGGCTGCGGCGCTGCGGAAGAACCGACGCAACGTCGACCCCCGGCTCGAGGCCTACGCCAACCTGCAAAAGGACATTCACGATCGCCTGATCGAGTACCTCGACCTGCGCCGCCTCGACATGGACCGGCTCGGAGATGAGGAGCTGTGGAAGCGCACCGAGAAGGCCATTCGCGACCTGGTCGAGCAGATGGACGCGGACCAGGAGATCCCCGAGGACATCGACCGCGAGATGCTGCTCACCGACGTCCTCAACGAGGCGCTCGGCCTCGGGCCCCTCGAGGCGTTCCTCGCTGCCGACGAGATCAGCGAGATCATGGTGAACCACGCCAACCAGCTCTACATCGAGAAGAAGGGCAAGCTGATTCTCTCGGACAAGATCTTCTCGTCGAACCAGGCGGTGCTCGGCGTGATCGAGCGCATCGTCGCTCCCATCGGCCGGCGCATTGACGAGTCGAGCCCGATGGTTGACGCGCGCCTCAAGGACGGGTCGCGCGTCAACGCCATCATCCCGCCGCTGGCCCTCAAGGGCCCGTGCATCACCATTCGGAAGTTCAAGCGCGACGCGCTGCGAATCGAAGACCTGATCAAATTCAAGACGGTGACGCCGCAGATGGCCGAGTTCATCGAGATGTGCGTGAAGGCCAAGCGCAACATCGTGATCTCGGGCGGCACCGGCTCGGGGAAGACGACGACGCTCAACGTCGTCTCCTCCTTCATCCCCGAGGACGAGCGCATCATCACCGTGGAGGACGCCGCGGAGCTGCAGCTGCGCCAGGAGCACTGGGTGCAGCTCGAGTCACGCCCGCCGAACCTCGAGGGCAAGGGCGCCATCACCATCCGCGACCTGGTGAAGAACTGCCTGCGCATGCGGCCCGAGCGCATCGTGGTGGGCGAGTGCCGCTCGGGCGAGGCGCTCGACATGCTTCAGGCGATGAACACCGGCCATGACGGCTCGCTCACCACGTTGCACGCGAACACGCCGCGCGACGCGCTCGCCCGCATGGAGACGCTGGTGCTCATGGCCGGCATGGACCTGCCGGTGAAGGCGATTCGCGAGCAGATCGCCTCGGCCGTTCACATGATCATCCAGCAGACCCGGTTCAACGACGGGACGCGGAAGATCGCCTACATCACCGAGATCTCGGGCATGGAGGTCGACATCATCACCCTCCAGGACATCTTCTACTTCAAGCAGGAGGGGTTCACCGAGGAGGGGCGGGTGCGGGGCCGGTACGTGGCGACGGGCTTCGTGCCGAAGTTCTACGATGAGCTGCAGCGCCGCGGTGTGCCTGTGAACATGGGCATCTTCCGCGAGGAGTGACGATGCCCACGCTCGTCATCAAGGGCCCCGACGGCAGCGAGCAGGAGCAGGACTTCGCCGACTCGCTCACAGTCGGGCGTGCGGCCGGGAACGACCTGGTGCTCGAAGAGGGAGGCGTGTCTCGCAAGCACGCCCGGTTCTTCGTCGAGGGCGGCGAGCTGCAGGTCGAAGACCTCGGGTCGGCCAACGGCACCCTCGTCGATGGCGAGCGCATCGAAGGCCCGACGCCGCTGAAGGCCGGCGCGGTGGTGGTGCTGGGCGACTACGAGGTGACGCTGAAGGTCGAGAGCCGCGCGCGCCCGAAGGTCGATCGCGCGCGGGCCAGGCCCTCGGACCGTGCGACGCGACCGCTGAGGTCACCGTCGGCGCTGGCCAAGGCCGGGGGTGACGCGCCGCGCGCGACGAAGATGATCCCGGTGCTGAAGGGGCCGGCGTCGAAGCCCGGGAGGCGGCCGGCGCGCGCCGGCTCGAAGGGGCCGACGCTGCGCGGCCTCTCCGGCGTCGTCTCGGGGTCGTCGTTCCCGCTCGCGGGGGTGATGGTGGTGGGGCGGGTCGCAAGCGTCGACCTGCGCCTCGACGACGACTCGGTGAGCCGCCGCCACGCCGAGCTCGAGGTTCGGGGCGGCGAGACGGTGCTGCGCGAACTCGGGAGCGCCAACGGCACGACAGTGAACGGTGCGCCCCTCACTGAGGAGACGCCCCTCCAGCCCGGAGACATCGTTCAGTTCGGCGTCGTCGAGCTCATGTACGAGAACGGCGAGGTCGGCGGCCGGGGTGAGGCGCTCGCTCGCGCGCCCGCGCGTGCGCCGCGGCGCCACCGCGCGGCCGACGACGAGCCCGTCGAGCCGGTGGCCACGGCCACCTCGTCGATGGACCCGAGGAAGAAGCGGCTGTTCCTGGTGGGCGGCGGTGTGCTGGCCGTGCTCTTCGTCGCGGTGCTGGTGAAGGGGTTCTCGGCCGATGGCGGCGGCGGCCCTCCGCCCCAGCGCCCGGCTGTGGCGAAGGCCGAGAGGGCGCTGCCGGCCGACCCGGCCGACCAGATCGACGAACTCCTCAAGGTCTGCCGCACGTTCGCGAGCTGCGAGGGCCGCGAGCCGGACTGGGCGCGCGCCGAGGCGGCCTGCGCGAAGATCATCGAGCTGGAGCCGATTCACGAGCAGGCCAACGAGTTGATGAAGCGCATCACCCACGAGCGCGCCGCAGAGCAGGCCTTCGCGCGGGGCAAGGAGCTCGCCGCCGCGGGCCGGCGCACCGAGGCCCTCGAGGCGTTTGGGAAGGTGCGGCCGCTCTCACGCGAGCTCGCCGGCTGCTATTTCCTCCAGGCCCTCTCGGTGGTGCGGCCCGTCGTCGATGAAGAGAAGAAGGCGCTCGCGAGCGAGTGCAAGGCGTACGTGCAGGGGGCGAGGTGGGAGAATGCGCTCAAGGCCTGCGAGGCCTACATGCGGCTGGCCTGTCAGGCGATGACGCGCGAGGAGCTGTCGCCGCCGTACCCGAAGCAGCTGAAGCTCGATGGCGCGCTCGGCCCCAACGACTGGCGCCCGACCGACTCGAGCTTCGTCAACTTCCTCAAGGCCCGTCAGAAGCTGCGCCCAGGCGACGCGCCGTGGACGTGCCCCGAGGTCCCCGTGTTCCGCCCGCCGCCCAAGCCCGAGGACCCGGTGGTGAAGGTGCTCGAGGAGTTCAAGGCCCGGTACGCGGCGGAGCCAGAGATCGCGCGCGCCCTGGGCCTGTACTTCAAGGGAGCGTTCGCCGAGGCGCGCATTCCGCTCCAGCGCATCCTCGAGACGGTCAGCAAGGCGAAGGTGCACGACGAGGCGCGCGAGCTGCTGCTCGACGTCGACAACGCGGCGTCGTTCTTCCGCACCGGGCAGACCGAGCTGTCGAACGACAAGCCAGAGAAGGCCGAGGAGCCGTTCCGCAAGGCCCTCGTGCTCGACGAAGAGCTCGTGCTCGGCCCCGCCGCGAAGAAGCTGCCCGAGGAGCAGCGCCGCCGCGAGGCGACCCGGCGGGCCTCGTTCGTACGCAAGGGCATCGTCGACGGCATGGGCACCACCTGCTATGCCAAGGGGAAGCTCCTTGCGGACAAGCAGGACTTCCGCGCGGCCTGCCGCGTGTGGAAGCTCGGCATCTCGTTCAACAAAGAGAACCCCGATCTGCTCAAGGCGGGGTACTTCTGCTCGCAGAAGGCCGGTGAGGCGTTCAAGAAGGTCGACTCGTGCCCGGCCCTCGGCGTGGTGCTCGACCTCGCCGTCGACGGTGATGGCTACAAGGACAAGGTGGCCGAGCTGGCAGCGCAGAACGGCTGCGAGTGACGCCCGCCGATTTGGGCTACGAGCGCCCGCATGGGCGTTCAAGGAGACCTGTTCTCGGCCGCACCCCCGCCACCCGCACCGAGGGAGGTTGCCGCTCCACCGCCCGAGGTGCCGCCGCGGCCCGCGCCCTCGGCCGCGAGCGCGCCCGCGCCGGCCGACGGGCCCGCCACGCTGACGCTCGTCGACGCCTCGGGCTTCGTCTTTCGCGCGTACCACGCGCTGCCGCCCCTCACGACGTCGAAGGGGGTACCGACGCACGCGGTGCTGGGCTTCACGCGCATGCTGCTGAAGCTCCTGCGTGAGCGGCGGCCGACGCACCTCGCGCTCTGCTTCGACAAGGACAGCCGCCGGGGCCGGCTGGCGATCGACCCCGCCTACAAGGCCAACCGTGAGGCGCCGCCGCCCGACCTCTCGCTGCAGTTCGAGCTCATTCGCAGGGTGGCCGCGGCCCTCGACGTACCGATCCTCGAGGTGCCCGGGTGGGAGGCCGACGACGTCATCGCCACCCTGGTGAAGCGCGCCCGGGCCGCCGGCATGGCGACCCAGATCGTCACCAGCGACAAGGACCTGCTCCAGCTGCTCGCGCCCGACGTCTCGATCTTCGACCCCGTCAAGGACGCGCCCATCGGCGAGGCCGAGGCCCTGGCGCGCTTCGGCGTGCCCCCGGCGCAGTTGCGCGAGTACCAGGCGCTGGTGGGTGACGCCATCGACAACGTGCCCAAGGTGCCGGGCGTGGGGCCGAAGACGGCCGTCGAGCTGCTCAAGCGCTTCGGTACCGTCGAGCAGCTCATCGCCAGAGCCGACGAGATCGACAAGCCGAAGCTCCGCGCGGCGATCAAGGACCACGTCGACCAGCTCAGGCGCGCCTACCAGCTCGTCTCGTTCCGTGACGATCTCGCGCTCGAGGCGGAGCCGGCGGCGCTCACGGTGCGGCCGATTCATGACGCCGAGGCGCGGGCCCTCTTCACCGAGCTCGAGTTCTACCGCCTCATCGCCGAGATGCCGGCCGCCGAGGCGACGCCGCTGACCCGCCAGGCGACGCTCGTCACCGACGCCGCAGGGTTGAGCGCGCTCGCGGAGCGGCTGGCCAGCTGCGCCCGCCTCGCCGTCGCGCCGGTCTTCGAGGGGCCGCCCCACTCGGCGACGCCGCTGGGGTTGGGGCTGGCGCTGGCGCCGGGCGGGGCGTTCTACGTCGACGTGCGGGCCTGCGGCGCCGAGGCCGTGGGGCGGGCGCTGGGCCTGGCGTTGGAGCGGCCGGGCTGCGAGGTCGCCGCGCACGACGCGAAGGCGCTGCTGCACGTCTGCGCGCGGCTGGGGGTGCGCGTGGCCACGCTGTGGGCCGACGTCGAGCTGCTCTCGTACCTCACCAACCCGTCGCGCAAGGAGCACGCCCTCGCCGACCTCGCCCGCGAGCGCCTGCGGCAGGAGCTGCCGTCGGTGGTCGAGCTGCTGGGCGGCCGCGCGCACGTCACGCTGGGACAGCTCGAGGTGGCCCAACTCGGCCTCGCCTTCGGGGCCGCCGCCGAGGCCATCGCGCGCCTGGCGTCGGAGCTGTGGGCCGAGGTCGAGGGCGTGGGCCTCTCTGAGGTGGCGAGGGGCCTCGAGCTGCCCCTCGTGCCCCTGCTGGTGAAGATGGAGCGCGCCGGGGTGCTGGTCGACCGCGAGGCGCTCGCCGAGATCTCGAAGCAGGTCGACGCGTCGTGCGAGGCGCTCCTGCAGGCCGTGTACCGGCATGCCGGCCGTGAGTTCAACGTGGGCTCTCCGGCGCAGCTGGCGCAGGTGCTCTTCGAGGAGCTGGGCCTGCCCATCGTCAAGCGCAACAAGACGGGGCCGTCGACCGACCACGAGGTGCTCGAGAAGCTGGCCGAGGCGCACCCGCTGCCGGGCGCCATTATCGAGTACCGGAACGTGGCGAAGCTCAAGTCGACCTACCTCGACACCCTGCCCACCCTCATCGGGGCCGACGGGCGGGTTCGCACCACCTTCCACCAGGCGGCGACGGCCACCGGGCGGCTCTCGTCGTCGAACCCCAACCTGCAGAACATTCCCGTGAGGACCGAGCTGGGCCGGCAGATTCGGCGGGTGTTCGTCGCCGCGCCCGGCCACGTCCTGCTGTCGGCCGACTACTCACAGGTCGAGCTGCGCATTCTCGCGCACATGGCCCGCGACGAGGCGTTGGTGCGCGCCTTCGAAGAGGCCGCCGACGTGCACGCCCGCACCGCCGCCGAGGTGTTCCAGGTGCCCGAGGCCGAGGTGACGGGGGACATGCGGCGGGCGGCCAAGATGGTGAACTACGGCATCGCCTACGGCCTGTCGGCCCACGGGCTGTCGACGCGCCTCAACGTGCCCGTCGACGAGGCGAAATCCATCATCGACCGCTACTTCGCGCGCTTCCCCGGCATCGCCGGGTACATCGAAGACACGGTCGCGAAGGCGAAGAAGAGCGGCTTCGTCGAGAGCCTCTTCGGGCGGCGTCGGTACATGCCCGACATCACCAGCCGCAACCGCTCCATCGCGATGGCCGCCGAGCGCGCCGCCATCAACATGCCGATCCAGGCGACGGCGGCCGACCTCGTGAAGCGGGCCATGCTCGACGTCGACCGCGCGCTGACGTCGGCGGGCTGCGCCACGCGTATGCTGCTCCAGGTGCACGACGAGCTCCTCTTCGAGGTGCCCGAGCACGAGGTGTCGCGCGTGACTCCCCTCGTGCGAGACGCCATGGCCTCGGCCGCCCGCCTGTCGGTGCCCCTCGTCGTCGACGTGGGCCAGGCCCGCTCCTGGGCTGACGCGCACTGAGCGCGGCCCCGAGGCCGCGGGCCGCCAGGGAGGCTCGAGCCGGGCCTGCGGCGCGAGGGGAGGGCGGGACCCGCTACGCGCCTCGCCCGTCGGCGGTGGTTCGGCGCGCAAACGCTGCGTCACGGCCCGCCTGAAAATCTTCGTACGGGGCGGATCGGGGCGGGTGTAACTTCGACGTCGACATGCCCGATCGGCCTGCGTCGCCACGCTCTGCGCCTGACACGCTCGTCGCCGGGCTGGCCGAGAAGCTCGCCGAGCTCGAGGCAGAGGTCAGACGCCAGAACGAGCGGCTGTCGGCCATCATCGAGGTCGGCTCGCAGCTGTCGGCGGCGCGCGACGTCGACGCCCTGCTGCGCACGGTGATGGATCGGCTCGCGATGCTCCTCGGGGCCGAGGCGGCGACGCTCTTCATGTACGACGTGCGCACGGACGAGCTGTGGTCGCGGGTGCTCAAGGGCTCCTCGATGCGCGAGCTCCGCCTCGAGGCCCAGCGCGCCGGCATCGCCGGGCACGTCTTCCGTACCGGGGTGTCGGTGCTCCTCGCAGACGCCTATGACGACGCGCGCTTCAACCCCGAGATCGACCGCCGCTCGGGCTTCGAGACGCGGGCGGTCGTCGCCGCGCCGCTCCGCCACGTCTCGGGGAAGGTGCTCGGCGTCGTCGAGGTGCTGCACCGCACCGTCGGCTTCTTCTCGGAGGGGGACCTGCGCCTGGTCGAGGGCATCGCGATGCAGATCGCCGCGGTGCTCGACAACGTGCTGCTGGTGCAGGAGCTCTCCCAGCGCGTCAGGGATCTCGACCTGCTCTACGGGCTCGAGCGCGCCGCCGCGGCGAGCGACCAGAAGACCGACCTGCTCGACCGCATCCTGTCGACGGCCCTCGACGCCGTCCAGGCGAAGGCGGGGTCGCTCCTCATCGCCGAGGAGTCGAAGAGCACGCTGTACTTCCGCAGCGCGCGCGGCGAGGGCTCCGAGGCGTTGGGCTCGATGCGGCTGAAGCTGGGCCAGGGCATCGCCGGGTACGTGGCCTCGACGGGCGACGTCGTTCGGGTCGACCGCGCCGACGACTCTCCGCACTATGATCGCTCCATCGCGCGCAGGCTGGGGGTGACGGTCGGCGCGGTGCTGTGCGTGCCGATTCCGGGAGAGGTGGGCCGGCTGGGCGCCCTCGAGCTGCTCAACAAGCAGGGCGGCTTCTCGGAGGCTGACGAGCGGCTCGTGGTGCTGGTCGCCGGGCAGGTCGGCCGCGCCATCGCGTCTCGCCAGTCGCGCGAGGAGCAGGAGCGGCGCGCGCGCATGGCGGCCATCGGCCAGATGCTCGCCGGCGTGCTGCACGATCTGCGGACGCCGCTCACCGTGATCTCGGCCTACGCCGAGATGATGGCCGAGGAGCCCTCGGAGGCGAGCCGCCGCGAGATGTCCACCGCCGTCCTCGCGCAGCTCGACCACGTCGCCGCGATGCAGAAAGAGACGCTGGCCTTCGCGCGCGGAGAGAAGTCCGTCTTGCTTCGGCGCGTCTACCTGCACGTCTTCATGAAGGAGCTCGAGGAGCAGCTCGTGCGCGAGTTCGACGGCAGCCGCGTCGAGCTGCGGGTCGTCGCCGGATACACCGGCGCCGCGCGCTTCGACGAGAACAAGGTGAAGCGCGCCATCTTGAACCTCGCGCGCAACGCGCTCGACGCGATGCCCGAAGACGGGCATTTCACCCTCTCGGTCGAGCGCGAGGGGGACGAGCTGGTCTTTCGCGCCAGCGACACCGGGCCCGGCGTTCCCGAGGCCATCGCCGACAAGCTGTTCGAGTCGTTCGTCACCGCGGGCAAGCAGAACGGCACCGGGCTCGGGCTGGCGATCGTGAAGAAGATCGTCGAGGAGCACGGGGGCCAGGTGTCGTTCAAGACGGAGCCCGGCCGGGGGACGACGTTCGAGGTGCGGCTCCCGGTGGGCGTCGAGGCCGACTGACGCGCTGTCGTCAGTCCTGGCCGCGAAAGAGCCGCAGCCCCGGGCGCCCCGACATCTCGAGGTAGAAGCCGAACTGGAACTTCACCGTCTGGTCCGAGGCGATGAGCCCGCCCGGCGGGTTGGGGAAGGGCTGGGCGCGCTCGAAGGCCTTCACCGCCTCGAGGTCGAGGAAGTCGAGGCCCGACGACTTCTCGACCCATGCGTCCTTGAGGTGCCCATCGGCCGTCAGCGTCACCTGGAGCAGCGTGTGGCGGTCGCGCCCGCCGTAGATCTGCAGCGTCGGGTCTCTGAGGCGCAGCTGGGCGTTGGGGTTCCACTGTTGGCTGACCGACTGCTTCACGCGGTTGAAGAAGCTCGCGTACTTCCACTCGCGGGTGTTGAGGTAGGTGCCGTCGCCGACCTCGACGTCGTCGAGCAGATCGTTCGCGGCGGCTCCCGACACCGGGTCGAGCACCGACGGAGACGGCACGAGGTTGACGGCCCCTGGCTTCCCGACGCGGCCCTGACTGCCCGTCGCGTCGCCCTGGGCGCCGGCAGACAGGTTCAGCCGCTGCGAGTTGCCCTGCACCGCCTCGACCTCGTCGCGGCGCACGACGACCGGCCCCGCGCCGCCCGGTTCGAGGGCCCGGAGCTGTACCTCGGACTGGGCGCGCTGGGTGGGCACCTCGAGGGCCGCGCGCTGCGGCTGCCTCTCGAGGGGGCGGTCGTCCTGGCCGAGGCCGTCGTTGCCCGAGAGGCTCGCGGCGTCGACCGGGTCGGTGCCCTTCGCGTCGCTCGGCTTCGCCGACGTCCGTTGGGGCATCGCGTTCCGATAGAACGCGGTCTGCTCCCGGGCGCGTGTCTGGCGCTGCACCGCGTTGTTCGTCTCGGCGGCGTACTGCGCGTCGGGGCGAACCGCTCCGTTGCCAGGCGCCACCGCCACCACCTGGCCCGGCGCCGTCTCGGGCGCCTTCGGCTTCTCACGCTCGGGCCTGGGCTTGCGGTCGCGCGTGGCGAGCCGTGGCGCATCTTTGCCGCGGTTCTTCTCGAACTGCTGCGGCGTCAGCGGCCGGAAGGCGACGGGGCGCTCGACCTTCGCCCTCGGCGGCTGCAGGTGAGGTGCGTCGAGGTGGAGGTGCGAGAGGAACAGCAGCGCCGCCGTCATCAGCCCGTGGGCGAGGAGCGCCAGGCCGACCGCGACCAATACCCGCCCGGCGGGGGAGGTGGCGCGACGGTCGCAGGGCACCAGCAGCACCCCTCCAGCATAGCCCCGGGCCTCGCCCCCGGCAGGAGGGGCCCCCCCGGTCCGACAGTCGAGCGCTTGCCAGTGGCCCCCGGAGGCGGTGCAAGGGCCCGCTGCCAGGGCGCCAGGGAGGCGCGGTGCCGGTTTTTCGGGGTGACGCCGGGGCGCCCCCCGAAAGGCCTCCGCCGCGGACTGGCGGCGCGCCCGGAGGCGTCATCGAACGCCGGTTCCTGGAAGGCCCAACAGCGGCCTGGCCGCTCGCTCGGGGCTGCCGAATGCGCCGGGCCCGCCCCTCAGTACACCCGGCTCACCGTCGCGCCCCCGAAGTAGTGCCCGAGGATCTGCTGGTACGTCTGGCCGGCCTCGGCGCGGCCGATGGCGCCCGTCTGGCACATGCCTACGCCGTGGCCCCAGCCGCCGCCCCCGAAGACCCACGCCGTCGGGCGGCCCTTCGGGTCGCGCTCGGCCTTCACCTCGAACATGGCGCTGTTGAGGTTTCCGAAGAGGCGGCGAATCGTCAGCTCGCCGCGAATCGTCGTGGCGCCGTCTTCGCCCGAGACCTGGAGCAGCCGCGCCCGGCCCGACACCCCGCGCTCGCTCACGGTCATCGCCATGACCCGCCCCACGCGGAAGGACGCGAGCTTCTCGTCGACGTCCTTCGCGGTGAAGCGCTTCTCCCAGCGCAGCTTCGTCGGCGCGGCGAAGCTCGACAGCTTGCAGGCGAAGGCGCCGTCAGCGGCCAGGAAGGCCTTGAGGTCTGCGCCGGGGGCCGGGGGCGCGGGCTTGCCGGGCAGCACGTCGGGCCGCCCCCGCAGCGATGGGTTCGCGACGCCCCCCCAGACGACCTCGTTGTTCTCGGTGTGGCCGCCACAGACGGCGCTGTACACCGCGTCGACGAGCCGCCCCGAGGCGTCGAAGAGCATCTCGCCGCGGGTGGCGTCGACGGCCGTGTTGGTGGTCGCCGCCTCGCCCGACACGCCCCGGTACACCGCGCAGTGCTGCTCGGTGCACAGGAAATAGGGGTCGGCGACGTGCTTGAGCCCCACCTTCGCCAGCACCTCGGCGCGCGCCGTCACCGCCTGGGCCTTGAGCGCCTCGAGGTGGGCCCGGGCGAAGATCTCGGACGGCACCAGGCCCTTGAGGAGCTCCTCCATGCCCACCTGGTTGATGACGGCGATGCGGCCCGAGCGGTCGGCCGAGAACTGAATCGCTCCGCGGTAGCTGCGGTCTTCGAAGTTGTGGAAGTCGTACCCGATGCCGAACTCGACGCGGCGCACGTCGATCGGCACGCCGTCGGGCGACTCGGCCACCACCTTGTCCTCGGCCTGCGCCACGACGACGCCGGCCCCGTCGAGGAGCTCGAGCGTCGCGTGCTGCGGCGCCTTCACCGCCTCGAGCAACGAGGTGCGCACCTGGTGCCGGGTGAGCAGGTCGGCCTGCTGCGCGGCGAGCGAAGCCGGCAGCGCCGGC
>JADCJJ010000334.1 GCA_020247085.1 Myxococcaceae bacterium | reverse complement strand
GAAGTCGCGGGCGCCGGGCGGCTTCGGCTCGCGGTGGCGCTGGGCGGTGCGCGGGGCCGCGCCGCCGAAGTCGCGGGCGCCGGGCGGCTTCGGCTCGCGGTGGCGCTGGGCGGTGCGCGGGGCCGCGCCGCTGCGACGGGCAGGCGACGCGGCGCGCGAGACTTGGCAGGCTCTCGCGACGCGAGGTGACCCATGGACGTGGAACGCTTCAAGGCGCAGGTCGACGAGCGCGAGGTGCGGCTCGGCGTCGACGCGTCGTCGCTGCGCGACGACTTCATCAAGAAGCTGTTCTTCCAGCAGGCGAAGTTCCCCGGCGTCGCCACGCGGAACGACAACGCCCTGGCGCTCTCGTACGTCATCCGCGATCGGCTGCTGCTGCGCTGGGTGCACTCGGCGCGCACGTTCCTCGAGCGGCAGTGCCGCACCGTCATCTACCTCTCGGCCGAGTACCTGCCGGGCCCGCAGCTCGAGCACAACGTGATGAACCTGGGGCTGACCCGCGAGGTACGCGAGGCGCTCGCGGGCCTGGGCATCGACTACGACGAGCTCGTCGAGCACGAAGAGGAGCCCGGCCTGGGCAACGGCGGCCTCGGCCGGCTCGCGGCCTGCTTCATGGACAGCCTCGCCACCGTCGAGATCCCCGCCATCGGGCACGGCATCCGGTACGAGTACGGCATCTTCGACCAGCAGCTCCGCGATGGAGAGCAGGTCGAGAGCACCGACAAGTGGCTGCGCCAGGGCAACCCGTGGGAGGTCATGCGCCACGACGTGCAGCACCAGGTGGGCTTCGGCGGGCACACCGAGGCCGGCGTCGACGACCTCGGCCGCTATCGCGTCAGGTGGCACCCGGCGCGGCAGGTGACCGGCATCGCGTACGACACCCCGGTCGTCGGCTACGGCACCCCCAACACCAACTTCCTGCGGCTGTGGAGCGCCCGCGCGACCGACGAGTTCGACCTGAAGGCGTTCAACGACGGCGAGTACTGGAAGGCCGTCGACGAGAAGGTGCGCAGCGAGAACATCTCGAAGGTGCTCTACCCGGCAGACCACTCGCTCGCCGGGAAGACGCTGCGCCTCGAGCAGCAGTACTTCTTCGTCTCCTGCGCCCTGCAGGACTGCATCCGCTTCCTGCTGCAGCGGTCGACCATCGACCGCTTCGCCGACAAGTTCGCCATACAGCTCAACGACACGCACCCGGCGCTCGCGGTGGCCGAGTTGATGCGGTTGTTCGTCGACGTGCACGGGCTGTCGTGGGAGCGCTCCTGGGAGATGACCCGCGCGAGCTGCTCGTACACGAACCACACGCTGCTGCCCGAGGCGCTCGAGACGTGGCCGCTGCCGCTGCTGCGGTCGCTGCTGCCGCGGCACGTCGAGCTCATCTTCGAGATCAACCGCCGCTTCCTCGACGAGGTGCGCGCGCGCTTCCCCGGGGACGACGAGCGGGCCCGGCGGCTGTCGCTCATCGACGAGCAGGGCGAGAAGTCGGTGCGCATGGCGCACCTGGCGGTGGTGGGCAGCCACACGGTGAACGGAGTGGCGGCGCTCCACTCGCGGCTGCTCACCGAGACGGTCCTGCGAGACTTCGCCGAGTTGTGGCCCGAGCGCTTCACCAACGTGACGAACGGCGTGACGCCGCGGCGCTTCCTGTTGCAGGCGAACCCCCGGCTGTCGGCCCTCGTCACCGAGGCCATCGGCGAGGGGTGGGTGAACGAGCTCACGCGCCTCGAGCGGCTCGTGCCCCTGGCGGACGAGGCCGAGTTCCGCCGCCGCTGGCGCGAGGTGAAGGCCGCCAACAAGCGGGACTTCGCGCGCTGGGTGAGCCGCGCGCACGGGCTCGACGTCGACCCGCAGTCGCTCTTCGACGTACAGGTGAAGCGCATTCACGAGTACAAACGACAGCACCTCGCGGCGCTGTACGCGGTGTGGACGTACCTGCGCCTCAAGGCCGGTGACACGAAGGGGCTGGTGCCGCGCACGTTCTTGTTCGCCGGGAAGGCTGCGCCCGGGTACCGCATGGCGAAGCTCATCATCCGCTTCCTCTCGGCGCTGTCGACGACGCTCGCGAAGGACCCGCGGGCCCGCGAGTGGCTGCGCGTGGCCTTCGTGCCAGACTTCAACGTGAAGAACGCCTCGCACCTGTACCCCGCGGCGGACCTGTCGGAGCAGATCAGCACCGCCGGGAAGGAGGCCTCGGGCACCGGCAACATGAAGCTGGCGCTCAACGGCGCGCTCACCATCGGCACGCTCGACGGGGCGAACGTCGAGATCCGCGAGCGGGTGGGGCCCGAGAACTTCTTCCTCTTCGGCCTCACCGCGGAGCAGGTCTCGGCGCGCAAGGCGCAGGGCTACTCGCCGCGCGACGAACTCATGAAGGACGAACGGCTGCGGCAGGTGCTCGAGGCCATCGCCGACGACACGTTCTCGCCAGGGCAGCCGGGCCTCTTCGCGCCGCTCGTGCGCTCGCTCGCCGACCACGACCCCTTCCTCGTGCTGGCCGACCTCGCGGCCTACATCGACTGCCAGGAGCAGGTCGCCGCGCTCTGGCAGCGCCCCGAAGCCTGGACGCGGGCGTCGGTGCTCAACACGGCGCGCATGGGCTTCTTTTCGTCGGACCGGTCGATTCGAGAGTACGCCGCCCGCATCTGGCGTGTCGAGCCGGTGACGCTCGAGCGGCGCTGAGTCACGCGGCGCAGACGGGGCTTGCCGTCGTGGCCCAGAAAAAGGCGTGGTGGGGCACGCGCCGGCCTCCGCGCCCGAGGAGGCCGCCCACAGGCCGCTTCGGCGCCGGTGGGGCCGAGGCGGAGTTCCAGCCGCTCGGAGGCTCGGGCGTCGTCCCCGACGCGGCGCCGTCGGCATCGCGCACGACGCGCCCCGCGCGGGGCTCGACGTGAAGGGCCTGCTGCTCCCCGACGCCGAAGGGACGATGGGCCGTGGCGGGCAGGAGGGCCTTCAGGTGAATGGCCGCACGGGCTTCGACTCGCCTGGCGAGAGCCCGCCGAGGTGCGCGAGCACCACCTGGTATTGCGGGTGCGAGGGCGGGTAGCGCAGCAGCCCGTCGCCCCGCATGCCCCCCGGCCCCTGCGCCCGGAGCGTCAGCACGATGGTGCCGTCGGGCTCCATCGTCGCAGCGCCGATGCTGGCGTCAGCCGTCGTCATGCCGGCACCCCGAGCTCGTGGGCGCGCGCCTCGAAGAACGCGCTCAGGTTGGGGAAGGTGGGGCGCAGCCGCGGGTCGTTGCCGAAGTACCGCGCGGCCATCTCGGCGTAGGCCTCTTCGGGGCCGGCGTCGCCTGGCTGGAGCAGGTAGGTGTCGTTGGCCGCGCGCAGCGCCGCCGTGTCGCGCTTGTAGGCCGCGCGAAACTCGGGGCTGCGGGAGTCGGCGCCGAGCGCGTTGGTGCCGTCGAGCGCGTGGCCGAACTCGTGGAAGAGGGCGTTGAAGCTCCCGTGGCCGTAGCCGAAGTCGGGCAGGCTCCGGTCGGTGACGCCGCGCGCGCCATCGTGCGTCGCCATGACGACCGTCATCGACGCGGGGTCGTACAGCCCCGGCACGCGGTCCCACGTCGAGCCGGGCGGCCAACCGCGGGGCGTGACGCCGCGAAGGTTCGTCAGGTGGTCGGTCACCGAGTCGCGGCACGCCACGACACGAACCCCCGCGCGGTACGCCCGGTCCAGCAGCCGCCCTGGCAGCTTCTGCAGCTCGGCGACGACGCACTCGACGTCGGCGGCCGTGCCCCGGCCTCCGGCATGAACGAGTCGTCGCGCGGCGGCGGCGGCGGTGAGCGCGGGCGACGCGGGAGCAACCACCGTCCGCGCCGGACGAGGCGCCGGCGTTCCCAGCTCGAGGTGCCGCTCGAGCGCGGCGATGGTGTCGAGGTGACCGGCGTCGCTCCCATACGCGCGCTTGTAGGCCGCGAGCTCACGCGGCCCGACGGTGCCGTCGCGGTTGCCGAACTGCTCGTCGACCCACTTCGCCTTCGCGCGCAACGCCCGCGGCAGCGAGCGCACGGGCACCGGCGGCAGGGGCGCGTCGCCGTCATCGCTCGGGAGCGACGGGGCCACGACCGACGGGCGCGTCACGCGGGGCATTCGACGCCGTCGTAGTCTGGTGGGCCCCTTCACGGAAGGCCCGAGGTGTGCCGGTGTTGACCGCCGCCCGGGTCGACCGCGCCAACGCCATCGGGCTGCGGCCTTGGCCACCCAGCCACGGGCCCCTGCACAGCCGGGGGAACGTGAATGCAGGTATCTGAAATTACATGCTTCGAGTCGGCGTCCGACTGACGGATGGAGCCCGCGTGGCGGCTCCGACACAATGTTGCCATGACTCGGGGAGTCTCGAGGGTTCGCTTCGAGGGTCGAGCGGTCGCGCGCGAGCGGCGCGGTCAGGTCGCGGTCGAGACGGCCATCGTCCTCCCGGTGTTCGTCTTCCTCATCCTCGGGTTGCTGCAGCTCGGGCTCATGCACCACGCCCGCGTGCTCGCCAAGTACGCCGCGTACAAGGCCGTGAGGGCCGGCGCGCTGCAAGGGGCAGACCGCGACGTGATGGAGAAGGCGGCGCTGGCGGTGATGGTGCCCGTGATGGGGCGAAATAGCACCGCGGGCGCGCCCTTCAGGACGGCGAACGCGACGGACTACAACCTGGCGTGGCAGCAGCTGCGCACCAACCAGCAGGCGCCGGGCGTCAAGTGGGTCGACGTCGAGGTCTGCAACCCGGGCAAGACCTCGGTCAACCCTGACGCGGACTTCGACGACCCGCGCGTGGCGACGCGGCTCATGGGCGGGTGGACCGGCTTCACCTCGACGAAGCTGCAGATTCAGGTCACGGCCTACTACCGGCTCTTCATTCCGTTCGCGAACTGGATGGTGTGGCGCATCGCGGCCAACAAGGAGGACGGCTCGCCGAAGAAGATGCGCTGGCTGGGCTGGAAAGCGCGCAGCCACACCGGCACGGGCGCCGCCCTCGCGCCGCTCGAGTCCCTCGCCAATGCCCGCACGTACATCATCCCCATCCGCACCTCGTACGCGATGCGCATGCAGTCTTCGTTCAGAGAGAACGGCTACAACAACCTTCCCTCCGACGTGTCCGACCGCGGTACGTCGCAGAACTGCAAGGTCAACTGGAGGTGAGCGCCATGGCCCCCCCCCGTCGTCGCAGCAGTGTCGCTCGTCGTGGCCAGGTGATGGTGCTGTCCGTCGTGACGATGCTGATGTTGGCGCTGATGATGATGGTCGGCTTCAACGTCGCGCACACGGCTCACGAGCGCATCCGCATTCAGGCGGCCGCCGACGCCCAGGCCTACAGCGTGGCGGTGATGCAGGCGCGGGCCTTCAACGTCAACGCCGTCATCAACCGCACCATCGCTGCGCTGACCGTGGCGCAGATGTCGCTCCATGCCTGGAACGTCATCGCCACCCACAACGTCGACATGTTGTTCGCCGGCTTCATCAGCTTCCTCGGCGTCGCGGCCACCGAGGCCGGGCAGTGTCCGCCGTATTACATCGGGCACTGCATCGACGCGGCCGAGGCCATCGTCATCGCCTTCGAATACCTCAACAACCATCATGACTACGAGGACCGCCTGAAGCGGCTGCAGCCTGCCTTCAACGAGGCGGTGCGCGAGCTCTACGAGGCCAAGAAATCGCTCTACGATCAGGAGCTGCGCTGGGTGCGGGACATCGACCGGGCCATCGACGGCGGCAGCATGTTGACCAGCCTGCTCCAGCAGTCGGCGCCGCAGGCGAAGTACGTGCAGGCCTTTCACCTCATCAACGCCCAGAACTTCCGCTGCGCCGTGAGCGGCCCCGAAGGAGACGTTCCGCGCTGCGGGGGCAGCGCCCCGCTCGTCTACGCCCGCTCCGACGTCACGCCCGCGGCGCGGAGCGTGATGATGGAGAACGCCTCGAACGCCGCGCGCGGCCTCTTCAACCGGCTCGGCGGTGGTGGCGCGATGGTGTCGCACAGCATCTTCCAGGGCCAGACCCCGGTCTCGGTGACGAACCCCTCCAAGATGATGGACATCCAGGGCAGCGGGCTCTTCCAGGCGGCCTACCTCCCCGACCCATCGGCGATGCCGTTCACGACGCGCGTCGGAGATACGACCTACGACAAGCGCTCGTCGTCGAGTGAAGAGGCGCGAAACGTCGGCGGCGCCACCGGCCCGGGCGGCGTCGCAGTGCAGTGGCGCCACGGCTTCGGCGGCATGTTCCTCGGCTCGAGCGTCTTCTCGTCGCTCGGCGGCGGTGAGCACACCCGCTTCGCCTCGGAGCGGCACGGTGAGTTCAAGACCATCGCCCGTCAGCCCGACGAGGCGACCTTCATCACCTTCCGCGCGCACCTCAACCCCAGCCAGGACAACGAGTGGGGCCAGCCGAGCGGCTACGGCGCGGTGACGCAGGACCTGCGGCTGCTGCAGAAGGGGGGGCGGGGCGCGTTCGAGGTCAACCGACAGGGCACCATCATCGTGCGCATCGGTACCATGGAGCACCGGGTGCGGCTGGTCTCGGAGAACGAGGGCGTCGCCGTCTCGAAGGCGAAGGCCTACTTCCACCAGTTCGGCGCCTCGTGGCAGCTGCCGCCGAACGGCTTCGACCCCTTCTGGTTTGCCAAGCTGCACCCGTTCCGCCGGGACGAGCTGCGCGCCGCGCTCGCGCTCGCGGGAGACCCGAACGCTGCCGTGATGGGCCCCGTCGAGGGCCGCGAGGGAGAGTGGCCATGACGACCCCCCGCCGTCGTCAGCGCGACCGCCGTGGCGCCGCCGCCGTCGAGTTCGCCGTGTCGGTCATCTTCCTCGTGCCGCTCATCATGTACATGGTGACGCTGCAGGAGTTCCTCATCATGAAGTTCAACGGGCAGGAGGCGGCCATTCAAGCGACCTTCGACTTCCCGGTGCTCGACTACGCAGACGCGCCGCCCCTCGACTCGGGCGAGACCGCCTTCGTCAGCGGTAGCGTCGGCTCGATGAGCCGGCTGACCTACTGCGACCATTCCGCCGCCTTCGACTCGTTCAATCGCGACTTCGAGTGCGACGACCAGCGGCACCACAAGAACATGACGGTGCACGAGTGCTGGATCGGCGATGACCCGGGCGCGTACGGCGGCCAGGTGAGCTGCGTCCGGGTCGACGAGCCCATCGTCCCGACTGGCCCCGCCACGGCGGCGGTCGCCAGCTTCGGCAAGGGCGGCGTCATGAACTGCACGTCACGCCTGGGCATCTTGAACTACTACCTGCCCAACTCGTTCTTGAACACCTTCCGCAACAAGAAGGGCTTCGCGGTCAACCAGGACGCGAGCGGCACGGAGAAGAAGAAGATGAAGTCGCGCTGGGCCTACGGCAAAGACACCACCGCCCGGAGCGCGCTGGGCGACCAGGATGCCGCCCACGATGACCGCCAGCAGGCGACGCCCAACGGCGACACGTCGCTCGGCTCGAACTACTGGCGGCTGGCGCGCACCAACCACCGCATGCTCGTCGACACCTGGGCCGTCGGCCTCGAAGGTCGGAACCCCGTTCAGGCCATCGACTTCAACAATCCCTTGGTGGCCGACACCGTTCCTTTGCCCCCGCCCCCCACGCTCTACGGACGCATCACGGCGGCCTACGCCACGGCCGGCGGCGCGACGGCCAAGGCCAAGCAGTGGAACAGCGACCTCCAGAACGCCGAGTTGATCGATGCGCGGTCGATGAAGGACAAGGTCGGAGACAACCTCACGACGGCGGCGGCGGCCTTCAAGCCGAACAGCGCCGAGCAGGAGTTCTCCGGGCACTGGGCCGGACAGTGGAGTGATGAGCGGGTGCGTTCGACGAAGCAGGCGCGGGGCCAGAAGTACTTCGGCTATTCGAGGTGGTGACTCGGCAGCGCCGCCCCGTGAGCGTCGTCGCGCTGTTGGCGGTGGCGGGAGTGCTTGGGCTCGTCAGCGGGCTGCTGCTCGGGGGGCGCGCCCACGAGGAAGCGGACGAGGAAGCGGCGGTGTTCGATCGCATCGAGGCACGGGCAGAGCACCTGGTTCCCCTGGGCGCGCCAGTGCGCGCTGCCTCGCCGTCCGAGGCCGACCCGCGCTCGCTCCGCGGCATTCCGCCCTACCCGAACGCGCGCCCGCGCTCGCTCGGTGAGCCGGCCACCGTCATGGGCATGCCCCTCGTCGCCTCGTGGTTCACCACGCCCGACAGCCCCGACGCCGTCCTCGCCCACTACGAGCGGCTCTACGCCGACGCCGGGGTGCAGGCGTTCAGCACCATGTTCGACCCGGGGCAGGGGTACATCGCGTGGCTCGAAGAGGACCCGCCAGATGCCGGCCCGGGCGAGGGCCAGGTGCACATGGTCTCGGTCATTCGGAACACCCCGAGCGACCACGAGACCATCGTGCTCTTGTCGGCCTCGCGCCCGCAGCGGCTCCACGCGGGGGGGCGCCGGGTGCCCGAGGGGGTGCTGCTGCCCGAGGGGGCGAGGCCGCCGCAGGTGGTCGAGCTCGCCATCGAAGGCCGGGGCCGCACCGTCGTCACCACCACCGCGCCGGGTGACGTCCGGGCCGTCGTCGCGGGCGTCGCCCAGCGCCTGCGCGAGGCCGGCTGGCAGGTCGAGGCCGTCACCGGGTCGGGCGAGGGGCAGTCGGTCATCGGCCGCAAGGGGCCCGTCGCTCAGTCCATCTTCGCCACCGCCGGCCGGCACGGTGACGTCAGCCTCATGTACACCGTCGAACGACCGAGGACCGCTCCATGAATCACCGCCTGCTGCCCTGCGCGCTCGTCGTGCTCTTCACCTCGACGGCGCTCGCCAACGGCCGCCCTGACTGCCAACGCAACTGCGCCACCACGCTGAAGGCCTTCGAGAAGCAGTGCAAGGAGCAGGAGAAGACGAACCCCAAGGCGAAGCAGGGCTGCGACATGGTGAAGAAGCAGTTCCAGCTCACCTGCCAGCAGGCCTGCGAGAGTGGTGGCAAGATGAAGAAACCAAGCACCTTCTGACGACGAGGCGCGCCATGACCGACCGACGCACCAGCCCTTCGACGCCACAGCACGTCACCGCCTCCCGCCGTCGGCGCACCCGCGGCCAGGCGATGGTCGAGTACAGCGTCGTCAGCCACGCCATTCTCCTCATCGGCACCACGGCCACGATGGGCATCGCCCAGTACCTGCGCCTCTTCGAGGCCGTCGACACGTACCTTCGGAGCATCTACGTCGTGCTCCGCATGGGCGGCGTCTAGCGCGCGGCGCAGCCCGGCGCTGGCCAACGACCGACGGGGCGGCGGCTTGCAGTGCTGGTGAAGCTTCAGCATCCTCCCAGGCGGTACGATGGCGACCCGCTTCGGCAAGTACGAGCTCGTCCGCTCCCTGGGGCACGGTGGAATGGCCGAGGCGTGGCTCGCGCACGCGCGCGGGGCCGCTGGCGTCACGCGCACCGTCGTCATCAAGAAGGTGCTGCCCGAGCTCTCCGGCTCGAGCGAGCTCGTCGAGGCCTTCATCAGCGAGGCGCGCATCTCGGCCTCGCTGTCGCACGGCAACATCGCCCAGGTGTTCGAGTTCGGAGAGGTCGACGGCGAGTACTACCTGGCGATGGAGTGGGTGAAGGGGCAGAGCCTCGCCCGTGTGATGGCCCGCGCCGAGAGCAAGGGCTCGTGGCACCTGCCGATTCCGGTCTCGGTCTTCATCGCGGCCGAGATGCTGAAGGGCCTGCACCACGCGCACTCGCGCAAGGGTCGTGACGGCCGCCCGCTGCACCTGGTGCATCGCGACGTCACGCCCGACAACGTGCTGCTGTCGTTCGAGGGCGCGGTGAAGGTGGCCGACTTCGGCATCGCCAAGGCGAGCCTGTCGGGCCGCCAAGAGACCCAGGTGGGCGTGGTGAAGGGCAAGTACCTGTACTTTTCGCCGGAGCAGGCCACCGGGAAGAAGGTCGACGCGCGCACCGACGTCTACGCCGTGGGCGTCTGCCTCTACCAGATGCTGACGGGCCAGCGGCCGTACGAGGGCACGCTCGTCAAGGTGATGCCGAAGCTGGTGGCCGGGGCGTACACGCCCATTCGCGAGCTGAACCCCGAGGTGCCCGAGGCGCTGGCGGCCATCGTCGAGGCGGCGATGGCGAAGGACCTGGCGCACCGCTACCAGTCCGCGCTCCAGATGCTCGAGGCGCTGACGGCCTTTCTGTCTGAGAACGCGCCCAGCTTCTCGGGGGAGCGCGTCAAGCTGCTCCTCGACAGCCTCTACGAGAAGGAGCTCGCGGCCGCGGGCATGCGGCCCCGCTTCTCCGAGGCGGAGCGTGACCAGCTGGCGGCGTGGCGGCCGGCGGGCCCGCCCCCGCGGGGGGCCGCTTCGAGCAGGGGCGGGGGCTCGTCGCCGCTCGGGCTGTCACCGGTAGCCGACGCGCCTGACGGTGACGCGCGGCCGCTGCGCGTCGCGGCCGCGGCGCTGGCCGTCGTCATGGTGCTCGGCGGCGGGGTGGCGGCCTTCCTCATGCTGGGGCCGCCGCCGGCCGAGTCGCCGGACGAGGGCGCGCTGACGCCGCTCTCCGTCAAGCCGCCGGCGCCGCTCCCGCCGCGGGCGAGGCCCGGGGTCGATGCCGCGGTGGCCGAGATGGTGGAGCGCCCGGGCGACCCGGCCCCGGTGCCCACCGCCGCGGCGTCTGCCGACGACCGCCGGCGCGCCGTGAAGGTGCTGGCCGACACGCACCTGGTGTCTCGGCAGGTGGCGAGCGTCCATCGCAAGAAGCTCGACGGGGCCCCGGCGTGGCATGTGACCCTCGTCGTCCCGGGGCCACTGCTCGGTGACGTCGCGCTCGAGCTCGAGGACGCGGCCGGGGCCCGGGAGCAGGTGCCCATCAGGAACGGCGAGAGCGTCGAGGTGACGGGCAAGCGCGCGCTCGGCGTCCGCTGCGACCCGGGCGGGCGCGTGACGACCGACGACGCCGCGACTCTGCAGTTCACCGCCGCGGGCGTCCGCTCGATGCGACTCCTCGTCGACCCGAAGCGGTGCCACGACTACTCGCAGGCCAAGGGCCTCGAACTCGACCCCGACGAGGCCTACCAGCTGTCGATGCCGCAGACGGGGCAGGCCTCGCTCGGCGCGGGCGCGCCGGTCCGGGTGGCGTGGCGGGCGCGCCTGCGCGACGGCGCCTCGTCGCAGGGGCTGCTCGAGGCGGGGCAGGTGGCCTCCATCGTAGGCGCGTCGTTCCTCGACCTGGGGTTCCTCGACGACACGCCCTCGGACAACTCGGGCGACGTGACGCTCTCCCTCGAGCCGCTGGCACCACAGGCGGCGCAGGCCGGCGGCTTCATCTCGCGGGTGCGTGGCGCGAAGGGCCCGAGCGCTTTGTCCTACGCGAGGTCCACCGCCCTGCCGACCGTCCAGAGGGCCAACCGGCTGCTCGGCCAGGGGCGCTTCGCCGAGGTCCCGGCGGTGCTGGCGCCGTGCTTCGACGAGCCGACGCCTGTCCCCGAGTGCTACCGGCTGCAGGGCGAGGCGCTGCTCAAGCTCGACCAGCGCGACCTCGCGCTGCAGAGCTACCGCTCGTTCCTCGAGCTCGCGGGCAGCGACCACCCCTCTCGGGCGGCCATTCAGCGCTTCGTCGAGCGTGCCTCGGGGCCCTGAGGGCAGGCCGCGCCGGGGCGGCGGCTCACCAGTCGTGGGCGAAGGCGCGCACCTCGGCGCAGGGGCGGCAGATGGCCGAGGCGATGCCGGTGTTGCGCCGGGTGCGGCCGGCGATGGCCTTGAAGACGGGGCCGCTCTCGCGCTCGTCGCAGTCGAGGCAGGCGTTCAGCCCCCCGTCGGGCAGGTGGTAGGCCGCCTCGAGGAGCGGAAAGCAGACGGCGAAGCAGCGGCTCCGCGTGAAGCGGGTGTTGTACGCCCAGATGCGCGCGCAGGCCGGCGTGAAGCCGAGGCCCTCGAGGCACGAGACGTTGGTCTCGAACGTGCCGCCCAGCGCCTTGACGCCGCAATCCTGCACCTTGCGGCCGAGGTCGACCTCGCGGCCGTACACGGCGAGGTCCGCGAGCGTCGAGCAGGCGCCGCAGCCGTCGGCGTGTGTGAGCCGCGCGCCGGCGTCAGCCGCCTCGGCCTCGTCCCGGTACGTCTGGAGCCGGTAGGTGCGCGCCGCGGCGTCGACGATGACGACGCCGCAGACGCCCGGCGTGGGGGTGGGCGCCGGCGCCGCGTAGGGGTCGCTCGAGACGTCCACCGGGGGGCCGACGAGGCGCCAGGCGCGGAGGCGGTCCAGCCGCTCGTCGGACCACTCCGACGAGTCGACGCTCCCGCCGCCACACGCGCACGACGGCCCGCACGCCTCGGCGCCCAGGCCCGATTGCGCAACCGGGCGCCCGAACAGCTGCGGCCCGCACGTGTTCGCGGGCATCGGCGATGGGCGGGTGTCGCAGGCGGCGAGGGCGAGGCAGGCGGCGAGGGGGAGGGTGCGCATCTCGAGGGTCGAGCGCTTAGCCAGCGTCGTGGACGTACAGAAGCGCGGCCGCTGGCACGCTGCGTCGTGTCCGAGGCGTCGGCTGGAGGCGCTGGCGCCCCATCGTTCCGGGGGTGGCGGGCCGTCTCTGGAGCGCCGGCGGGCCCTGGCGGGCACGGTTCACGGCTGGCGCCCCGGTCGTCCCACGGAGGGACCGGGAGTGGCGACGCGAGCGTCGCGTGGTGACGCGGCCCCGCCGCGCTTCGTCGCTCGCTGAACCGCGGGCAGGGGGCGATGCCGCGCGGGGGGCGCGTACCGCTTGTCGCTGGCGTGTAAGAACGGGGCGTGACGACGCGCGGGGCAGGGGGGCAGCGCTCCCGGGCCTCGTCGGTCTCTGCGCGGCGCAGCGGGTGGCGTCACGCGGCGCTGACGGCGCTGCCCGCGCGGGGTCGCCGCTGAGGCCGCATGCCCCCGGGGGCGGCCTGGGCCTCATCAAGGCGCACAGCTGTGCGTGGACGGCGAGGCCCGCATCGGAGACGCTGCGGCGCCGATGGGCCCTGCGCGCGTCACTCAGGCCGAAGCGAACGTCGTGACGTTGGCGCGCTGCGCCCTGGGGGCTGGCCCTCCCGCGGAGCTGACGAGGCTCCTGCTGGTCAGCCTCGCGCCGCCGGCTGCGCTGGGGCCGACGGCGACGAGGCTCTTCGAAGAGACGCTGGCGCGGGGCGTGGCGCGCGCGCTGGTGCACGAGGGCGGGTGGGTGCAGGAGGTGGGCGCTCGCCTGTGGGATGCGCCGCTGCCGCCGCTCCGCTTCACGGCCAACGTCGTGCGCCTGCTGCAGTGGGCGCTCAAGGTTCCGCTGGCCGAGCCCGAGGTGCCGCGCCTCGAGCTCGGTGGGCCATTGACCCCGGCCGAAGAGGTGTTCGCCGCGCTGCTGCTCGAGCACGCGCGGGGCACGGCCGCCGAGCGCGGGCTCTTCACGCAGCCCGCGCTCCGCGCGTCGCCGTTCGTGCAGCTCATGCACGCGGCGCCGCTCGGCCGGCTGGGCCCGGTCGAAGTGGCTCCCGTCGGCCCCGAGCACCTGCCCTTCGTGCGGGGGCTGCTCGACCTCCTGGGCGCCGCGTGGGCCTCGGCGGAGCGCGCGAAGCGGCAGCTGGCTGAGCCGAAGGTGCTGGCCTCGGTCGGCCGCGCCCAGGGCGCCGTCGCGACGGCCTTCCTCGACGTCGTCGCGCAACACCGCGCGCCGCACCTGGCGCGCTTCTTCGTCGACGCCGCGGCAGACTGGCTCACGGGGCGCGCGGGCGCCGACCAGCTGGTGCAGCGCACGGCCGACGCTCCGCTGCGGGAGCGGGCCGAGGCGCGGCGCGAGGCCGGCGCCCTGTGGCGGGTCATTCAGCGCCTCGAGGGGTGGGACCAACAGCACCGCAACACCCGCTACATCGACGACGGCTACGAGGCCGCGCAGGCGCTGGTGCGTGACTGGGAGCGGCTGGGGCCGGCGGGGTTCGCGGCGGCGGCCCGCCTCGTGGCCGAGCTCGAGGGGCTGCCGGCGTGACGGAGCCCAGCCGGGGCCTGACGGCGCTCGCAGCCTTGCTCCCGGCGCGGCGCGAGAGGGCCGTCGCGTGAGCGCGCCGTACGTGCACGGCGGCACCGACGCGAGGGAGGTCGCGCGGCTCGAGAAGCAGGGCGATTGGACGGCCGCCTTCGCGTTCGACGGCTTCGAGGCGCCGCCGGGGGCGCGGGTGCTGGACCTGGCCTGTGGCGTCGGCGCGATGAGCGCCCGGCTCGCGCGCGCCTTCGAGCGGCTGCGCCTCGTCGGGCTCGACCTGTCGGCGCAGCAGCTCGCTGCCTGCCGCCGCGCCCACCCTGAGGTGCCGGTGCTGCGCGCGTTGGCGACCTGCATGCCCTTCGCCAGCGGCACCTTCGACCGGGTGTTCTGCTCGTGGCTGCTCGAGCACGTGCCGCGCCCCACTGACGTGCTGCGGGAGGTCTTCCGGGTGTTGAAGCCGGCCGGCGTGTGCCAGTTCGTCGAGGTCGACAACTGGTCGCTGGTGACGCGCCCCATGCTGCCAGCGACGCACGCGCTGCTGCGCGCGTTGAACGCGGCGCAGGGTCGCGCCCTCGGAGACCCCGCCATCGGGCCCCGGCTCTTTCACCACGCGCGCGCGGCGGGCTTTCGTCGCTTCACGCTCGAGCCGGTGAGGCTCCACGCGACCAGCGCGCAGCCGGCGTTCCTCTCGGCCTTCATCGACGAGTTCGCCGAGATCTTCGAGAGCCTCGACGAGTCCCTCGGGCCCGGGTCGGCGCCACTCATCGCCGAGGCGGTGGCCGAGCTGCGCGCCGTCGCGCGTCAGGCGGGGGTCGCGCTGACCTACACGCCGTGGCGCCTTCGCGCGGAGCGCCCGGCGGGGCCGGGGCACGCAGGGGCGTGGCCCGCCGGCCAGGGCCCGGCGCGCTGAGGGCGGGGGGCACGCGTCGTCGCGCGCATCGAGCCCGCGTCGTGTCCGCGCCATGGCGCATCTCGCGTCGGTGTCGTGGCGCGCGTCGAGCCCGCGGGCCTGGCGGCGTCGCACCCGCCTGGGCCTGGACGCGGCGTCAGAGCCTGATCGAGGGCTGGCCCTGGGCGCCGTCGACGACGACGTCGGCGCCGTTGATCCAGCTGGCGCGGGGTGAGGCGACGAAGGTGATGACGTTCGCGACCTCGTCGAGGGTGCCCATTCGGCCCAGGGGGAACTCGCGGGCGACGAAGGCCTCGATGACGTCGGGCATGGCGGTGGCGCGGCGGTGCCACGAGCCGCCCTCCCAGAGGATGCTCCCGGGGCTGACGGTGTTGACGCGAACGCGCCTGGGCCCGAGCTCGCGGGCGAGGGACGAGGCCAGCTGCACCTCGGCGGCCTTGGCGACGCCGTACTGGGCGCGAGGCCCGGGCCGCGAGCCCGAGATGCTGGCGACGATGACGACGCTCGGGGCGTCGCTCTGCTCGAGGTGCGGCGTCGCCGCCTGGATGACGCGCACCGCGTGCACGAGGTTGAGCTCGAACGTCTTCACCCAGTCCTCGGGTGTCGTCTCGAGGAAGTTGCCGCCGAAGGTGCCGCCGACGTTGGCGACGACGATGTCGAGGCGACCAAGGGCGCTCGCGGCCTCGGCGACGAAGCGCTCGACCCCGCCGCGCTCGAGCAGGTCGACCTGCGTGCCGTGCACGCGCCGGCCCGTCTGGGAGAGGGCGCCGACGGCCTCGTCGAGCGGCTGCCGGGTGCGCCCGCAGATGGCGACGTCGCAGCCCTCCTTCGCCAGCGTGAGCGCGGTGTGGCGGCCGATGCCGCGGGTGCTGCCCGTCACCAGGGCCACCCGGCCCGCGAGTCCCAGGTCCATTCGGGGGCGATAGCGCGGCGCCTGGCGGGGCTGAACTGCTTTCGGCGCCTCGGCGGCGTGGGGGCCGCGCGCTGGGCTACGCTGAGACGACGTGAGGCTCGCGTGGCGGCTCTGGGGGCTCGTGGTCGCGGGCGCCTGCGCGAGGTCGCCGCCCGTGACGCCCGTGGTGCTCGCGCCGTCCCGCCCGCCATCGCCCCCGGCCGCGCCGCCCCGGTCTCCGCCGCCCGTGTGGACGACCGCCGTGGCCCAGGCCGACACGCTCGAGGGGCTGACGCCGCGGGTGTTGCGCGATGGGGGCATTCCGGCGGCCGACCGGCAGGTCTTCCCCGAGCCGTACTCGGTGGTCGACGGCGTCTTCACCTTCCGCGGCGGGCCGACCCGCGCGGGCGGGGCCTTCGGGCGGGTGCCGCGGCGGCCGGTCGCGCTCGAGCTCGCCTGGACGCACGTCACCGCGCGCAGCCGTCCGCCCTGGTACGGCGGCGCGGGGTGGACGGGGCAGCCGGCCCTCGTGCGCTGGCCGGCCGTCGTGCGCCACTCGATGCCGAAGCTGTCGCCCGATTTCCAGCGCGACGGTTTCGTCGAGGTGATTCAGGGGAGCCTCGACGGGCGCGTGCACTTCCTCGACCTCGCCACGGGCCGCCCGAGCCGCCCGGCGCTCGTCACCGGCAACCCCATCAAGGGGAGCGTCTCGCTCGACCCGCGCGGCTACCCGCTGCTGTTCGTGGGCCAGGGCATTCCCGAGAACGTGCCCATCGGCCTGCGCGTCTACGAGCTCATCGGCCACCGCGAGGTGTACTTCCTGCCCGGCGCCGACCGCGACGCGCCGCGCCGGGAGTGGGGGGCCTTCGACTCGTCGGGGCTGCTCAACCGGGCGACCGACACCTACGTCGTCGGCGGCGAGAACGGGCTCATCTACCTGCTGAAGCTGAACACCGCCTTCGACCCCATCGCGCCGTCGCTGACGCTGGCGCCCGAGGTGGTCCGCTACCGCTACCAGGAGCAGGGCGTCGCGCACCCGGGCGTCGAGAACTCGATGTCGGCGCTGGGGCCGCTCGCCTTCTTCGCCGACAACGGCGGCATGGTGCAGGCGGTCGACCTGCGCTCCTTCACGCCGCTGTGGGGCTTTTCGGCCGGCGACGACACCGACGCGAGCCTGGCGCTCGACGTCTCCTTCGCGCGGCCCGCGCTCTTCACCGGCAGCGAGGTAGACAAGACGGGCCCTCGCGGCTTCACCCACCTGCGGCGGCTCGACGCGTTGACGGGCGCGGTGGAGTGGACCAACTCGTTCCGGTGCGAGGGGGCGCTGGCGCCGAAGAAGATCGACGCCGGCCTCTTCGCGACCCCGGCCATCGGCAGCGGCGACGTGGCCGCGTTGGTCTTCTTCACGCTCGCTCGGTGCCCCGGCCCCGCCGACGGGCTGCTGCTCGCGCTCGACAAGGCCACCGGGGCCGAGGTGTGGCGGCTGCCGCTCCCGCAGTACTCGTGGTCGAGCCCGACGCTGGTGAAGGACGAAGACGGCGTCAGCTACCTGCTGCAGGCGGGCATCGGGGGCCGGCTGCGGCTGGTGCACGCCGGGAGCGGCCGCGAGGTGACGAGCCTGGCGCTGTCGGGTGACGTCGAGGCGTCGCCGGCGGTGTTCGACGACATGGTGGTGCTGGGCACCCGGAGCGACCGGATTCACGGCGTACGCGTCGTGGGAGGGCGGTGAGCAGGCCGGCGGCGGCGCGGCGTCACCGCGGCTCGGCGGGGCCTGGCGTGAAAGTCTGCCGGGGGCGTGGCGGCTCGGGTACACGCTCAGGTGGATGATCGACGTCAGAGGACTCACGCGGCACTACCGGGTGCACCAGCGCCAGCCGGGCCTGGCGGCGGCGCTGCGCTCGTTGGTGCGTCGCGAGTACACGACGGTGAAGGCGGTCGACGGCATCACCTTCTCCATCCGTCCGGGCGAGCGGGTGGGTTTCCTCGGGCCGAACGGCGCCGGCAAGACGACGACGCTGAAGATGTTGGCGGGGCTGCTGTACCCGACGAGCGGCGAGGTCGTCGTCGACGGGCACCAGCCGCAGCGCCGCGAGCGGGCGTTCTTGCGGAAGATCATGCTGGTGATGGGCCAGAAGCAGCAGCTCCTGTGGGACCTGCCGCCGGCCGAGACGTTCGAGCTGAACCGGGCGGTGTACGACGTGCCGAGAGACGTCTTCACGGCGCGGATGAAGGAGCTGACGGAGCTGCTCGAGCTGGGCGACCTCGTGAACAAGCCGACGCGGCAGCTGTCGCTGGGCGAGCGCATGAAGTGCGAGCTCGCGGCGGCGTTGGTGCACGGCCCGAAGGTGCTGTTCCTCGACGAGCCGACCATCGGGCTCGACGTGTCGATGCAGGTGGTGATGCGCGACTTCATCCGCCGCTACAACGAGCGCACGGGGGCGACCCTCATCTTGACCAGCCACTACATGGACGACGTGGCGGCCCTGTGTCCGCGGGTCATCGTCATCGACCGGGGCGTGCTCTCGTACGACGGGGCGCTGGGCGAGCTGGTGCAGAAGGTGCGGCCCGAGAAGCGGGTGACGCTGCGCTTCTCGAGGCCCGTGGCGCGGGAGCAGGTGGCGCCGCTCGGGGCGGTGGTGTCGTGCGAGGGGGCGCAGGCCGTGCTGCAGGTGGGCCCCGAGGCGGTGAACGCGGTGGTGGGCACGGCGCTCTCGACGTTGCCGGTGGTGGACCTGAACGTCGAGAGCCCGCCGCTCGAAGAGGTGATGAGTGAGCTCTTCGCGCGCAGCCGGACTGGTTGAGATCCGCTCGAACGGTGGGGGTCAGGCGAACCAGGTGAAGCCGATGCCCCGGGCCATGAGGGACGCGAGCACGGGGAGGGCGAGCATGAGCACGACCTCGGCGTCGTTGACGCGCACGAGGGCGCGGGCGGGAGACGTGTCGACCTGTCGGCCCCGTGCCTGGTGCATGCGCCAGCGAATGAGGGTCACCATCGGCCACAGCTCGAGCAGCATCACGGCGCCGAGCGCGCCCATCTTCACCAGGAAGGCGTGGTTGTTCAGGTAGAACCCCTGGCCCTTCTCGAAGGGGCCGAGGGCGCGCGCGAGGCCGGAGCCGATGGAGAGGATTGCGCTCAGGCCCCACCAGTTATCGGCGAAGAACACGGGGGCCAGGCGGGTGGGGTCGGTGACGAGGGCGCGCAGGGCCCGGCCGCGGGCGTAGACCGACGAGAGGCCCGTGGTGAGGCCGAGCAGGTGGAGCGTCGACAGCAGCGCGGCTGAGACCATCGAGCGGCTCCTGGCTTCGCGGCGGCTGGCTCAGCGGCCCGGGGGTTGGTTGAGCGAGGCGGTGATGGCGCGCACCATGCTTCGCGGCGATACGCGCAGAGACTGCCAGGCGAGCACGTTCATCCACCCGTGGACGGCGAGCACCTCGCCCGCCATCATCGCCTCGTAGGCGTCGTGCACGACGTCTTCGGCCCTGGCGATGCCGGGTCGTTGGAAGAGGCGGGTCGCCGCGTTGCCGGCGGCCTTGGCGAACTCGGTGGCGGTGGCGCCGGGGCAGCTGGCGGTGACGGTGACACCGCTGCCGGCGAGCTCGTGGGCGAGGGCCTCGCTGAAGCTGACCACGAAGGCCTTGGTGGCGTAGTAGGTGGCCATGAAGGGGCCCGGCTGGAAGCCGGCCGTCGAGGCGACGTTGAGGACGCGGCCGTGGCCTCGGGCGCGCATGGGGCCGACGAAGCGGTGGCACAGCTCGAGGAGGGTCGTGCAGTTGAGCTGCACCATCTCGAGTTCGCGCGCCAGGTCGAGGTCGAGGAAGGCGCCGTTCGAGCCGAAGCCGGCGTTGTTGACGAGGAACTCGACCTCGAGGCCGCGAGCCTGAACGGCCTCGAAGAGGGCCCGAGGGGTCCTGGGGTCGGAGAGGTCGAAGGGCAGCACGACGGTGCGCACCTTGTGAAGGCGCAGGCGCTCGGCCAGCGCGTTGAGGCGCGCCTCGTTGCGGGCCACGAGGACGACGTCATGGCCGTCGCGGGCGAAGCGGTGGGCGAACTGTTCGCCAAGTCCGGCGCTCGCGCCGGTGATGAGAGCGACGTGTGCCATGAAGCCTCCTCGCGGTGGATGCCGGCGGTGTAGCAGAGCCCCCCTGGGGGCCGCGGAGAGAAGTGACGCCCCCACGGCGCCCAGCCCCCGTTCACCTCACACTCCCACACTCGATTCCCCCGCCGAGCACGCGCACGGCCACGTCGAGGGAACGGCCCTCGGAGAGGCTCCGCCATCGCCCCTCGTCGACGTCGCACGTCCACGCCTCGCCCCCGGGGCCGGTGAGCGAGACGGTGTACGTCTCGCGGCGTGCGCCGGGGCGCTCGCTGCCGGCCGAGGTGCCCGCCCGGAGCCCGGTGACGGGTGGCCAGTCTGGCGGCGTGCGCAGGTCACCGCTCGCCTCGAGCTCGCGGGCCTTCTTCCAGCGGTCGACGGTCCAGGCGCAGTGCTCATCGAAGACGGGCTCGTCGCGGTACTTCGGGCGGCACTCCTGCTTGCGCTCGAAGGTGCCGTCACCGCGGTCGACGTCGCGGGTGCCGCATGTCTCTCCGTCGGCGACGGGCTTCGTTGAGCGCTGCTTGCGGCTGCGCGTGACGTCATAGGCGCCCGCCGGCAGGCCGTCGCACCAGCCCGAGTTGCGCTCTGGGCCGAAGCGCTCGACGTCGATGACGCGTCGCCAGGCGTGGCCCGTGACGGTGGCCTTCGAGGGCCTCGTCCACAGCGCGGCGACGCCGCAGACGCCGCAGAGCATCGCCAGGGCGGCGCCGGCGACCCACGGCCAGCGGGCCTTTCGCGCGGGGCCGGACGCCGCGGGTGGGGCGGGCGCGGCGGCGCGGCCGTTCAGCTGGTCTGCGAGGCGGGCCACCCTCGCCGAGCCGTCCATGGGGGAGCCGCAGTGGCGGCAGTGCCTGGCCTTCGCCCCGTTGGCGGTCCCGCAGGCAGGGCACGAGGCGTCGGAGCCCTCGTACTCGGGGTTGGCCGCGACCTCTTCGCCCGGCGGCGGGAAGCGCCGGCGCCGTGGGTCCTGCGGCGCGCCGCAGCAGGGGCAGTACCGGTTCGTCTTGCCCAGCAGGTTCTTCGTGTCGCAATGCTCGCAGTCCCACAGCAGCTCGAAGACGCCGGCCTTCGCCTGCCGCGGTGCGTCGCCGAGCTTCCCGCCGGTGAGCCGCCACACCTCGCCTGCGTCGAAGGCGGTGGTGCCGCAGTCGTTGCAGAGGTCGAGCTCGAGGCCCGCGAGGCGGAAGCGGGTGAGGCGCTTGCCGCACCCGGGGCAGGGGCGCATGGCGTCGGGCGTCAGCGAGGCGCCCTCGACGGCGGCCTTCACCTCTCCGAGGGCAATGCCGGCCACCTCGAAGAGCTGCTGCGTCACCGCCCAGTCGGCGTACCAGACCCGGCAGGCCACGCAGTGACGGCCTCCCCGGCCGGGGCCGAAGAGCGACGCGTCGGTGGTGAGCGGAGCACCGCACCCGGGGCACGCAACGGAGACCATGTAAAGAGCGTACCCGCTCTGCACCGACCAGCGCGGCGATACCGCGGCGGCGCCGCCCGGGGCAGGGGGGCGCAGCGCCAACCGGCCCGTCGCGGCGCTCGACAGAAGCCGGCGCCCGGTGGCTTCGCTGGAGAGACGCCGTGGGAGAGGGGCGCCCGCGCCACGGCGCGACAGCCCGCCCGGTCATGCGAGCGCGCGAGGTCGACGGGGCGAGGTGCCCGCTTCCCGGCGCCGCGGGCCGTGGCTGACCCGTGCGAGGTGGGGGTCACCCGCCGAGGGCAGCGACGTGGATGCGCGGCAGCGGCAGCGGTGGCAGCGCGCTCTCGATGACGCGGCCGAGGCGCAGGAGCAGGTGCTCCTCGAATGGGCGCCCCATGAGCTGGAACCCCACCGGGAGCCCGAGCGCGTCGGTCCCGACGGGGAGCGAGAGCGCGGGGAAGCCGGTGAGGTTGCCGATGCGCACGAAGCGCATCAGCTGGTCCGTGACGGGCAGGTTCGACTCTCCGTCGGGCAGCGTCTCTTCGGGGATGGGCGGCGCGGTGCAGGCCGTCGTCGGCGTGGCCACGACGTCGCAGGTCTTCATCAACTCGAGCCACTCGCGCGTCATCTTCTGGCGGTGACGCATGGCGTGCACGTAGTCGCGCGCCGAGAAGTGCCCGCCGATGGCGAGGTTCGTGCGGGAGTCGAGGGCGAAGCGCGTCGAGTCCGAGAGCACGTCGGCGTGCATGGCCTCGCGCATCTCGGACAGGATGATGACGGCGTGGCTCCACAGCACCAGGTTCAGGTCGGGCGGCGGCAGCTCGACGACGGTGGCGCCCGCGTCGGTCAGCACCTTCAGCGCCTCGCGGCACCGCGCCACCACGTCAGCCTCGGCGTCGTCGAACCAGGCCCGGCAGACGCCGATGCGCAGGCCCGAGAGGCTGCGCTGCTCGTAGTCGGTGAGGTGGAGCGCGGGCTGCCGCAGCGACACCGGGTCGTGCTCGTCGGGGCCGGCCACCAGGGCGTAGGCCGCCGCCACGTCGTCGACGGTGCGGCCGATGGGCCCGACGTGGCCGACGTTCCAGCACAGCGGCGGAACGCCCGCCTCGCTGATGCGGCCGAAGGTCGCCTTCAGGCCCACGACGCCGCAGAGCGACGCCGGGATGCGAATCGACCCGCCGCCGTCTGCGCCGATGGCGATGGGGCACAGGCCCGCGGCGACCACCGAGGCCGACGCCGACGACGAGCCGCCCGTGATGCGGCCGCGGTCCCACGGGTTGCGGGCCGGGCCATGGTGCG
>JADCJJ010000333.1 GCA_020247085.1 Myxococcaceae bacterium | reverse complement strand
GTCCGCGCCGTTCAGGCAGGCCGACACCTGTCGGAGTCGCCCCGTGGCGACCGGTTGGCGAGCGCGCTCGACGCTCCCGGCTGCCCCATCTTGCCTTCTGGTGGCGCTCCTCGTCGCCGTCGGCTCTCAGGCCTTGGTAAACATCGTTGTTTCTGAAGGCGCGAGGCATGCTCTCGATCCTGCTTCTCCTGTCTCTGGGTGCCGAACCGGCCCGGTGCAAGCCACTCGACAGCCCTCCGGGAATGAGGGTCTGTGCGCAGCCGTCGCCGTCGGGCGGGGTCCTCCAGCTGCGCTCGACGGGCATGATCGCGGCGCCGCCTGAAAGGGTCTGGTCGGTGCTGAAGAGCCTCGACGACTACGCCTCGTTCATGCCGTTCACGGTCGAGGCGAGGGTCGTTCGGAGAGAGGGTGAGAAGGTCGTGTTCTTCTACTCGCGCATCCAGCCGCCGCTGGTGAGCGCTCGAGACTACTTCATCAAGCTGGTCGACGAGTCGCAGTGGAATGACGGCAAGGGCTTCCTCAAGGTCACGTGGACTGTCGCCGACCCCTCTGGGAAGATGGCGTTGGCAGATGACGTCGTGCACATCGCGACGAACAGTGGCTCGTGGCTGCTCGAGCCTCGTGATGCCGGCAAGTCCACCTTCCTCGCCTACGACATCCTCATCGTGCCTGGCGGTTCGATTCCCGACGTGATCGCCAATCGCGCGAACGCGATGTCGGTGCAAAGCGTCTTCCAGGCCGTGAAGCGGCGCGCCGAGCAACTGCCCGAGGGCAGGTGAATGCGCGTCGTCGTCGTCGGCGCGGGGTTGACCGGGCTCGCGACCAGCGCGCTGCTCGTTCGGCAAGGGAAACAGGTCTTCTTGCTCGAGGCGCTCGACGAGCCTGGGGGGCTGGCGCGGCCGATCTCAATCAGAGGTCATGAGTTCTGCCCGGGCCCGCAGTACCTCTGGGGGTTTGGTGCCGACAGCCCTGGGGCGAAAATCTGCGCCGCGCTCGGACTCGACGTGACGATGCGCGCAATCCGGCGGGACTTCGCTCGGGTTGCGGTCGGCGACGGGCCGCTCGTCGACCTCGTCGACGGCATCCCGATGAACGTCTCGCTTTCACCGAGCGCCCAGCGGTTCGTGACAGTGCTCGACCGGCTCGGGCGGGCGAGCGAGCCCATCTCGGTCGACGCCCGCTTCTGTGGCTCGGTTCGTCAGATGCTCCAGGCGATCGCCAGCGACCCGGGCCTGACGCTTCACGACAAGGTAGACGTGTACCGCTACCGCGACGCGAGCGTGGCAGACGTTGCCCGGCGCTTCGGAGTGCCCGCTCACGAACTGCGCATGCTGACCTCGTCACAGCTGATCTTCGCCGAGCGGCTCGATGAACTGTCGGTCGTGGTCTTCGCCGCGGCCCGCCATCTGGCGAAGTCCGTCGTGGTCCCTCGCGGTGGCGTCGCTGCGTTCGTCCGCGAGCTGACCGCCTCCGCGTTGAAGGCCGGGGTCACGCTCACGACCGGGGCGAGCGTGCTCGCTGCGCGAAGGGTGGGCGGCGGCTTTGAGCTCGATACGCCGCGCGGCACCTTCGCAGCAGACTGGGTGGTGTGGAGCTGTTCGCCGGGCGTCGTCGGCCGCTTCGTGCCGAGCGTCAGGCCGACGTTCGAATCGGGGCACAGCATCGGGTGCGTGTGCTTGCTGGCCGAACTCAGCGAGGAGGCGCGCGAGGCCATGCGCGACCGGTCGTTGACCTGGTTCGCCGATGACGACGACGTGAGCTTTTCGGGTGCGTCTTCGAGCGTCAGGGCGCTGTACCTGATGTCGCCCACGCTCCTGGCGGGAGCGCAGGGCAGTCTGCACGTCTTCTGCGTCTACCACCCGATGAGCGCTGCTCCGGATACCGACGTCGTCCGGCTCGCGAGCGCGCTACTGGAGCGCGCAGGGGCCATCCAGGTGATGCAGACGTTGTCGCTGGGTGCCGACAGCTGGAGCACGGCGTTCGGGGCGTGGTCCGGCGCCGTCTATGGACGGCGCCTCACGGCCTCGTCGCTGCAGACGAGCGTGAGCGCGCGACTGCCGCAGGGAATGTCCCTCGCCCATAGCGGCGCGGGTATTCCCGGCGTGCTGGGCTGCCTGCAAATGGCCGAAGCCATCGCGAGGGGGCTGTGATGAGGGCCTCGTTCGAGCGGCGCGTGGGGTTGACGGCGCTGCTGGGCGTGACGCTCGTCGCCTGGGTGCTCGACTCATTCGCTGCGTGGGCCCGCGGGGACCGCTCGCTCACGGTGCATGTCCTGCTGGTCTTTTACGCGCTGTATTTCACGTGCATCGTCATTCACGACGCGGTCCACGGCGTGCTGTTGCCGTCGCGATGGCTGAACGACGCGTTGGGGTTCGGGCTGTCGCTGGTCATCGGCCTGCCGTTCCCCCTGCTCAGGCACGCGCACCTCGCGCATCACCAGCGCCCCGGCGCAGAGAGCGACCCCGAGAGGGCGGTCTTCGCCACGGTCTGGTGGCGATTGCCGCTCGTGCTGCTGATGGTGCCCGCGCTGTATTGGCGCTCATTCGGGCGGCTCCCGGTGAGGGGCCGGGTCGCGACCTGCGCGCACGGCCTTGTCGTCCTCGGCGCCGCCGCGTGGCTGGGCCCGCAGGCGGTTGGTTGGGGAGTGCCGGGGTTGCTGGCGATCGGGTGGTTCGGCTTCACCACCGTCTACGTCCCGCACTGCGCCCACTCGACCTGGTTGATGAAGCGGCTGCAGTTTCACTCGGGGTGGCACCACGACCATCACCGAGACGTGCGCTATGGCTGGGCGCAGTACGCCCAGCTCCGCGCGTTTCACCTGCGATGCGATGGTGCCACTGACGCCGTCACCGAGGTGCTGGCGCGTGCCGTCTGGGTGCGCGCCTCGTGCCTGCGACGGAGCAAGCGCTTCAGCGCTCCCCAGAATTGACCCACCTCTGCTCTCGTGCAGCAGATCACGTCAGGCTCATCGCGGCTGACTGCGCTTCATGAGTGCGGTGTCGACGCGCGTGTCGAGGGTGCCCTGCGCCGCAAGGTGAAGCCGCTCCGGCGGGGTGTGATGGTGACACTCCCCGGCCGCGAACTTGCCGGGGCTGCATGACGTTCCAGTGGGTCGCTGGAGCGGCGGGTCGGGCGTGATTCTGCCGCAGCAGACTGTCTGCGTCGCGGTGAACGCCTGAGCCGAGTGGAAGCCAACGGCGCGTCGCCCGATGAGCCGGGCCTTGTTGTTCGTGCCCTCGAGCGGGCCGTTGGTGAGCCCGGTCTTCACGTGCGCGATGACGCCGTCGACGTGCGTGCGCAGGGTGCGAGCCAGCTTGACGAAGGGCTTGGGCTTCGAGCGGCTCGCCCAGCGAAACCACTCATGCAGTCGACGTCGAGGGAGCCAGGGCTGACGCAGGTCGAGCAGACCGGCGAGGCTCTCCTCGAGAAGGTAGCCGCGGAAGATGCCGCGGTTCGCACGCTGAAGTCCGTCCAGCTTCCCGCGCTCGACGGCGTTCAGGTTCCACGGGCTCTTCAGCAACGCCCAGCATGTGCGTTTGAGGACCCGCGCAGCATCGCGGCCGGAGCAGCGAGACTCAACGCCCGCGCCGCGCTCCGGTCTGCCTTCACCACCTTATGTCCCTTGCCTCGGTTTCCCGCTTTCTTTCACTCCTCCACGCTTCGAGAGGTCGAGAGCGGGGATGCGCCTGAAACGCGTGTGGCGCAGCCCCCCGCAAGCACGGCCACGGGCGCACAGCTCCGTTCATCGAACGGCATCGGGCCCCGCAACTTCTCACCCGAGGGCGGGTTCTTCGGCGCATGAGACCTCATCGGTGGTCGTACCTCGTAGTGCTGATGGCCGCTGCATTCAGTGTCGGCTGTCCCATCTCGACCGCTGACGGTTCAGGGGAGCCCGTTGACGCGGGCCCTCCCGACGCAGGCCGTCGCCCCCTCGAGTACGCCCTCATGCACGCGACCGTTCTCCCCATGACGGGCCCGGAGCGCCTCGCCGACCATGCCGTGCTGGTCGACCATGGGCTGGTGGTCGCCGTGGTGCCGAGCGCCTCGGTCGACCTCACGCAGGTAGAGGAGATCGTCGACCTCACCGGCAAGTACGTGCTGCCGGGATTTCATGACATGCATGTACACCTCAGTTCGGACGTCGACCTGACGTTGTTTGCCGCCAACGGCGTCACCACGGTCCGCGACATGGCCGGAAACCTGAACAACCTCCAATGGGCGGGCCAGGTTCGCTCAGGGACGTTGTTCGGTTCCGAGGTGCACAGCACCGGTCCGATGCTGGTGGCGTCGCCAGTCGTCAGCTTCCTGGGGGTCAACGTAGTGCGCACGCCGCAAGAGGCCAGGGTGGCGATGGACGAGCAGCTGCAGCAGCCCTTCGTGGCGTTCAAGGTGCACGACCCCATCGAGCGGAACACCTGGCTCGCCATTCTCGAGCGCGCCCGCGTGCTGGGGAGGCCCGTGGTGGGACACGTGCCGCCGAACGCGACGGTCACCGAGGCCATCGATGGAGGCTACCTCTCGATGGAGCACCTGAAGGGGTACGATGTCAGCCTGCCGCCAAGCCCGGCCGAGCTCCAGCTCGAGCAACGAACGGTCTCGTCGGGAGTGTTCAACTGCCCCACGCTCGTCGCGTACTGGACGAATACGCGCCGTGACGAGCTGAACCAGAACCCACCGCCTGGCCTGGAGTACGTCTCGCCGGCCCTCGTTCGGAGCTGGCGGCAGGCCCAGTCGCGCCCGTTCGACATCCCTGCCTACCAGGCGCTCGTCCGCCGGCTCTCCACCGCGAACGCGCAGCTTGTGCTGGGCACCGACTCGAACACCCCCTTCGTCATCCCTGGCTTCTCGTTCCACCAGGAGCTGGCGCTAACCGTCGAGGCCGGGCTCACGCCGCTCCAGGCGCTCGGCCTGGCGACCCGTTCCGCCGGGGCGTACTGGAAGCGGCAGGGCGTCAAGGCAGCCTCGGGCACGCTGGTTCAGGGAGAACGCGCTGACCTGG
>JADCJJ010000332.1 GCA_020247085.1 Myxococcaceae bacterium | reverse complement strand
CGATGTCGCCCGAGCCCATGGTGTCGAAGGGGTTGCCGTACTCCTGGCTCGAGCCGGCGCCGATGATGGTCTCGTTGGGCGCCTGCCAGAAGTTGGCGTGGCGCAGGCCGAAGTTGTGACCCAGCTCGTGGGCGATGACGCCGAGGCCGAAGCTGCCGTTGAGCCAGGTGCCCCGCGCGCCGACGAACCCCAGGCCCGCCCAGCTCCACGCCGCCACCCGGCGGAAGGCCACCACCTCGAAGTCATAGCTCGACTGCGGGAAGCCGGCCGAGGCCGCCGCCGCGCGGGCGTCGGCGAGGAGCTGCGAGGTGGCGTTCGTCTGCCCGTACGACGCCTTCGTGCGCGGCAGGCGCAGCACCGTCGGCGTCACCGTGCCGACGAAGCTCGTCTGGTTGAAGCTGGCGGCCCGGTAGTAGCGGTCGAGCTCGGTGATGGCCGTCTGCGCGTTGGTGACGGAGATGGGCTCTCCGGGGTCGTCGGAGAAGTCGATGCGGATGTACAGCAGCCGCTTGTTGCCGACGGTGAAGGGCGAGGCCTCGGCGTCGGGCGCGCCCGAGCGCTGCGCGACGTCGTCGGCGAGGGCCAGCACGTCGTCGATGGAGAAGCCCCGCAGCCGCAGCGCCTCGCGCGTCTTGAGCTTGCGCAGCTCGCCCCAGGGGGTGACGTCGAACCGCCGCTGGCCGATGACGGCCTGCGCGTACGTCGCCCGGCCGAACGGGCACAGCACCTCGTAGCGGCCGAGGGTGTCGACCGGCAGCTCGAGCAGGGCGGCCACGGCCGGCGGCAGGCCCACGCGCGGCTCGAAGTGCGTCAGCGCGCGCTGCGGGTCGGTGCGCGCCAGACCGGCGAGCGCCTCGCGCCTCGCCCGCGCCAGCGCGACGCCCTCTTTCTCGAGGGCCAGCCGGGCCCCGTCGCCGTCGGCCTCGCGGTACCGCTGGCCCCAGGCGGCGAAGCGGTCGAACACCGGCTCGGGGGCGGCGAGCGCCACGGACGAGACCGAGAGGGCCAGGGCTGCGAAGAGGGTGCGCATGGCAAAGGGCTCCGAAGACGACGCCGCGAGGGGTGAGGTGCCGGGGCCGGCCGCCCGGGCATCACCCGGGAGCCGTGTTTAGCGCCTTCACGCCGGGAAGGGAGCCTTCGGCGCCCTCGGCAGCGCGGCGCCCGGCGAGGGGCCCAGCACGCGCTGCAGCGTCGCCACCGCCTCCTCGAGGCGCCAGGGCTTCACCAGCACCGCGGCCACCCCCAGCCGCTCGAGCTCGCGCACGTCGACGAGGCTGGCGAAGCCGCTCGAGACGATGACGGGCAGGTTTGGGCGCAGGCTTCGCAGCGACCGGGTGAAGTCCTCGCCGCTCATCTGCGGCATCGACAGGTCGGTCAGCACCGCGTCGAAGGCCTGCGGGCGCTGGCGGAAGAAGTCGAGCGCCTGGCGCGGGTCATCGAACACCGTGGTGCGATACCCGAGCGTCTCGAGCAGCTTGCCGCTGATGCGCGCCATGCCCGCGTGGTCGTCGACGAGCATGAGGTGCTGGCCGGCGCCGGGCTTCTCCTCGCTGCCCTCGAGCGCCGGCAGGAAGACGTCGAACCGGGTGCCGGCGCCCGGCGCGCTGTCGACGAAGACGGCGCCCTCGTGGCCGGTCACCACCGACTGCACCACCGGCAGGCCCAGCCCGGTGCGCGCGTCGCTCGTCGAGAAGTACGGCTCGAAGATGCGGCGCCGCGTCGCCTCGTTCATGCCACGGCCGGTGTCGGCGACCGACAGCACCACGTAGTCGCCGGCCTTCAGCGGGGGCCGCGAAGCCGCCGCCTCGAGGGACAGCGCGCGGCGCTCGAGGCGCACGGTGAGGCGCCCGCCGTCGGGCATCGCCTGGAGCGCGTTGGCGACGAGGTTGAGCAGCACCTGGTGCAACTGCGCGGCGTCTCCCAGCACCCGCACCGGCCGGCTCATCACCTCGGGCAGCACCGTCACCCCGCGCGCCGACGCCGACAGCTGGCGCACCACCTCGTGCACGAGGGGCTCGAGGTCGACGGGCTCCTTCTCCTCGGGGCGGCGGCGGCCATAGGTGGCGATGCGCCGCGCCAGCTCGCGGCCGCGGGCGGTGGCCTCGAGGATGGCGAAGGTCGCGTCGGCGGCGCTCGCCTCACCGGCCTTCAGCTGCCGGGCGTGCGCCTCGATGGCCGACAGCAGGCTCGAGACGTCGTGGGCGAGGTGCGCCGCCAGGCGCGTCAGCGCGTCGCTCTTCTGCGACTCGGCCAGCTGCGCCTCGAGCCTGCGCGTGAGCTGCTCGGCGTTGCGCTGCGCGGTGACGTCGCGGGCGATGGAGGCCAGCCGGTGCACGCGGCCGGCGTCGTCGAGCAGCGGCACGACGGCGGCGTTGAAGACGCGCGTCCCCGAGGGCAGCGGCAGCTCGTGTTCGTACGAGATGGGCCGCCGCTCGCGAATGGCCTCGGCGTAGCGCTCCTCGAGGCGCGCGGCGGCGAGCGGCGCCAGCACCTCGCGGGCCTCCTTGCCGACGACCTGGTCGCGGGTCACGCCCGAGACGCGCTCGCCGGCGGGGTTGAGGTCTTCGCAGAAGACCTTGCCGTCGAGCGCGACGCGGTAGAGCACGATGGTGTCTGACGAGTAGCGGAACAGGTCGCGGAAGCGGCGCTCGAACTCGGCCAGGGCGAGCTCGACCCGGCGGCGCTCCACGCTCTCGAGGGCGAGCGAGGCGACGTCGGCGAGGGCGGTGGCGTACACCTCTTCGGCGGCGGTCCACCGTCGGGGCGGGCCCCGGTGCTCGAGGCAGAGCGCGCCGACGAGCTCACCCCTGACGCGCAGCCCCACGTCGAGGGTCGAACTGATGCGCTCGGGCGCGAAGGTGCCGGCGGCGAACTCGGCGGTGCGCGGGTCGGTCGCCGCGTGCGTCACCGGCATGAGGCGCGCCTCGGACAGCGCCGCGAAGTAGCGCGGGTGGTCCTTTCGCGCGCGCTCCGTGCCGCGGGCGTGCGCGCCGGTCGCCGCGTCGAAGAGGTCGAGCAGCGTCAGCGCGCGCCGGTCGTCGGTGTAGAGCCAGACGCTGCAGCGGGCGACCTTGAGGCCCCGGCTCCCGGCGCGGGTGAGCGCGCTGGCCGTGGCGGTGAGATCTTCACCGCCGAAGACGGGGCTGCGGGCGAGCTCGAGGAGCGACGCGGTGGCCTCGCGCAGCTGCCGCTCCTCCTCTTCTGCGGCCGCCTCTTCCCGCGCCTCGCGCAGGAGCCGCGCCAGCACCGCCGACAGCCCCAGGAACCCCGGGCGGAACACCCAGTCCGAGGCGCCGGTGGCCATCCACTGGACGACGTCGGGCTCGTGCCGCGCGTCGGCGAGCACCACCAGCGGCGCGCGCTGGCCGACCTCGCCGAACAGCGCGAGCCAGCCAGCCGCGTCGAGCCGCGAAGCCAGCAGGTCGACGAGCACCGCGTCGAAGCGCGTCGAGGTGAGCAGCGGCCGGGGGTCCTCCGAGGCGCCGAGCCGCTCGAGGCGCACCGTGAGCCCGTCGGCGGCGAGCGCCCGGTGCACCCACCCGGCGTCGTCGTCGGTGCCGCCGATGAGCAGCAGGTGTGGAGGTGTGCGCGTCACGAAGCCCCTGGCGAGCGGCGACCTTGCACCAGGTCGAGGGGTCCACGGAAGCGCGGCGGAGCCCCGACGCCGCCAGACGGAGAGGCCGCCCTGCCGTCGAGAGCGCCCGCCGCCGCGCCGCGGACGCGAGGCCCCACCGCGCCCTCTGGCCCGCCGCTGGTGCCCGGGCCGACGTCGGTGCGCGAGGGGCCGACGGCACCGAGGCCCCCCCGCGCGCCGCCGGCGTCACTTTCGCGCGCGCCCCTCGAGCAGCCGGGTGAGCTCCGGCGACGAGCGCAGCGTGCGCGTGGCCCCGTCGATGATGGCCGCCTGCGCCGACGGGCTCGCCTCGAGCGCGCGCACCAGGTCGACGAGGCCGGCGACGCCGTTCGGCCCCGAGGTGGCGGCGGCGAGGCGGTAGGGCGCGCCCGCCACGGCCGACACGGAGCTCACCCGCAGGCGCCTGACGCCGTCGGCGCAGGGCTCGAGCGCGACGAGCTCGGGGAGCCCCTTCACCACCTTCGCCGGCGGCGGCGGCGCGGGGCGGCCTTGCGCCGACGAGGCCTTGCGCTGGTGCCACGCCTCGAGCTGCGCCTCGTCGACCACCGCGAGGGCGCCCTCGGCCGGCGGCACGACGGCCACGACGACCTGCTCGGCGAGCGGGACCTCGGAGACCTTGTAGACGTCGACCGCCGAGAACGGCGCCTGGGGGCGCTGCTCGGTGAGGCGCTCGACCTCGTCGACGCGCGCGCCAGCCCACGCGTCGATGGCGCGGGTGAGCGGCAAGGGCTGCGCCGTGAGGGCGGTGTCGTTGGGCTCGACCTCGGCGTGCACGGCGCCCGGCATCGCCTCGAGCGCGAGGGTGTACGGCACGAGGCTCTTCTCGCGGGGCGGGCGGGGCTGCTCGGTGACGAAGGCCTGCTCCTCGACGCGCAGGTAGACGGCCCCGGCGGCGAGCTCGAGCCCGTCGACGCGCTCTCCGTCGCCGACGCCCTGGTCGTCGAGGAAGAGCCGGCGCGCCAGCCGCTCCGCCGGAGCCCCCTTGCCTTCGGGGCCCGCGCCCTCGGCAGTGACGCGCTCGAGCTGGAGCACCTCGAGCGTGAGGTTCAGGTCCGCGACGCCCGACAGCGTCAGCCGGTAGCGGCCGGCCTCGGGCAGCTGCGCGACGAAGAGGTCGCGGTCGCCCTCGCCCTCGCCGGCGGCGCCCATCGCCCCCTTCACCGGCGCGCCGAGGGCGATGAGCGTGGCGCGGGCCACCTGGTCGTTGGGCTCGGCCTCGACCGACGCGGCGGTGACGAGGCGCACCGTCTGGAGGCCGCGCACCGCCAGCCCGGCGACGACGAGCAGCGTGACGACGACGGCCAGCGGCCACAGCACGCGCTGCGCCCTCAGCCGCCGCTCGTACTGGTCGAAGTCCTCGCGCGACAGCATGCGGCCCGCGAGCTCGTCGGGCATCGGGGTGAGGTCGCGCGTCGGCACCTTCACGGCGCCGCGGAGCGCTTCGAGGGCCCGCTTCATCGCCTCGGCGTCGGCGAACCGCTTGCCGGGCTCCTTCTCGAGCGCAGTGCGCACCACCTGCTCGAAGCCGGGGCTGACGGGCACCTGCGGGGCGAACTCGGAGAGCCGGGGCACGGGCGTCTCGAGGTGCTGCTTGATGATGCTGACGGCGGTCGGCCCCGTGTACAGCTGCCGCCCCGTGGCCAGCTCGAACAGCAGCGCGCCGATGGCGTAGAGGTCGCTGCGGGCGTCGACCGGGTCGCCACGCACCTGCTCCGGCGACATGTAGGCCGGGGTGCCGATGAACTCGCCGGTCGTCGAGCTGCGCCCGTCGCCCTCGGCGAGCTTGGCGATGCCGAAGTCGAGGAGCTTCACCTGCTCGTCACCGCCCTTGCGCCGGCGCACCAGCATCACGTTGGCGGGCTTGATGTCGCGGTGGATGATGCCCGCCTCGTGCGCCTCGGAGAGCGACGAGAGCAGCTGCACGGCGATGGCGACGCACTTCTCCTCGCTCATGGGGCCGTGCGCCTTGAGGTGCCAGGCGAGGTCCTTGCCCGGCAGGTACTCCATGGCCATGAAGAGCGCGCCGTCGTCGAGCTCTCCGGCGTCGAACACCTGCACGGTGTTCGGGTGCGACAGCTTCGCGACGACGCGGGACTCCTGGAGGAACCGCGCCTTCATCGCCTTGTCGAGGGCGACGTCGGGCCGGAGCACCTTGAGCGCGGCGATCTTCCCCATGCGCACGTGCTCGACCTTGAACACCGCGCCCATGCCGCCCTCGCCGAGCTTCTCGAGGACGCGGTAGCGCCCGTCGATGGTCTGGCTCGCGTCGAGGCCCGACAGCGTGTCCGAGGTGGCACCGAGGCCGCGCAGGTCTGCGCCGCACGAGACGCAGAAGTTGGGCTCGGCCTCGAGCACCCGGGCGCATGACGGGCAGATGACGGGCGCGTCGGCCTTCTCGGCGTCGCGCGGGCGGGAGCGCGCGGTGGTGTCCGTGCCCGACATCAGGCGTGAGACGGTAGCACGGGGCCCGGGCGGCGACGTCCTTCGCGCTCGCGCGAAAGCGCCCCGTCACGGCAGAGCGTCGACCCGGGTCTCGACGACGTCCTGCACGGCGCGGGGCACGTCGGCGAGGAAGTCGAGGCCCGTCAGCTGCTCGATGGCGCGCACCGACACGCGGTGGCTGCGCCAGTCGCCCGAGACGCTGGCGGTGTTGGGCACGACGACGCCGATGACGCGCGTGCTGGTCGTCACCGCCCCCGCGCCCACCTGCGGGCCGTCGAAGACGACGGCCACCTTGAAGGTCGACAGCGGCACCGGCACGCCGCTGCCGACGTTCTGCGTGGTGACGCCGAAGACGGGTCCGGCCACGAGCATGACGGACTTGCCCTGCTGCACGAAGCCGCGGGCGTCGTCTTCGAGGGTCGCCCAGGTGCCGGCGTTGCTCGCGCGCGTCTGCGGCACGACGTTGGTGAAGACGAAGGTGGCGTCGTTGTCGGGGTCGGTGCGCGTGCGGTCGGCGCTGGGGCACAGGTGGCCGCGGTCGAACCCGCTGTTACGGAAGTCTTCGTCGCGCGCCTGCCCGGCCGTCGCCGGGAGCTGCGCGTCGCGGCGGAAGCTCGTCGCGCGCGTCGCCGTCCCCAGCCACGAGGCGTCGAGGCGCCAGGCGACCCACCGCGGCGTCTTCCGGGTGGTGTCGTACGACGAGACGAACTGCGGCTTCACCAGCAGCCACCGGTCGAGCCGACCGACCGCCGAGTCGTCAGGCAGCCCGAGGGCGGTGTGCGCCGAGACGGGCCCCCCGGCCGCAGGCCCCGCGTCGGTCGGGAGTGGACCCACCCCACCGGCGTCACCCTGGCCCGAGACGCCCTCGCCGGCGTCGGCTCCGCCCGCGTCGAGTCCTCCGGCGTCGGCGGGCGGAACGCGAGGGCCGGCGTCGCTCGCGCCCGGCGTCTCCGAGGCGCTCGCACCGGCGTCGGCGACGACCGGCTGCGTCGAGCTGGGGGCACCACCCGCGAAGGGCGCCCCGGCGCCACCGCCTGCGCCCACGTCAAAGCGCACCTCCGGGAACGACGTCGGCTCCGCCGGGCCACCAGCCCCCGCCGGCGCGACGAACAGGCCCGGGTCCTCGTCGACCGGCACCAGCACGGCGCCACCCGGGCACGCGGCGAGCAGACAGGAGCAGGCGAGGAGCGCCGTTCGCCAAGGGAGGATTGCCACGGGGCGGTCCGAGAGAGCACCCCGCATGCCGTTCGCAGACCCCTGAAACGGCTCCCGCCGACATGGGTCAGCCGCGCGCCGGGGGTCGGCCGGGACAAGCCACACAGCGCAGCCGCACCTCGCTCCACTGGCGAGCGGCCGACACCCGCCCGGAGCGCCTCACCGGGCGACCCGCCGACCATCGCCGCGGCGCGGGTCGACCCCACGGGCGAAGGCCAGCGCTGCGGCGCCGACGGCGCGCCGAACCTCTCCCCGCCCGCCGCGCGGCCCACCCGGACGCGGAAGCGCCCCCGGAACGCCAGTGGACCATCGATGCACCAGTGGAGCGCGCGGGCACGTCAAGCCGGCTCGCTCTGCCCCAGTAAAGACAAATAAAGACGAGCACTTGAGGCTCGGCATGGGCCATGAACTCACTCCGTCGCATGAAGCTCGCGCTCCTCGTCACCCTCGCCGTCCTCGCCGCGCCAGCGGCCCTCGCCTCGCCTCGCAAGCAGGTCGCCCTGCCGGTGGGGCACACGATGACGATGGCGATGCCGACGCTGGTGACAGCGGTGCGGGTCGACGACCCGTCGCTCGTCGAGGTGAAGCGCGTCGGCCGCAAGGTGACGCTGGTGGCTCGCGCGCGCGGCAGCACCGACGCGACGGTGCGCACCGCCGAGGGCGAGCACCACTTCCGCGTCTACGTGGCCGCCGACCGGTACGCGATGCCCGAGTGACGCAGCCCTGCCCGGGGCGCCGCCCCCTGGCGCCTGCAGCACCGCCGTGCCCCGGGAGCAGACCGCCGACTGAAGCGCGCCGCGAGGCCCCGGAGCGGGTCGTGGGCGCCCGGTCGCTTCAGCGGCAGACGCCGTTCATGCACGTTCTCCCGGCGGCGCAGGGCACGCACGTCGACCCGTTGAGGCCGCAGGCCGTTGCCGACGGCTGCACGCAAGTCATTCCCTGACAGCAGCCCGAGGCGCAGAGGAGCGGGCCGCATGCGAGGCCGAAGCAGCGGCCGCTCGTGCACGCCTCCCGCGGCGTACAGGCCTCGCACAGGGCGCCGCCCGTTCCGCAGGCCCGCGGGGTGTTTCCGGGCTGACAGACCCCGAGCGGGTCGATGCACCCGCTGCACAGCGCCTCGACGCAGAGGCCGCGCTCGCACCGCTTGCCCGGGGCGCACGCCACGCAGGCGCCTCCCTCGCTGCCACAGGCCTCCGGCAGGTTGCCCGGCTGACACTGCTCGTCGAGGCAGCAACCGCTCGGGCACCGGCACCCCTGCCCGGCGTCGGGCGTCACGAAGCCACCGTCGACGGCCTCGACGCAGGCCCCAGAGAGGCACCGCAGCCCCACCCCGCACGCCCCGCACACGACCCCGCCGCTCCCGCAGTAACTCCGGCTCGTGCCCATCAGGCATTGCCCGGCGCTGTCACAACACCCGTCGCACGTGCCCCGGCCACACGGCTCCGGGCACGCCACCAGCATCACCGCCACCACCGTGAGACCGAGCACCACACGTCGCATCGGCGCCAGTCAAGTCCAGCTCGAGCGGAACGACCAGCACCGACGTGCGGAGCGCTCCGGACGTACCGCTGGCGACCGCCGGGCAGTAGGCTTTCCTCCATGACGAGAACTCGGCTTCGCTCCGTCGCCCTCCTCTGCGCGCTGTCGAGCCTCTCCTGCGACCGACGCGGCGGGCTGTCGGGGCGCTTCGCCGAGGCGGTGGTCGTCGTGCCTCCCGGTGAGGCCGGTGGGGCCGAGACGCTGACCCGTGACGCGCGGCTCCAGCTGCCGGCGACCCCCATGGGCCAGTCGTCGGCCGGGCGAATCACCCTCCGCAACGTCGGCGACGGCACCCTCGAGCTACTCCGCTTCAAGCTCGCCTCCGGCAGCCGCGCCTTCTCGCTCGAGCTGCCTGAGGCGACCCTCGTCGCGCCCCAGACCGAGACGTCCGTCGCCGTCACCTTCTCGCCCCCCCACGACGAGGACCCGACGAAGGCCGCCGTGCAGCACAGCGCCGTGTTCGAGCTCGAGACCGCCGGCTCCCGGCCGTCGGAGTCGCTCGTAGGCGTCGAGCTGTTCGCCACCGCCGAGGCCCGCGACTGCTTCGTGCCGCCCGTCCTCGACTTCGGCGAGGTGCCGGTGTCGCTGGCGGTCGAGCTCCCGCTCACGCTCGACAACGCGACGGGCGAGCGCGCCACCGCCACCCGCTCGGACGTCACCGGCAGGGACCCGGCCTTCTTCTCCGTCGACCAGCCGGTCACCCTCGAGCTCGAGCCGAACGCGCAGGTGAGCGCCCGGGTGCGCTTCGCGCCGGCCGCCGAGCTCACCTACGAGGCCGAGCTGCGGGTTCGCCGGCGGGCCTCGTGCGCCGCGGGCACCGTCCGCCTCGTGGGGCGAGGGTCGTCGACGTCGTTGACCTGGAGCCCGGCGATGCTCGACTTCGGGCGAATCCCGGTGGGCGAAGCGGTGACGCGCTCGGTGACGGTGGTCAACCGCAGCGGCGTCGACCTGCCGGTCACCCTGGGGGTGACGGGCGAGGGCCTGTCGACGCAGCAGCCCTCGGCCCGGGTGACGGCGCGCTCGAGCCTCACCATCGACGTGCAGTGCCGGCCGCCCCGGCTGGGACTGCTGAGCGGCACGCTCGCGCTCGAACTGGGGACGTCGCCTGCGCTCCCCGCGCGCGTCCCCCTGCGCTGCGTCGGCGGCGGCCCGCGCCTCCGCGTCAGCCCGTCGCCCCTCGCCTTCGGCCTGGTCCCCTTCTTCACCTCGACGCCCAACCAACCCACCCCCACGCAGCCCAGCGTGTCGCGGCGCCTGCGCATCGAGAACGTGGGCTCGCCGCAGATGAACCCCGCGGACACCTCGTCGAACCTCGTCCTCGGCAGGAACGGCCAGCTCCCGCTGCTGTCGCTCACCCCCAGGGGTGCGACGGGCGCCGCCGAGTTCTCGGTGGCCGTCGTGCGCCCCCCGACGGGCGGCATCCCGGCGACCCTTGGCCGGAACTTCATCGACCTCGACGTCTCCATCATGCCGTCTGGCGTCGGCCCGCGCGAGGCCACGCTGACCATCTACTCGAACGACGCCCTCGAGCCGGTGAAGACGGTGCCCCTCGTGGCGACGGGCATCGCCTCGGAGCGCTGCACCGTCGTCGCGTCGGTCTCGGCGTTGGCCTTCGGCGACGTGCCGCCCGACGGGACGGTGACGCGGACCTTCACCCTCACCAACACGTCGACGGCGCCGTGCACCGTCTCGGGCCTCGACCTCGCGCCCGGCAGCGCGCAGGGGTTCGTCTACGCGGGCCCCGCCGCGAACGTCATCGGGCCCGGCCAGCAGCTGACCCTTTCGGTGTCGTTCGACGCGAAGGGCCTCGAGACGGGCGCCACCGCCGAAGGCCTCTTCCGCTTCACCGCCGCCGGCCAGGCCCCGGGCCTGGTGTTCCTCAGCGCTCGCGTCACGCGCTGCCTCGTCATCGTGCCGGAAGAGCTCGACTTCGGCACCATCAAGCTCGGCTGCGCCTCGGACGACCGGCCCGTGCAGGTCTTCAACACCTGCGGAGCGAACGTCACCCTGCTCTCGGCCACCACGGCGGCGCCCTTCACCGTGCCCCCCTCGACCCGGCCGCCTCAGGGCGGGGTGACCATCGCGCCCGCGACGAGTGTCACAGTGTTGGTCTCGTACACGCCGCCCGGCGTCGGCGCGAACACCGGCACCCTCGAGCTGCGCTCGCGCGAGGGCGCCGATGAGCGGACGCTCGCCGTCTCGCTCAAGGGCATCGGCGACCTCACCGGCGTCACCGTCGAGACCTACCAGCAGCCTGCCCAGCCCGTGGGCGACGTGCTCTTCACCATCGACGACTCGTGCTCGATGGCCGACGAGCAGGCCGCGCTCGCGATGAACTTCGGGAGCTTCATCAGGTACGCGATGAGCGCCAACCTCGACTACCACATCGCCGTCACCACCACCGACGACTTCCGCACCACGGCGCAGGGGCGCTTCGTCGGCCCCTCGGGCGCGACGGTGTTGACGAACGCCATGCCATCGGTCGCCATGCTCTTCGCCCAGCGCGTCCTGGTGGGCACGTCGGGCAACGGCGTCGAGCGCCCGCTCTCGACGACCCTCAAGGCGCTCTCCCCGCCGCTCATTTCGGGCGCGAACGGGGGCTTCCTGCGCGACGACGCGAACCTCGCCATCATCATCGTGAGCGACGCGGCCGACCAGTCTCCGGAGGCCATCGGGTACTACCTGACGCGGCTCCCGCTGGTGAAGGGCCCGCGCCGCCGGCACCAGGTCAGCGTCAGCGTCATCGGGCCCTTCTCGGCGCCCAGCCCGACCTGCATCGTCGAGGGGCAGGACACGACGGGGCGCTACGACAGCCTCATCAGCGCCACCGGCGGCGTGCGGCAGACCATCTGCAAGAGCAACTGGGCCACCGACCTCGAGCAGCTCGGGCGCAGCGCGCTCGGCCCGCGGCAGACCTTCTTCGTCCGCAACCCGCCCGACACGACCCAGCCCGTCGACGTGCTGGTGAACGGCCAGGCCGTGTCGAGCGCGTGGACGTACGACGCCGCGAGCAACGCCATCGTCTTCGCCGACGGGCAGGCCCCCGGGGCCGGCACCACCGTCACCGTGTCGTACCAGTCGGTCTGCCGTCAGTGAGGCGGCGGCCGCCGCGCCCCGGCCCTCAGGTGGTGTACTCGGCGTTCACCTCGACGTAGCGGTAGCCGAGGTCGCTGGTCATCAGCACGGCCTGCCCGTCTCCCTCGTCGAGCTGCAGCTCGAGCGAGACGTCTTCGGCCCGCATGGCCTGCGAGGCGGCGGCCCGGTCGAAGGGCGTCGGCTCTCCGGCGCGGAACACCTCGAGCCCCTGGAGCCGGCACACCAGCCGCTGCGGCGCCGCCAGGCCCCTCACGTTGCCCACCTGGCTGACGAAGCGGCCCCAGTTGGGGTCGTTGCCGAAGAGGGCCGTGCGGACGAGGCCCGACGCCGCGACGTGGGTGGCCACCGCCCGCGCGACGGCGTCGCTGCCGGCGCCCGTCACCCGAATCGTCGTCACCTTCGTCGCGCCCTCGCCGTCGCGGGCGATGAGCCACGCCAGGCGGCGCGCCACCGCCTCGAGCCGGGCCTCCCAACCTTCGGGCGCGGGGTGCCGCTGCGTGGACAGCACGAGGAACGTGTCGTTCGTCGAGGTGTGGGTGTCGACGTGCACCGCGTTGAACGACGTCGCGGCGATGCGGCGCACGGCCTCTTCGAGCCCGGCGCCGGGCAGCGCGTAGTCGGTGGCGAGGAAGGCCAGCATCGTCGCCATGTCGGGCTGAATCATGCCCGCGCCCTTGCAGACGCCGGCGACGGTGGCGTCGCCGTGCCGCGCCCCCGCCTCCTTGGGGAAGGCGTCGGTCGTCATGATGGCCGAGAGGAACCGGCGGCCGGCCGCTTCGTCCGCGGAGCGCTCGGCGAGCGCCTGGTCGATGCCCGCGCGCACCTTCTCCATCGGCAACTTCACGCCGATGACGCCGGTCGAGCACACCAGCACCTGCTCGACGGGGCACCCGAGCGCCGACGCCACGCGGGCGCACATCTCGAGGGCGTCGGCGTCGCCCTGCGCGCCCGTGCACGCGTTGGCGTTGCCCGAGTTGACGACGACGGCGCGCACCAGGCCGCCCGAGGCCGAGAGGTGCCGGCGCGAGAGGCGCACCGGCGCGGCCGCGAAGTGGTTCTGCGTAAAGAGGCCCACGCCCCGCATGGGCTCGGCGGCGACGAGGAGCGCGACGTCGGGGTTGCCCGAGGCCTTGATGCCGGCCCTGACGCCGGCGGCCTCGAGGCCCTGAACGCTGGTGAGGGTGCAGGGAGCCGGCGGGAAGACGGGCACCGGCGGCGCGGGAATGGACATGGGACGGACCTCTACCAGAAGGCCGACGGGGCGATGGGCCTTCAGCCGCCGGTGCGCCGCTCGAGCCGCTCCGCCAGGCCCTCGAGCAGCTCACGCCGCGTGTCGGTGATGTGGGCGCCGGCGCGGGCGATGGCGGCCGTGGTGGCCGCGGGCTGCGCCTCGAGGAAGGCCCGCGCCGTCGAGCGGCCGGCCCACCACTCACGCGCCAGCACCAGCCCCTCCATCATGGCCGCCTCGCCCAGCGCGAGGTGCAGAAAGCTGGCGAGCGGCGAGGGCGAGAGGTCGAACGCCGAGGCGTTGAGTCGGCCCGCCTCGAGCAGCCCCTGGAGCACCGCTTCGGTGGTACCGGGCCGCGGCCGCGGCGGCGGGAGGAACTGCTCGATGCGCCGCATGCGCTCGCCCGACGCGTCGCCCAGGCCCCCCATGAAGAGGTCGATGGGGGCGTCACCGCCGCTCTCGACCGAGAGGGCCTCGAGGACGGCGGTGCTGTACAGCTTGCAGCGCATGTAGCGCACGGCGAGGGCGATGTTGCGGGCGGTGGCCTCGACCCGGGCGCGGTGCACCTCGAGCGCCGGCTCGCCCAGCTGCTCCCGGAACACGCGCTCGGCGGGGAGCGACGAGAGGAAGCCCTCCATCTTGAGCAGCGCGACCCGGTACTCGTTGACCGTGTAGGTGTTGGGCGTGTGGAGCGAGGGGTTCGTCTCGGGGAGCAGCTTCCAGGTGTTGTCGAGGAAGCGGGCCGGGTTCGACTCGGCGAAGTTGCCCACGTCGTTGTTGGCGAGCCTGACGGCGCGCCGCACCATCTCGACGCGCAGCCCCTCGCCGACGCCGAGCGCTGCCAGGCGGGCGTCGAGCTGCAGCCGCTCTTGGGGGCGGAACGGAATCGTCGCCTCGATGCACGCCGCCATCGCCAGCTGCTGCTCATGCGAGAAGACGCCCTCGAGTTCCTTGGCGGCCACGAGCGCCGAGGCCAGCTCGTTGAGCCCGCTCGCGGCCGTCAGCACCTGCCCCGGGGCAAGCCCGAAGACGTCGAGCACCAGCTTCGCCGTCGGGTCCACCCCGGCGTGCGGCAGAATGCGCCAGCCGTCCTTCTCGCGGCTGACGAGCGGCTCGAGGATGGCCTCGTAGTGGGGCGGGACGCCCAGGTCGACCTGCACGTAGACGACGTCGTGGTACAGCGCCGCGACGGTCTCGATGGGGTCGGCGCTCACGATGAGGTCGAGCACGTGCTGGTGGGTATGGAACTCACGGGCCCGAGACGAGAGCGCCTGGTGCACCGCGACGCCCCACTTCTCGACGAACAGCGGCGGCACGCCCAGCCCAAGGGCCTGCACCGCGCCGCTCAGGGCCGAGATGATGCGGTGAACTGGGGAACGGGCCGTACCAGGACTCATCGATTCGGCCGCATGTAACCACGGGCCCGCGCCAGCTCGAAGCAAACCGCGCGGGGCTACAGCCCTGTGCCCGTCGCCACAGGGCGCCGCGGACGGCTCGCGGGCGGCGCCGGCGGGGGTTATCTGCCGCCCATGCCAGAGCTCCCCGAGGTCGAGTTCGCGCGCCGGTCACTCGTGGCATGGACGCGCGGGCGCACCATCGTGCGCACCGAGGCCGAGCCGGGCGCGCGCACCTTCCGCGGCTCGACCCTCGCCGACGTCGAGGCGCTCCGCGGGCGGCTGCTGTCGGCCGAGCGGAAGGGGAAGTTCCTGCTGCTGACCTTCGAGGGCGGGCGCGGCGCGGTGGCGCACCTGGGCATGACGGGCAAGTTCGTGCTGCGCCCCGCCGGCACCCCGACGCGCTGGAGCCGGGCGCGCTTCGTGCTCGACACCGGCGAGCGCATTCACTTCCAGGACCCGCGCACCTTCGGGCTCGTCGAGCCCATGCCCGCCGAGGCGCTGTCGACGCATCGCTCGGTGGCGAGGCTGGGCGTCGACCCCCTCGTCGACGGCCTCGACGTCGCCGCGTTGAGCGCCGCGCTCACGGGCTCGCGGCAGGCGCTCAAGGTGGCGCTCATGGACCAGGCCCGGGTCGCGGGGCTCGGCAACATCCACGCCGCCGAGGCGCTGTTCCGGGCGCGCCTCCACCCGGCGCGCGCGCCGGCCAGCCTCTCGCACCGCGAGCTGACCGCCCTGACGAGGGCCGTACACGCCACCATCGCGTTTGCGCTGAAGGTCGAGGCGAGCGACGAGATTCAGTACGTCGAGGAGCCGGGCGCGGTGAACCCGTTCCTCGTGTACGGGCGGGCGGGCGAGCCCTGCCCGCGCTGCCGGGCGCCCATCGCGCGCATCGTCCAGGCGGGGCGCAGCACCTTCTTCTGCCCCACCTGCCAGCCCACGGCGCGGCCCCGCCCGAGCGCCCCGAGGCGCCGCTCGAAAACCGCCGCGCGCCGTGGCAGGAAGCGCGCATGAGCATGAAGGGCCTCGACCATGTCGCCATCGCCGTGAAGGACCTCGACGCCGCGGTGAGGTACTACGTCGAGGTGCTCGGCTTTCCGCCGCCCGAGCTCGAGGTGGTGCCGGACCAGAAGGTCACCACCGCCATCTTCGGCCACGGCATGGGCCGCATCGAGCTCATCTGCCCCACGGGCCCGGACAGCCCGGTGGCGAAGTTCCTCGAGAAGCGCGGCGAAGGGCTCCACCACGTCTGCGTCGAGGTGAGCGACCTCGAGGCGACGCTCGCGGGCCTGAAGGCCAGGGGCGCGCCGCTCATCGACGAGACGCCGCGGGTCGGCGCCGGTGGCGCGAAGATCGCCTTCGTCCACCCCCGGGGCGGGCACGGCGTGCTCACCGAGCTGCGGCAGGGCCGGCCCGACGGCGCGTGAGGCCCCGGGCGGCAATCACCGCCTGGCCTGCGCGTTCGACGGCCCCGGAGGGCGCGCGCGGCGCCCGGGTTTTCCTTTGACCACCTGCGCAGCGGCGGCTTATCTGCCGCGCCTTCGACGTTCCTTCCCTTCGGCCTGCCGCCGGAGCCGCTTCACGAGAGTGAGCCTGATGCTGCGCGCGAGCCTTTCGACGCTGGTGGTGCTGGTGACCTCGACCGCGTACGCCCAGGCCGACGGCGGCGCCGTGACGCCAGCGGCGGCAGCGACGGCCCCGGCCGGCGACAGCGAGGCCCTGCGGCGCGACTTCGAGCAGAAGCTCGAGGCCGCGCGCCGAGAAGTCGACGACCTGCGAAAAGAGATGCGGGCCCAGCTGGCGACACAGTCGGTCGCCCAGGGGTGGCAGGAGGACTGGGTCGACGAGAAGCGGAAGCTCGAGCTCGTCACCCTCGACGGGTACCTGCGGGTGCGCCCGGACCTGTTCTGGCGCTTCGACCTCGGCTCCGGTGACGACGCCTCGGGCTACAGCCTGTGGCCGCGAAACCCGAACTCGACCGTCGACCGCACCAACGTCGGCGTCAACATGCGCTTCCGGCTCGAGCCGACCATCAACGTCTCAGAGGAGGTGCGCATTCGCACGCAGATCGACGCTCTCGACAACCTCGTCTGGGGCTCGACGCCGGACTACGCGTTCTCGCGCAACGGCGGCTTCGGCTACTGGAACGACCGCAACGAGTTCTCGGTCTTCAGCCAGTCGCAGACGGCGCCGCGGGCGGGCATCAACTCGCTCACCGACTCCATCATGCTCAAGCGCGTGTGGGGCGAGGTGTCGACGCCGGTCGGCATTCTGCGCTTCGGCCGCATGGGCAGCCACTGGGGCCTGGGCATGCTGCACCACGACGGGAACGGCATCGACAACGACTGGGGCGACACCGTCGACCGCGTGATGTTCACCGCCGAGCCGCTCGCCGGCTTCTACGTGACGCCGATGCTCGACGTGAACGTCGTCGGCAACACCTCGCTGCGCCTGCCCGAGGGTGGCCAGCCCTTCAACCTGTCGAACTTCGACGACGGGCTGAACTACATCCTCGCGGTGGCGCGGCGCGACACGGACACCGAGGCGCGCGCCAAGCTCGACTCGGGGCAGACGGTGTTCAACTACGGTCTGCACTTCAGCTACCGCAACCAGCGGGTGGACTCGGTCGACGTGCTGTCGCGGCCCTTCGCCAGCGACGGCCTCAACGTCTCGGCCTCGCCCGGAGACCAGTCGGTGCGCCGCGAGGCGAACCTCTTCATCCCCGACGTGTGGGCCAAGCTGGAGCGGAAGAACTTTCGCATCGAGGGTGAGTTCGCCGCCATCCTGGGCTGGCTCGACAACCGCGCCCTGTCTGGCATGGCCGGCACGCAGCCCGGCTTCAACCAGCGGCTCGACGTGTGGCAGTTCGGCGCCGTGCTGCAGGGCGAGTACCGGCTGCTCAACGGAGACCTCGAGCTCGGCGGTGAGGTGGGCTTCGCGTCGGGCGACCGCCAGCCGGGCTTCGGCAATGCGCCAAGGCGGCGGGGCAGCGGCCCCAACGGCGCCACCAACCCGGGTGACCTCGAGGGCCCCCAGTATGCGTGCTCGCCGACCGGCGGCTGCGCCGACCGCGTCATCCGGAACTTCCGCTTCAACCGCGACTACCGCATGGACATGATTCTCTACCGGGAGATTCTCGGCGGAGTGACCGACAGCCTCTACGTGAAGCCGAAGGTGCAGTACCGCATCACCCAGGGCTTCAACGTGTTCGCCGGCTTCATCTACTCGCGGGCCATCTTCGCCGAGTCGACGCCGTCGGCTGCCAACGCCTCGGCGCTGACGCCGCCGGACCCGAACCTGGGCATCGAGATCAACGGCGGGGCCCGGTACGAGACCGAAGACGGGTTCTACGCGCAGGCCCAGTACGGCATTCTCTTCCCGCTCGGCGGCTTCAACCGCGAGGGTGGCACCGGCTCGAACCTGGTGAACGCGCAGGCCTTCCGCGGCGTCTTCGGCATCCGCTTCTGAGCCGCTGACCCCGGCCGCCGAGGGGCACGCCCGCGCGGCGACGCAGGGCCGGCGGAGCAGGCCCCTGCCTTCGGCGCGCACCGGGATCCTGTCGCTCGTCACGGGGCGCCCGGCCGGCTCGAGGCCGTCACGGTGAGGCAGGGTCGGCAGAGCGGGCCACCGCCTTGCGCGCGCGCTCCCGGTCCGCTCCGCTCGGCGAACCGCGCGCGGCCCGCACGAGGCGCGAGGTCGTCACGGCACCGGGCGCCGAAGGGCCGCCACGAGACGCCGGCGGCCGACCGCGAACCTCAGCGAAAGGCGACGGCCCGCACGTCGTCCACGGTGGCCCGGTCCCGACGGAGCAGGCCCGCAGGCACGTGGCGCGAGAGCACCCGCCGCCCCGCGCGTACGTCGGCTTCAGTGCCGGCCCCTGTGGACTTCGCGCAGGTGACGGCCACCGCCCACAGCACCGCGGCGCGGTCGGTGAAGTCACGGAAGGCGTGCTCGGCGCGCGCATCGTCGGAGAGCTCGGCGAGCGCCTGCTTCAGCTCCTCGACGAGGGCCGCGAGCCGCCCCTGCACGTCGGCGGGGGCCTCGGCGGCCAGCCGCTCGAGCTCGGCGAAGAGCACCTCGTGGGCACCCTCCTTGCGCAGCGCCCGGAACGCGTCGAGCACGAGGATGTTCGTCGTGCCCTCCCAGATGGGCAGCACCTGCGCGTCGCGCAGCACCCGCGCCATCGGCCAGTCCTCGATGTAGCCGTTGCCGGCCAGCACCTCGAGCCCCTCGCTGGCGAGGCGCACCGCCCACTTGCCCAGCACGTACTTCAGCAGCGGCGTCAGCACCCGCAGCGTGCGGCGCTCGACGTCACTCGCCGTGCCGCCGTCGAGCCGGTCGAGCAGCTCGACGCCGCGGAAGGCCCACGCCAGGGCGACGCGCTGCTCGCTCGCGAGGTCGAGCAGCGTCTCGGTGAGGAGCGGGTGCTCGATGATGCGCCGACCGAAGGCGACGCGCTGCTCAGCCCACTCGAGCGCCTCAGTCACCGAGCGCCGCATCACCGCCACCGAGGCGATGGCGTTGTAGAGCCGCGACAGGTTCAGCATCTCGGCCATCTGGTGAAAGCCCTGCCCCGGCCCCCCCAGCAGGTAGGCCTGGGCGCCGTCGAGCGTCACCTCGCCCGTCGGGAAGCTGCGCTCGCCCAGCTTGTCCTTCAGGCGCTCGATGCGGAACCGGTTGCGGCGCCCGTCGTCGAGCGTGCGCGGCAGCACGTACAGCCCCAGCCCCTTCGTGCCCGGCCCAGCCCCCTCGGGGCGCGCGAGGATCATGATGACGTCGGCGTCGACGTTCGAGCAGAACCACTTGTCGCCGTGCAGCGTCACCGCCTCGCCGGGCACGCCGGCGCCGCCCTTCGCCACCGTGGACACCTGCCCCACGTCGCTCCCTCCGGCCTTCTCGGTGAGGAACATCGCGCCCGTGTAGAGGCGCTCCAGGTTCGTCGAGGCGAGCCGGGGCACGAAGCGCTCCCGCAGCGAAGGCGTGCCGAACTTCGCCAGCAGCCTCGCTGCGCCGTCGGTCATGCAGATGGGGCAGAAGAGCCCGGCCTCGGCCTGGGCGAAGAGGTACCCGAGACCGAAGGTGAGGGCCCGCGGGGCCTGCCCCCGCTCTTGAGAGAGCGTCGGGTCGTACGTCGCGGCGATGATGCCGCCGCCGTAGCCGAGCGCCTGCAGGGCGCGGTAGCTCGGGTGGTACTCGATGTCGTCGACGCGCGTGCCCGCGCGGTCGTGCGTGACGAGCCGCGGCCCCTCGTGGTCGGCGGTGTGCGCCCACGCCGCCCCCTCGTTCGCGGCCCGCTCGCCCATGCGCTGCAGGCGCGGCTTCGCCTTCTCGAAGGCCGGCCCGAGCTGGCGCTCCAGCAGCCGCTGCACCGCCGCCTCGCCCTCGAACCACCCGGGCCGTCTCGTCGTCGTCATCGTGGGTCTCCTCGTCCGTCCAACAGCGCGTTCCAGACCTGCGTCACCTCGGGCTCCCGGGCCAGCACCGCGTCGACGGCGGCGTCACCGAAGCGGGCGCGCTCGGCGTCGAGCGTTGCGAGCTGGCGGGCGCGCGCGCGCACGTCACCGAAGGCCTGCTCCATCTTCTGCCGCTGCTCGGCCGAGAGCCCCAGGGTGACACGCTCGAACTCGCGCACCGCCTCGGCGCCCGTCAGCGTCGCGATGGTGCGCTGGGCCACCACCGCCGCGACAACCTCGTCGGTGCGCTCGAGGTCCTCGTCGCTCAGCCCCAGCCGTCGCTGCGCCTCGAGCGCGGCCTTCGCCTGCCCGAGCGCGTCGCGCGGGCCGCCGTCGACGGCAGCGCGCCCCGAGCGGTGGTACATCAGCCAGGCCTCGAGGCGCGCGGGCGTCAGCGCCCACCCGGCGTCGAAGGCCTCGGGCGGCGGCGCGCTCACTGCGACCGGCGGCGCCTCGCGCGACGTCCGCGGCCCGGGCGGGCACGCCATCAGCGCCACGACGACGAGCGAGAGGCCGGAGCGGTTCACGGCGCCGCATCTACCGCTTCGCCGCCTTCGCCACCTGTCTCCGAAAAGAGACGACGCGCTGAGCCGAGCCGGCGCGTGAAGGGCTTTGACCCTGGTGGACTGGCTGACCTAAGGCCTTCAGGTTCGATGCGAGTCTTCCTGGTTCGACACGGCGACGCAGACGCCGACATCCCCGACGGGCTCGATGACGAGGCGCGGGCGCTGACGGCGCGGGCCCGAACGACGCTCCCGGCGCACTTCGACCCGCTGGTGCCGCTGGTGGGCCTGCCTGACGTGATGGTGATGAGCCCGCTGGTGCGCGCCGTGCAAACCGCCACCATCCTCGCGCGGGCGCTGGGGTATGACGGGCCGCTCCGCGCGAGCCGGCTGCTCTTCCCCGACGGGCCGGTCGGCGTGCTCGAGAACCTCCTGGGCGAGCACGAGGGCAAGTCGGTGGTGCTGGTCGGCCATCAGCCGTCGATGGGCGCCGCCGCGGCCCACTTCCTCGGCATGGCGTCGTTCCCCCGGCCCGTGACGCCGGGCACCGTCATCGGCATCGATCGGCCCCCCGGAGGCGGCGCGGGCACGCTGTTCCTCTACGCCGCGCCAGGGCAGCCCATCGTGCAGCACCTCGAGCGCGAACCCTGACACCCGGACTGCCGTGGCATCCGACGGCGTGACGCCGGGCGAGATGGTCGCCGGGCAGGCGCGGCACTACAAGCGTCCCGTCATGGACGAAGCCACCTACTCTGCCGCTGTCGCGCAGGTCTTCAAGAAGCTCGTCGCCGCCGTCGACTCGGCTGACCCGGACCTCGTCGAGTGTGACGCCACCGGGGACATGGTGACCATCACCGCCCCCCGCAGCGGCGAGAAGGTCGTGGTGAACACCCAGCGGGCCGTGCACCAGGTGTGGGTGGCCGGCAAGGGCGTCGGCGTGCACTTCTCGCTCGGCCCCACCGGCCAGTGGCACGACGACAAGCAGAAGGGGCTCGAGCTGCTCCAGTGGGTCGACGAGTGCGTCTTCTCGGCCAGCGGCGTTCGGCTGCGCTGGTGAGCCGCTCGGCGCGCCCCGTGGATCCCTCTTTCGCGTGCTCCGTCTTCCCTCGCCGGCCCCGCGAGCCTTGAAGAGACCGCCCGTCGCGGCCATCGGCGCTCGCGACGTCCAACCTTCACCTCGAGGCGCCCATGGTCTCCGTCGTGCTCAGCGCCCTGCTGAGCCAATCACCCGTCTGCATCAACGTGTATGGGCGCCGCCTCTGCGGCTACGACTGCAAGAGCGCCGACGCCATCAGCGGCGCCTGCGCCGAGACGCCCGCGGGGCGCTGCATCGCCAACAATGGGCGCGTGCACTGCTTCGACCCGCCGGTGTGGCTCCCGGTCGCGCTCGAGGGCCCGCCGCCGAAGCCTCAGTGCGTGGTGATGGGCGACGCCGTGGCCTGCGGGTACAACTGCGTCTCGGACCGGGGTCGCGTGGCCTGCGCCAGGACGCCCGCAGGCGCCTGTGAGGCGCTGCCCGACCGCATCGTCTGCGCCGACCCGCCGCCCGAGGTGTACGGCGTCTTCGGCAAAGACACGCCGCCGATGAGCTGCGTGTCGAGAGGCTGGGTCGGCGTGTGCGGGTACCATTGCGTCGACGCCGCCGGCGCCCTGGGCTGCACGCAGACGCCGTTCGGCGTGTGCGACCTGTCGCTGATGCGGCCCGTATGCCGCGACCCCGACCAGCACGTCATCTGCGCCTACGGCGAAGAGACGCCGCGCCCGACCTGCGCCACGCTCGGTGACCGCGTCGCCTGCGGGTACAACTGCACCACCTTCGGCGGCGTCGCCTGCGCCAGGACGCCGGCGGGGCGATGTGACACCCAGGCCAGTGCCCCCGTGTGCTTCGACCCGCCGCTGAGGGGTGGTGGCGGTCGCTGCCTCCGGGTGCTGGGCGCCAGATAGGCGACGGCTGGCTCGACGGGCGGTGTCCCAACCCCAGCCGCTCCAGGGCGCGAGGCGTCAGCCCATCGAGATGCGGTTCTTCTTCGGCTTCGCAGACGGCGCCGGGCCCCCCCCTTCGACGGCCGGCAGCTCGACGCGGTTGCCGCCGGCCTCGCGCGCTCGCTTCAGCGCCATCGTCGCCTCTCGCACCAGCGCGCCGAAGCTGACCGACGCCGTCGGGTCGACGGCCGGGTCGAACCCCGAGAGCCCCACCGACGCGGTGCCGCCCTCGAAGGCCGCCAAGGCCGCGAGGCGCTCCACCATGCGCTGGGCGACGATGCGGGCGCCGCTGCGGGGCGTGTGCGGCAGGAAGACGAGGAACTTGTCCTCTGCGAAGGGCATGGCGACGTCGATGTCGCGCACCAGCTCGCTGACGGCCGACATCACCTCGGTTCGAATGGCGGCGCGCTGGAACTCGGGGCTTGGCTCGTTCGCAAGCCGCGCCTCGAGCCCGTCGAGGCTCACCAGCAGCAGCGCCACCGGGTACGCATAGCGCTTCGAGCGCTTCACCTCGAGCAGCATGTACTTCTTGAAGAAGGCCTCGTCGGCGGTGTTGAGGCCCGGGCGTTTGCCGCGGAGCGCGGGCGCCGGCGGGCTGGCCTGGAGCGCCTCGAGCTTCGCCGACAGCTCGAGCACCCGCTCCCGCAGCTCCCGCAGCTTGAGCACGGCGCGCACCGCGTTGAGCACCCCCGGGCGCTTGAGCGGCCCGGTGAGGAACACGTCGGCGTTCGCCGCCGTGGCGCGCTCGAAGGCCTGCTCCTCGTCGGACGGATACACGAGCACGGTGCACAGCGCCGGGTGCCGCTGCCGCAGCTGCGCCGCCAGGCCCTCGCCGTCGAAGGTGCCCGTCACTGCCGCCATGAGCACGTCGTACGGCTCGGCTGTCAGCGCCCGGAGCGCGCCGTCGACCGAGTGAACGGCCTGCACCTCGGCCAGGCCGCCGAGAAACTTCCGCACCGCGGCGCAGATGGGCGGCGAGGGGTCGGCGACGAGGACTCGGAGCGTGGTCAAGGGGCCCTCTTGGCGCTCAGACCTCGAGCACTTCCTTTTCCTTCTTCGCGACGACGTCGTCGATCTGCGTGATGCCCGCGTCGGTCTCTTTCTGCACCTTCTCCTGCGCCCGCTTGTTGTCGTCTTCGGTGATCTTCTTGTCCTTCAGCAGGGCCTTGAGCTTCTCGTTCGCGTCACGGCGCTCGTTGCGCACCGCCACCTTGTGCTCCTCGCCCTTCGCCTTGACATCCTTGGCGATCTCTTTGCGGCGCTGCTCGGTGAGCGGCGGAATGGGCAGGCGAATGATCTCGCCGTCGTTCTGCGGCGTCAGGCCGAGGTTTGCCTCGTGAATCGCCTTCTCGATGTCCTTGAGGATGGACTTGTCCCACGGCTTCACGGTGATGAGGCGGGCCTCGGGCACCGCGATGGCCGCGCACTGCGCGAGCGGCGTCGGGGTGCCATAGAAGTTGACCCGCACCGCGTCGAGCATGGCGGCGTTCGCGCGCCCGGTGCGGATCTTCGTCATCTGCCCCTTGAGCGCGTCGATGGTCTTCTTGATCTGCTCGGTGAGGCCCTTCACCACGTCGTCATGCGCAGCCATGTGTGACTCCCTCTCGTCGTAGCAACTGGTGTCGGGTCAGGCGAACTGCGTCTCGGCGTGCCCGACGATGGTGCCGATCTCGCCCGGCCGCAACACGGCCCGCTCGATGTTGCCCTCGCTCGTCATGTCGAAGACGACGATGGGCAGCTTGTTGTCCATGCAGAGCGAGATGGCCGTCGAGTCCATCACGCTCAGGTTCTTCTGCAGCACGTCCATGTACGTCAGCGTGCGGTAGCGGCGGGCCTGCGCGTTCTTCCGCGGGTCGGCGTCGTAGACGCCGTCGACCTTGGTGGCCTTCAAGATGACGTCGGCGTTGATCTCCATCGCCCGCAGCGAGGCGGCCGTGTCGGTGGTGAAGTAGGGGTTGCCGGTGCCGGCGGCGAAGATGACGACGCGCTCCTTCTCGAGGTGGCGCACGGCGCGGCGGCGAATGTAGGGCTCGGCGATCTGCTCCATTTTGATGGCCGACAGCACGCGCGTCTGCCCGCCGAGTTGCTCGATGGCGTCTTGCATGGCGAGGCTGTTGATGCAGGTGGCGAGCATGCCCATGTAGTCGGCGCTGGCCCGGTCCATGCCGCGCGTGGCCCCCTGCACGCCGCGGAAGATGTTGCCGCCACCGATGACGAGGGCGACCTGGACGCCGGCCTTCTGCAGGTTGAGCACCTGCTGGGCGATGCCCGTCAGCACCCCGGGGTTGATGCCGTACTTGTCGTCGCCCATGAGCGCCTCGCCGGACAGCTTGAGCAAGATGCGCTTGTACCCGCCGCTGCTGCTCCTCGTGGCGCTCATCGCGGAGAAGGGCTTGTAGCCCCGCGCCGTCGCGATGGGGAGCGAGAAAACGCGCGGCCGCCAGAACGACGAAGGGCCCCGCGAAGCGTCCGCGGAGCCCTCCGGAGCCGACCTGAGGCGACGCTCAGGCCTGGCCGAGCGTCTTGGCGACCTCGGCGGCGAGGTCGTCCTTCTTCTTCTCGATGCCCTCGCCCACCTCGAAGCGCACCACGCGCCCCACCGTCAGCGTCGCGCCCACGGCCTTGCCGGCCTCGGCGACGAGGTCCTTCACCTTCTGCTTGTCGTTCTTGATCGAGACCTGGTCGACGAGGCACACGTTCTCGAAGAACTTGTTGAGCTTGCCCTCGATGATCATCGGCCAGCGCTCCTCGGGAGGCGGCTTCTTGTTGGGGTTGCGGATCTCACCCGGCGCGGGCGGCGGCGGGTTGCGAATCTCTTCGCGGTAGATCTCGCGCTCCTTGTCCAGCACGGCGGCGGGCACCTGGTCTCGGCTGACGTACCGGGGGTTCATCGCCGCGACCTGCATCGCGATCTCCTTCGCGAGCGCGGTCACCTCGGGCTTGTCGCTGCCGAGCACCTCGACCATGGCGGCGATGCGGCCGTTGGCGTGCAGGTACTGGCCGAGACCGCCGTTAGTGACCGCGAAGCGCTCGAAGCGGCGCACCGAGATGTTCTCGCCGATGGTGGCGACCTTCTCGGTGATGGCGTCCTTCACCTTCTTGCCGTCCGTCCACGCCTGCTCGAGCAGGTTCTCGAGGCTCGAGGGCGCGTGCCGCCCGACGTGCGAGACGAGGCCGGCGAGGAGCTTCACGAACTCGTCGTTGCGGGCGACGAAGTCGGTCTCGCTGTTGAGCTCGACCACCACGCCGAGCTTGCCGCCATCGGACACCTCGACGCCGACGAGCCCCTCGGCGGCGACGCGCGAGCCCTTGCTGGCCGCCTTCGAGATGCCCTTCTTCCGCAGCCACTCCTCGGCCCGGGCGAAGTCTCCGCCGGACTCCGAGAGCGCCTTCTTGCAGTCCATCATGCCCGCGCCGGTCTTCTCGCGGAGGTCCTTCACCATCTGCGCGCTGATCTCAGCCATGGTCTCGTCTCGTCTCGTGGGGTGGGTCGAGGCGCATCACTCGGCGGCGGGCGCGGCCGGAGCGGCCGGAGCGGCCTCGCCCTCAGTGGCCGGCGCGGCCTCGTCGGCGGTCGCAGGGCCGCCCTTCATCTCGACGACGGGGCCCCGGCCCTCACGGCGGGGGGCGCGGCGGCGCTCGCCACCGCGGTCGTCGTCACGGCCACCGCGCCCCTCGGAGCGGCGGCGCTGCTCCTCGGCGTCACGCTCGGCGGCGCCCGACGCGCGGTACCGGGCCGACCCCTCGACGCACGCGTCGGCGATCTTCCCGGTGAACAGCTTGATGGAGCGGATGGCGTCGTCGTTCCCGGGGATGACGTAGTCGATGCCCTCGGGGTCGCAGTTGGTGTCGACCAGCCCGATGACGGGAATACCGAGGCGGTTGGCCTCGTGCACCGCGATGGCCTCTTTCTTCGGGTCGATGACGAAGACGGCGCCCGGCAGGCGCGACAGCTGCTTCACGCCGCCCAGGTTCTTCTCGAGCTTCTCTCGCTCACGCTCGAGGGCCGCGACCTCTTTCTTGGGCAGGCGGTCGAAGGTGCCGTCCTCCTTCATCGTCTCGAGCGACTTGAGGCGGTCGATGCCCTGCTTGATGGTCTTGAAGTTGGTGAGCGTGCCGCCGAGCCAGCGGTTGGTGACGAAGTACTGGCCGGCGCGCGAGGCCTCTTCGCGCACCACGTCCTGGGCCTGCTTCTTGGTGCCGACGAAGAGCACCGCGCCGCCGCGGGCCGTCACGTCGGAGACGAAGCGCAGCGCCGCGCGCGCCAGGCCGACCGTCTTCTGCAGGTCGATGATGTAGATGCCGTTGCGGGCACCGAAGATGTACGGCTTCATCTTCGGGTTCCAGCGCTTGGTCTGGTGGCCGAAGTGAACGCCGGCCTCGAGCATCTGGCGCATCGTGATGCCGGTGGCGCCCGGCATGCCCTGGGTCTCAGCGGCGGTAGCGGCTTGCGTCTCTGCAGTCATCGGTTCGTCTCGTCTTTCGTGCGGCCCGGTCGGGTCGCGGTGGGTTGTGTCCGCCACACCCGCCGGGAAACCCCGACGTGCTCTCCGGCCTCCCGGAGCACCCCACGTCGAGCAGCGGGTGTGTGTGAATTGGGCTTCTGCGCCGCCCGAAGCTTCCGAAGGGCGCGCGAAAGCCCTAACACCGGGTGCCGCGGCGGGCAAGCGACGGGATCAGCCGGGCCTCGGCCGCCGCCCTCACCCCTGCTCGAACACCAGCGGCAACGTCACCCTCGACCCCGCAGCCGTTGCCGGGAAGCGCAGGCGTTGCACCGACCGGCGAATCAGCCGCACGAGCGCTCGTCGGCGCGGCTCCTCGTGGGCCGGCGCCCGGGTGGTGTCGGACAGCACCCGCACCGGCCCGACGAGGCCGCCGGCGCCGACGCGGAAGCCCAGGCTCAAGAGCCCCGCCACCGGCAGCCCGGCCTCGAGCGCCGGCGCCATCGCGCGGCTCACCTGCTCGATGCCCTCAGAGAGCCGGCGGGGCGCCAGGGGGCCTTCGATGAAGGGGCGGGGCTGCACGAACCACCCGTGAATCACGAGCCGGCCCTCGCGCGGGTCCATCGAGCCGTCGATGCGCCGCACCCCGTGCGGCAGCCGCGGGTCGAACACCGTCAGCCGGTTGAAGCGCGGCGCGATGGCCTCGACGAGCTGGGGCTCCTCCTGCGCCCGCTGCGAGCGGAAGCCGCTCCAGAAGTCGAGCACGTCGTCGCGCAGCAGCAGCGTCTCTCCGCCGCGGAAGGTGCGCCGGCGCCAGTCGGTGAGCGAGAAGACGAAGGCCCACTGGCCGTGCGGCAGGTCGCCGTGGAGCCGCTGCTCGCAGCCGTTGACGTAGCAGCTCATCCACGGGGGCGAGACGTCGTGGCACCCCAGCACGCGCCGGCCCCACCAGACCAGCCGCTGGTGGAAGGCGTCGTACAGGCGCCGAGGGAAGTACAGGTACGCCGGGGTGCGCAGGGCCGTGTACTGCCCGGGCACGTTCCACAGGTCCCACACGAAGCGGTCGTCGCGGGTGTCCGTCGGGTCCGCGAAGCGCGCGTCGAAGTGGGCCCGCAGGGCCGCGGCCATGGGCGCGAAGCCGTCGACGACGAGGGTGCGGCGGGCGGCCATCATCGGCGCGCAGCCTTAGCAGCCCGTTGAAGAAAGCGCGCTGGTCGCCAGAAGGTCGAACTCCTTCGCCGGGCGGCGTCAGCGGCCCTCGAAATACAGCCCCGTACACCTGCGGGCCGCTTCCTTTCATGGCTCGATGTTCGGGCTCGCTCGGCTTTCGTCAACGGGCTGCTCGCACGCCCCCGCCGGGAGCCCCGTGCCACCACGCGCGCGCTGGGTCCCCGCGCGGCCGGGTCTCCGATGCCCCCCGGGCCCCCCAGT
>JADCJJ010000331.1 GCA_020247085.1 Myxococcaceae bacterium | reverse complement strand
CTACCTGTTCCACCTCGTCAGCAACCACCCCTTTGTCGACGGCAACAAGCGCATCGGGCTCATCGCAGCGCTCGTCTTTCTCGACCTGAACGGCGTGTCCATCGCCCACCCGACTGAAGCGCTCTACGAGTTGACGATGGGCGTGGCTGAAGGGCGCATCGACAAGGCCGCCGTCGCGGCGGAACTCGAACGAATCGCAAAGTCCAGGGGAAGCTGAGCGCGACCGTCTCGAGAACGACTGGATGACGTTGGCCACCAGAGGTGTGGTCCCCAGCAGCCGCGAACTTCCGGCTTTGGAGACGACATGCCTCAGATACCCTTCGCGTCCGTCTGGCCTCCCGCGCTCCCACGCCCCGCGTCGTTCGCTGCGCCATCTACACGCGGCAGTCCGTGGCGCGCCCGGGCGTCGACGCCGCGGTCACCTCGTGCGAGCTGCAGGCTCAGCGCTGTCACACCTTCATCGAGCAGCGGAGCGCGGCAGGGTGGCACTTCGTGCAGCGCTTCGATGACGAAGGAGAGAGCGGGGCGACGCTCGGGCGCGACGGCCTCATCGACCTCATGCTCGCCGCCGAGAACGGGGACATCGACCAGGTGGTGGTGCACCGGGTCGACCGGCTCTCCCGCAATCTCGGCGCCTTCGTCCACCTGCTCGACTTCTTCACGGAGCTCAACGTCGGCATCTCCTTCGTCGACGGGGCGCTCGCGTCTGGCGGTGGCGCTCTCGACAGGCTCCAACTCAGCATGCTCTCCACGTTCGCCGAGTTCGAGCACTCGATGATTTCCGAGCGACTGCGAGACGCGCACGCTGCACGGCGAGCTCAGGGCCTCCGCTCGGCGGGCCGGTTGCCCTTCGGCTACACCTCGTCAGCCGAGACGAAGCAGCTGGTGCCCCACCCGGAACAAGCCGCCTTCGTGAGGTCGTGCTTCACGCGCGCGGCGGCTGGAACACTTCCCGCTGAGATTGCAGTCGACGGGAAGCGGCGGGGCGGGGCGCTCGCCCGATGGTCTGCCCGCGCCGTGACGCGGATGCTCCGAAACCCCGTGTACATGGGCCGGCACCCAGATGGCGCTCCGAGCGACCACGAGCCCCTCGTCTCTGCAGACCTCTTCGAACGCGCAGGAGCGGCCATCGCCGGACGCCGAACGGCGCGCGCTCGGGTGGGGCGTCTCTCGACGGAGGAGGACCCGTTCATCCTTCGCAAGACGCTCAAGTGCGCGCGTTGCGAGAGGGCGATGATTCCTGCCGCGAACGTGCCGATGCGCGCCCTCAAAGCAGCGACGCCGCGCTACTACCGCTGCCGAACCCTCGGCTGTGACGGCGAGCCGCTCAACGCGGCCGACGTGGAGAACCGCTTCAGCGGCTTGCTCGCGCACCTGCCGGAGTCCTTCACCGAGGCGCAGCGCGAGGAGGGCGTCATTCGCTCCTCACTGTGGGCCTACCTCACCCCGCTCAACCGACGCCGCAGCGCCTCGCTGCTGTTCTCCTTCCTTGCCTGGGACGTCGCTGCAGGCACCTTCATCACCGAGCCCTCCGACTTCGACTGGTCGTCCAAGCTGGGCGTCGCGCTCTCGATGCGCCACCTGCTCTCGGAGTTGACGCGCCCGCCCGTCGTGCCGCGGACGCCGCGTCCCCGCGCGCCGAGGCGACCGAGAAGCCCTCCGAGCGAAGCGCAGCCACTCGAGCCTCGCGTGCGGGCGTTGATTGAGTGGCTCGAGCGCTTCCGCGTGACGACTGACGAGTAGGTCCGTTTTTGCCAGCGATCTCCAGGCGCTCGTGCTCGTAGGCGCGCTTGAACCCGTCGTCCTGCATCTGGGTAGCGAGGTACTTGTCGAAGCCGGTCTTACGACGTCGATACATGGGGCCTCCAGAGAGCGTAGGACTGACGTTCCGGTTGGGCGCAACCGACTGGCTCTGATTTGGACAATACCGCTGTCCGAATCTCGAATGAGTCGAACGGCGTCGCCTCACGAGCTCGAGCCCGGCTCCTCGTCGTCCCGCGCACGGCCCCGCCAAGCCCCTGAGCGCTCGAGGGCCGACAACAGTCCGACCAGCTCTTCCAGCGTCGCGCCCACTCCCGGCTGCGGGAAGTTCCGGCTGACGACTTCCTTCGAGAGCAGCATCGCGAGGTAGCGCAGGCGGGGGCGCGCTTCGTGTGCGAAGGCTCGGTAGTCAGGATGCCCGGTGTTCACCTGCCATCGCTCCTCGATGAGGCGCGAGCGCCACGTCTGCAAGGGCTCGTTGACCTCTTCGGGCTGAGGAATGCCCGCGTCGGCGCGCCGGTGATGTTCGCTCACGACGCGAACGGGCACGATGAACACCCGCTCGCGTTCCCCCTGACGCGCCAGCACCTCCACTGACTCCGTGGCTGACGCGCTCAGCGCCTCGATGGTCGCGAGGTTCCCGGCTGCAGACAGCGACAGCGCGCTTGACGCCTTCCACTCGAAGGAGACTCCCTCACGAATCGCTCTCCCGTGTTCGTCCGCAGCGATGGCGTGGAGCTGCTTCCTCTCCTGCACCGCCAGCTCGAGCTTCGACGGGCGTACGGTGACGGCGAACAGCGGGCCGGGAGGGAAGAGCTCTGGCTGCTCGACCAAGTCCTCTTCGGCGTCGGCCGGTGGTGCAGGCTCTGAAGGTGGCGAAACGGCGCTCCCCGACGGTGGAGCGTCATCGACCGTGCCGCTGCGCCTGGCGACGGGGAACCACTCCAGGTGTGGCACGAAGTTGGTGACGCGCGTGAAGAGCCGCGCGAGCTGGCGATGCATGTCGTCAGACAGTGAGGCGGCCTCTGCATTGCTGCGCTCGTCGAGGCGGGCGACGACGAGGGGCTCGATGGCGATGAGTGCCTCGACCAGCGCAGAGGCAGCGGCGTTCGGGACGATTCCACGGCGTGAGCCCGGCGCGACTTCGAGGTGAGGAAAGTCGACGACCCCCACGAGACGCTCGTCGGTCCAGGGCGCGTGTGCCAACTCCGGGAGGCTCGCGAGGTCGTCGAGCACCACGGCGCCGGCACAGCCGAGCCTCACGCGGCCGGCGTCCGGGCCCGCGTCTCCGGCGAAGTGCAGCGTCACCTCGATGGGGAACTTGAAGTCGGGCAGTCGAATCGGCTCGAAGCCGGGCAGGCGCTCGCCAGCGAGATGGCTGGGCTTGATGACGACGAGCTTGTCAGCGGCGCCGCGCGCGATTCGGTCGATGAGCCGAAGCTCGGTGCCGTGGCGAACGAGCTGCCCGCGGAGCTCGACCGAGAGGTACGTCGCCAGCCGCCCACCCACCGTCGGAGCGAGCGCCGCGCGGTGAAGGCGACGCACCTGCACCTCGGTCCACGTGGCGGGGCGCCCGATGACGTCGGGCATGCGGGTGATGGTGTAGCGGGGTGAGTCCTCGAATAGCGTCAGCCCCCAGACCTCGGACGCACCGACACAGCTCAGGATTCGGAGCTCGTGTCCGACGGCCCAGAAGCCGAGCAGGCCGATGCCGTACTGCCCGAGCATCGCCTGGCGCATGCGCTCGTCGAACGACATCTGCCGCTTGCGGGAGTGCCCGATGTTGGTGGCGATGGTGGTGAGGGCGTCCTTGCGCGGCAACTCGGGCAGCACGCCGAGCCCGTCGTCGAGGATGGACAACACCGTCTCGCCGCCGTCGCGGTAGCGCTCGATGGTGATGTGAGCTGCCTGCTCGTCGAGCGCGTTCTGCACGAGCTCCGCGACGGCCTTGCGTGGGTCTGACTGGCTGCGGGCGAGGTGACGAATCAACTCGAACGGGTCGTGAACGCCGATGTTCCCCACGGCCGAGCCGTCAGGCATCTGGCGGAGTCTTCGAGGCACGGGGGCATCATGGCTGACGAGCGGGCCTGGGCAATTCTCCAGACGGTGTCTGGACGGTTCGGCTCAGCAGCACGCCGCCGAGTCGCTCGTTCCACGTGCTGCACCAGGCTTCTTCCTCCCGAACGCATCGAGGCCTTGTGTCGCTCGGTGCTTCTTCCAGTCGCGGTCAAGGCGCTCAAATTCGGCGTCGGACAGCACCTCTGCCTTGCGCAGCGCGAACAGCGCCGAGCTGATGGAGACGTCCTTGAGGACCGCGCGCGAGACGCTCCCACACGTTGGGCACGTCATGAGTGGCGGCTCCATGCCTCGGGAGCTTCGAATGCGATCTCGAAGCTCAGTGAGTCGGCTGCACAAGTCCGCCAGCTCGTTCCAGTCGGTCGCGGCCGACCACGCCGACGTCAGCGCCTCGACCATCTCGGGAAACCAGACGCGCAGCGCATCGCCAGAAGGCATCCGGTGAGTCTCTCCCGCCAGGGAGCCAACTGTCGATTCGTCTGGGCGCTGACGTCTATCGGTTCTTCCGTCGCGCCTTTTTCGCTGACTTGCGCTCCTTCTTCTTCTTGGCGCTCGCGTCGGCACGAGAAGCAGGGCGCGCGGGAATCCCGAAGGGCAGGGGGAACGAGTCGAGCGGCATGGAGGAGGCCTGGCGCATCCATTCGTCGATGCCCTTCTGGCTGCGCATGTCGAAGCCCGCTTCGGCGCCGGCCGCGAAGAGCGACTTCGCCATTCCGAAGTTGCGCTTGTCTGACAACGCCGCGGACAGCTTCTTCACCGCGTCGCTGCCGAGTTCGCGCAGGCACGCGTCGGCCTGCTTGAGCCCGAACTCGCGCTTGAGGAACGAGTAGAAGGCTCGGAGCTCGGCGATGATTCCGCTCGCGGCTGCCGCGTCAATGCTGACCTTTCGGGGAACGATGTCGAAGATGATTTGGCGCAACTCATGAGCGTCGAGCGTCGCGATGGTCGCGTTGAAGTAGCTGGCTGCGTAGTCCATCAACAGGGGCGCGAAGCTGAGCTCGGCGAGTGCCTGGGCTTCGGGTGAATCTTCGAAGCGGAGCAGCAGCTCCTCCTCCAGGTCCGCGCGCGAATCCTCGTCGACCTCCTCCTGCATCCCGACCTCGAAGAGGTCTGCCATCAGGTCGAAGGGCGGGCGCTCGATGACCTGCTCGTGGGGAGCCCGCAGCGAGACCTCGACGTCGCCCGAGTGCGTGCTCACCTTCACGGTGGTGGTGACCGGTGGGCCATCGCCATTCCACGCGGCCTCGAGCGCCTTCTTCTGCGTCAGCAACTGCGGCAGCGACAGGCAGATGGCCTCGGAGATGGTGACCTCCTTCGCGGTGGGAGGCCGCGAAACGAGGTCGGGGTCGACGGCGACCGGCCATGGCCAGCCCTCGGGGCCGGCGACCTCCCAGCCGTGCGTCGAGACCTCTTTTCGCAGCGCTCGCGAGAGGTCGGCGCCACGCTCGAAGTTGAGGGCGAAGTGACGCGGAAGCTTCGCGTCGACGTCATGCTCGAGGGCGCGCGCGGCCTCCTGGAAGAGCGCGTAGTCGTCGAGGCTCGAGAAGAGGATGAAGCCGAGGCTCTCGCCCATCTGCCCAATGACGACGAGCGCGGCCTCGCGCAGACCGAACTGCTCGATGGTGAGGGAGAAGAGGCTCCGATTTGCCGGAACATGGGCCCACGGGCGCGCGCGGTACAGCGTCGCCGCCGAGCGGAAGAACGACGCCATCGCCTCGGGGCTCAAGTCCGGGCTCAGGTAGGTCTGCTCCTCCTCGGTGTGGTCGCCCATGTGCTCGCGCATCACCGCCATCACCGCGTCGAGTTCGGGCGTCGGCGCGCAGACAATCTCGATGGTGGGGTGCCCTGCTCGGAGGACGTTGGCGAGGTCCTTCGTCGCGACGCGGATTCTTGAGGGCGCACCAGCCTTGCCAACCATGGGCTTCGCCATCGTCTCCGCGAGGCTGTCGGAGGCCCGCGCCAACAAGTGCCCCGGCTTCTCTGTCGTGACGCCGAGGACCAGTTGGTTGTCGTCGAGCCAGAGCAACATCTCCGGCCGATACGGCTCACCTTCGCCCGTGACGTACCCAGGCATCACCGCGATGCCGCCGACCCACTCGATTCCCTTCTTCTTCCTGGCCATTCGAGATCTCCTGAGGCGTCCCTGTATGCGGGTCGATGAAGACGATGCTGCAGTGCTTCGGCGAGAGGTGCGGGAAGTCCTTGTCCGCCGTCAGGAGCGTCGCACGAGCGACTTTCGCGGTCGCGGCGATCCAGAGGTCATTGTCGGTCATCGTGCGCGCGCTCGGCCGGTGCCTTCGGGAGGCGAGCGCCAGCTCGACGTAGGCCTCGGGGATCGGGCCGCTGAGGAGCTCGACGGTGACCACGTTCGCCAGTGCTGCAGCGAGCGCACTCATCTTCTTCATGCCCCAGCCGTTGCTGAGCGCGAGCACGTGAAGCTCTGCGTGGGTCACGATGCTCACCAGTGGACGCTCGGCCGATGAACTCAGGCCGAACCGCTGTAACCGTTCAGGGGTGGGGTTGAGGGCGCAGTCTGCGTGTGCGACTTCTGGCGGATGACCAAGAGACCGCCCGAAGGCGAGACGTTGGAGGCGAAGG
>JADCJJ010000330.1 GCA_020247085.1 Myxococcaceae bacterium | reverse complement strand
TCCAGTCCGATGACGCCTCCGCGCTGGTCCACGCGTGCCGCGGCGTCACTCGGCGAGCGCGCCGAGAGACAGGTCTTCGGACCGTCGTCCGCCGGGGCGAGGGGCAGGCCAGCCCCCGGCTCCGCCGCACAGGCCTCCGGTCCGATGACAACTCCGCGCTGGGCTACGCGTGCCGCGGCGTCACTCGGCGAGTGCGCCGAGAGACAGATCTTCGGGCCGTCGTCCGCTGGGGCGAGGGGCACGCCAGCCCCCGGCTCCACCGCACAGGCCTCCGGTCCGATGACGCCTCCGCGCTGGCCGAGGCGCGCGCCGCCGCCTCATTCGTCGGTCTCGTCGTCGTGCGCTGCCGGGCGCGCCGGGGGCCGGCGCTCGGGCGCGTCGCGCTCGCCCTCGCGCGGTCCACCCCGGTCTCGCCTCTGCGACGTCGCCCTAAGCGCCGGCGGTCTGTTCGAGCCCATGGGCCGGGCGCCCTGGCTCGCTCGCGTCGGGTCCCCACCGCCCTGCCTCCGGCCCCTCGACTCGTTCGAGCGGTCCACGCTCATCTGCGCAGCACTCGGCCGCGGTCGGGTCGGCTCGCGGAGCGCGCCCCGCGGGCCTGGGGTGTCCTCGTCGGTGATGGCGTCGCTCTCGCCCGTCATGTCCGCCCGGTCCCCGCCGCCTTCGGGCGCTCGCCAGCCCCTCCGTGGGGCTTCACCCAGGCCCCGGCGATGGGCGGCCAGCGCGTCGAGGTCGGCCGCGTCCTTCTGGAACTCACGCTCGTGCGCGCGCGCTCGCGCCCGCCGCTCGTTGAATTGGCCGTAGCCCCAGATGGCGATGATCAACACCACCCCGGGCGCCGCCCACCACGCCGCGCGCTCCGGGCCGGCGAGGAGCTGGTCTGGCGCCCACCCGCGGTCGCGAGACCCCGTCACCAGCCACGGCTGCCGCGCCTCGTCGGCCTGCCGCGCCGCGAGCGAGACCAGCTCGGCCTTGCGAACGTCCTCGACGTCGGGCCTGAAGCCGCGCTCGTCGAAGCGCCACCGCAGCCGCTCGCTGTGGACGGCGAGCGCCTTCTCCTGCGGCATCAGCCGCGCGGCCTCGAGCACGTGGCGAAAGGCCTCGCGGAGCTTCGGCTCGGAGCAGCTCCGCCCGTCGTCGACCCCCAACAGCGCGAGCGCCTCGGCGTAGTGCCGGGCGGCCTGGTACTCGGGGGCCTGGAAGTACGTCTTCCAGACGTACCCGGCGACGAGCGCCAGGTAGACGCCCAGCACCACCAGCAGGCCCCATGGGGCGGGAAAGGGGGCGCGGCGGGAAGGCCTTGGCGAGGCAGGGCGGTACTCGTGGACGGCCATGACGGGACCGCTGCAGCGTACCCAACCGGGGCCCGTCTTCGGGCGCCGTCGGGAGTAGAACCGTCCCATGTCGTTTGCTCCGATGCCCTGCCTCACGCCGAACTCGCGCCTCGCCGTCGTCGCGCCGTCGGGCCCCTTCGAGCAGGCCCGCTTCGAGCAGGGCCTCGCGGTGCTGTCGGCCCGCTACCGCGTCGAGGTCGCCGACGAGGCCTACGGCCGGCAGCGCTACCTCGCCGGTGACGACGCCGCGCGGGCGCGCGCCCTCCAGCGGGTGCTCGACGACGAGGGCCTCGGGGCCGTGGTGGCGGCTCGGGGCGGCTACGGCGCGATGCGCCTGCTTCCGGCCCTGCAGCTGCACCGCCGGGTGACACTGCTGGGGTTCTCCGACGTCACCGCCCTGCACCTGGCCTGGCAGGCGCGTGGGTGGCGCTCCATTCACGGCCCCGTCGTCACCCAGCTGGGCGCCCAGCCGGCAGACGTCGTCGCGCGCACCTTCGCCCTCCTCGAGGGGCGCGCGGTCGAGCCGTTGGCGGGCGCGCACACCATCCGCGCCGGGGTCGCCGAGGGGCCGCTCCTCGGTGGGAACCTGTCGCTGCTCGCCAGCCTCGTCGGCACGTCCGCCCTGCCGTCGCTGAGCGGCGCGGTGCTCCTCGTCGAAGACGTGGGAGAGCGCCCCTACCGGCTCGACCGCATGTGGACGCAGCTCGTCCTGTCCGGCGCGCTGCGCGGCGTCGCCGGCGTCGTCCTCGGCGAGTTCACCGACTGCGAAGAGAAGGGCGCTGCGTTCTCGAGCGCCGAGGTGCTGGCGGAGCTCGTCGGCGCCCTGGGGGTGCCCGCGCTGGCGGGGCTGCCCATCGGTCATGGCGCGGTGAACCAGCCGGTGGTGCTGGGCGCGCGGGTGCGTCTCGACGCCGGCGAGAGGCGCCTCGAGACACATGAGGGCCTGACGTGACGGACCTGCGAGCGCTGTTGGAGGAGGGGCGCCGGGCGCGTGTCTTCTCTCACGCCCGCGCCGTGGTGCGGCTGCGCGGGCAGACGGTCTTCGACGACGGGCCGGCGCTGGCCGACGCGCGGTTCGACCTGGCGTCGGTCACGAAGGTGATGGCCACGACGGCGTGCCTGCTGCGGCTGTCGGACGCCGGGCGCCTGCCCCTCGACGCCCCGCTGCGCCGGTGGCTGCCCGAGGCGGCCGTCGACGCGTCCGTCGAAGACCTCGCCTTTCATCGCGCTGGCCTGCCGGCGTTTCGCCCGTTCTTCGCCGAGGTGGCCTCCCGGCACCCCGCGCTCTTCGAGCTGCCGCGTCAGGCCGCGCCCACCCTGCGCGCGGCGGTGCGGGCGCAGGTGCTCGAGCGCGTGTGCGCCGTGCCCGCCGAGCGTGGGCGCTGCACCGCCGCCGTCTACGGCGACCTCGGCTTCATCCTCCTCGGCGAGGTGCTCGAGCGCGTGACGGGCCTGCCGCTCGACGAGGCCTTCGCGCAGCACGTCGCGCGCCCCCTGGGCCTGCAGGCGGGCTTCCGCAGGCTCTCGGCCGCATCGCCTGACGAGCGCGTGGTGACGACCGGTGGCACGCGCCCGCGCGAGCCGGCGCCAGGCCAGGAGGGCCTGTGGTCGTGCCCGACGTGGCCGTCGCTCCCGGGAGAGGTGGACGACGACAACGCCTGGGTGATGGACGGCGTCGCCGGCCACGCCGGCCTGTTCGCCACCGCCGAGGCCGTGGCGGCGTTCGGGCAGGCGGTGCTCGAGGGGTGGGTGCGCCCGCCCGGCGGGTTCGGGCTCGACGCCACGACGCCCGGGTCGACCCGCGCCTTTGGCTTCGACACGCCGTCACTCGACGTCGCGTCATGCGGCCCCAGGTTCGGCCGCGCCGGCCCACGAGGTGCCCTCGGCCACCTCGGCTTCACCGGCACCAGCCTGTGGGTCGACCTCGACCGGCACCTCGTCGTCGCGCTGCTGACCAACCGTGTCGTCCATGGGCGGAGCAACCTCGAGGTGCGCGCTTTCCGGCCCCGCTTCCACGAGGCCGTCGTCGACGCGTTCGGTGGCTGATGCGCCGGCGAGGCCCCTGCACCAGACCGTCCGCCGGGGGGACCCTCGAGGAACTCTTCAGGCTGGCAGGTCGCTGCACTGCCGGGGTCACTGCAGGCAGCGAGGGGCGGCTCCGCCGTGGACGTCACCGCGGGCCCGTGGTGGAACGGCGTCGATGCACGACACCGACCAGGGCGCCGTCCTCGACGTCGTCGACCCCACCTCCCTTCGACGCATTCACCTCGTCGGCGTCGCGGGCACGGGCATGGGCAGCTTCGCCGGCATGTTGAAGGCGGCCGGCTACGACGTCACGGGCAGTGACGAGAACGTCTACCCGCCGATGAGCGACATGCTCCGGGCCTGGGGCATCCCCGCCATGACGCCGTATGCCGAGGCCAACCTCGACGCGGCGCGGCCCGACCTCGTCATCATCGGCAACGTCATTCGACGGGTGAACGTCGAGGCCACGGCCGTGCGAGCGCGGCGCCTGCCGCAGATGAGCTTCCCGGCCGCCCTCGGCTCGCTCTTCCTGAAGCGTCGCCACGCGGTCGTCGTCGCCGGCACGCACGGCAAGACGACGACGAGCTCGCTCATGGGGCACGTCCTGGCCTCGGCCGGGCGCGACCCCTCGTTCCTCGTCGGCGGCGTCACGAAGAACTACTCGGGCAACTACCGCCTCGGGCGCGGCCCGCACTTCGTCGTCGAGGGCGACGAGTACGACACCGCCTACTTCGACAAGGGCCCCAAGTTCCTCCACTACCAGCCTCGCAGCGTCATCCTCACCAGCATCGAGCTCGACCACGCCGACATCTACCGGGACCTCGCGCACTACGAGGCGTCCTTCGAGCGGTTGCTGGCCCTCGTGCCCCCCGAGGGGCACGTCGCGGTGAGCGCGGCCTGGCCGAACGCCGTGCGGCTGGCGCGCGGCGCCCGTGCCCACGTCACCACCTACGGCGTCGAGGCCGCCCTCGGCGCCGACGTGACCGCCGTCGACGTGCGCTACGGCCCCGAGGGCTCGCGGTTCGTGGTCGTCGAGGCGGGCGTGCCGGGGAGCGAGTTCCTGCTTCCGCTCGCCGGGCGCCACAACCTCGAGAACGCGCTCGGCGTCTTCGCGTGCGCCCGGGCGCTGGGGCTCTCCCCCGACGAGGTTCGTGCGGGCTTCGCGTCGTTCGAGGGGGTCAAGCGCCGGCAGGAGGTCCGCGGTGAGCCGGGTGGGGTGCTCGTCATCGACGACTTCGCGCATCACCCGACGGCGGTGCGTGAGACGATCGCCGCCGTGCGCTCCCGCTGGCCGGCCCGCCCCCTCTGCGCCGTCTTCGAGCCGCGCAGCAACACCAGCCGCCGCAACCTGCACCAGGATGAGTACGCTCGCAGCTTCACCGGCGCGGCGCGCGCCTTCCTCAAGGTGCCGGAGCGCCACGACAAGATTCCCGCTGGAGAGGAGCTCGACGTGCCCCGCCTCGCGCGCGAGCTCACCGCTGCCGGCGTGCCCACCGTTTCGGCCGGGGCCGTGCCCGCCCTCGTCGACGAGGTCGCCCGGCAGGTGCGGCCGGGCGAGCTCGTGCTGGTGATGAGCAACGGTGGCTTCGGCGGCTTCATCGAGCTGCTCCTCGGCCGGCTCGAGGGGCATCGCGAGGGCCAGTCGTGACCCGGGCGCGCGCCCTGCTGCTGGCGGCGGGCCTGCTGGTGGGCTGTGTCCGTCCTGCCGCGTTGCCGGTGCTCGTCGACGACGTCGCGGCGCGACGGCCCCTCGCCCCAACCCTCGGCGCCCGGGCGCTGGACCTCTCGGCGCGGCGGTGGCCCGATGGCTCGGTGTGGCGTGCGTCGCAAGACCGCGGCGCCGTCGTGCTCCTCGACGTGTGGGCCACCTGGTGCGACCCGTGCCGCGAGTCGCTGCCGTTCTACGACGACGTCGCCCGCCAGTTCGCCGCCAGGGGCCTCAAGGTCTACGCGCTGTCGGTCGACGCCGACGCCGGCCCCATCGACGCGTTCGTCAAGGAGCTCGGCCTGACCGTCCCCGTGCTCCACGACCCCGGCGCCGCCATGGCCGAAGAGGTGCTCAAGGTGCGGCAGATGCCCACGAGCTTCCTCCTCGACCGCCGAGGGGTCGTTCGCTACGTCCACGAAGGTCTGAGCGAAGACTTCTTCCAGCAGACGCTCTCCGAGGTCGAGGTGCTCCTCGCCGAGGCGGTGCCGTGACCTCGCCCGCGCGGGGCACACCAGCTTGGCAGCGGTCCGGCCCTGTGGTGCCCGGGAAGCGCTCGAGCGGTTCGTCGGCCCTGGGGACCCGAGCGGCGGCGCCGGCGCCGTGACGCCGCGCGCGCTCGCCGACCTCGCCGAGGCGCTCGCCCGAGACGCCGGCGCGGTGTTGCTCGAGAAGGCCGACGAGGCGCGCACCGTCGAGTTCAAGGGAGAGGGCCGCGGCAACCTGGTGACCGACGCCGACCACGCCGCCGAGGCCGTCGTGCTCGAGGGCCTCGCCCGGCACGCCCCGACGCACGGCGTCCTGGCAGAGGAGTCCGGCGCCGTGCGCGACGCCGTGACGACGTGGCTGCTCGACCCGCTCGACGGCACCACGAACTACGCCCACGGGGTTCCCCACTTCTGCGTCTCGCTCGCCGTGCAACAGCCGGTCGCCGGCTGCACCCGGGTCGTCGCCGGCGTCGTCTTCGACCCCATGCGCGGCGAGCTCTTCAAGGCCGTGCGAGGGCAGGGGGCGACGCTGAACGGCAGGCCGCTCCGGGCGAGCCCGGCCGCGGCGCTCGACGAGGCCCTGCTCTCCACCGGGTTCCCCTACGAGCTGGCGCGCCGGCCAGAGGTGCCGCTGGGGTTGTTCAACCGCCTCGTCGTGCGCGCGCGTGGCATCCGGCGCATGGGGAGTGCGGCGCTCGACCTCGCCTACGTCGCCGCCGGCCGCTTCGACGGCTTCTTCGAGTTCGGCCTCAAGCCGTGGGACGTCGCCGCGGGCGCGCTCCTGGTGGAAGAGGCCGGCGGCTGTGTCGCCCGAATCGACGGCGCCCCCTGGGACGCACGCTTCGGCGACGTCGTGGCCGGTGCTGGCGGGCTGTTCCCCTCGCTCGCCGCCGAGACGGCGGCCTTCGTCGGCGACGTGAAGTGGGTGCCGGTGCCGTTCTCGAGCACCTGACGGCCCGTCGAAGACAGCCGACCGAGCCCGGGCGTCGAGCTTCGCGGCCGCGCAAGGACGAGGCCCGCAGGAATGCCGAGCTGTCTGTCGAGGGCCTCTGACGCTGCCCGGCGAAGGAGCTCGAGGCTCTGGCGACCAGCGCGCACTCATCAACGGGCTGCTGCGCGGTGTGTGGGCCACCGGCGGTTTCGCGCTGCCGACGCCCGGCTTCGTCCCGCGGCTCCGCGTGCGGCGGCGGGGCAGGGCGCCGCGCTGCGAGTCGCCCATGGCGCCCAACGGGCTCGTCACCTGGCCAGGTGTCCCGTCAGGACCCTGGTGGGGTCGGCGCGCGTACGAAGGCACGACGGCGTCGATGGGGAGGCGTGCGCTGGCGCCGGTCAGGCCTGTCGGCGGGGCTCCGTCAGGGCGAGGGTGCAGTCGGCACGCGCGCCGCTGCGTGGCGCCGAAGCAGAAGGGGGGCGGTCAGACCCAGCAGCTCGTCGTCAGGCCCACGAAGGCGGCGCGGCGCTGGGCACGGTGGCTGGCGTCGATGGCGTGGCCGCGCTGCCCGCGTCGATGGAAGCACGGGCCGCGCCGGGCTCCGGTACCCCCTCTTCCGCGCGCCTGACCCGCCGCGTGAGTCAGAAGATCGCTTCGGGCACGAAGACGATGTCGCCCGGCAGCAGCGTGAAGTTCCTCTGCGTCCCGTTGATGATGTCGTCGACCCGCACCGGGACGCGCGTCTCTTTCCCCTCGATGAGCCGGGTGACGTTGACGCCGTTTCGCGCTGCGGTCCGGTTGAACCCGCCCGCGGCGCTCACCGCCGAGACGATGGTCATGCCTTCTTCGTAGGGGAACGAGGCTGGCTTGGCGACGTCACCGAAGACGAAGATACGCTTCGAGCTGAACTCCTTTACCATCACCGTCACCTGCGGCCGGCGCACGTACCCCTGCCTGAGGCACCCGCTGATGGCGTCAGCGGCGAGGCTGGGCGTCAGCGACGCGACGCGCACCTTCCCGCACAAGGGGAAGTCGATGACCCCCTCGGGCGACACGCGGAAGACGCCTGACAGGTCAGGCTCCTGGTAGGTGCGCACCTCGAGGAAGTCTCCGGTGCCCAGCGTGTTGGAGCCAACGCCCCCATCAGGCAGCGCGACGTCGTCAGCCCGAACCTGCCCTCCCAGCGGGCGGGGCGTCTTGCAGGCTGACACGAGAAGCGTGATGACGACGAGGGCCAGGGCCGAGATGAGACGCATCGACGCCTTCAGTACCTGAAGGAGAGCCGCAGGTTCGCCTCATGGCGGACGAAGTTGATGCCCGTGAGCGACGAGAACTGCGTCGAGCTCCGCGTGCTCAGCCCATAGGTCGCACCAATGGCAAACCACGACGTCACGTTGACGGTGGGACCGAGGCTGAAGCCGATGGCCAGGTCGTTTCGCCTCACGGTTCCCAACCCAGGCGTCATCGAGGGGTCCAGGAAGCCGAAGGCGTCGACCGAGCCGACGGCGTTGAGCACCAGCCGCTCCTGGAGGAGCCCAACTCGGCCGCTCAGGTAGCCGCGGTCGTTGGTGAAGGCGCCGAACGCTGGCACTGGCAGCAGGTCGCGCGTGTAACCGAGCGAGACAGACGTGGAGTCGCCCACCAGGTACGTCAGCTCGGCCTGTCCAATCGGCGCGATGGCGCGCGTGACGCCAAAGTCGTACGCGGCGCCCGCGAGCAGCGTCAGCGAAATGCGGGGGGTGATGAGGCCCACCAGCCCGACGCGCCCCCGCAGAATGTTGGCTGGTGGGCTCGTCATGGCGGCGGCGTTCCAGTACGTCCGCAGGTCGAAGTTGGCGTCGAAGACGACGGCCGTCTTGGGCAGGAACTTGTACCTGGCCGCCAGCGCGAAGTTCAGGTTGCTGTAGTTCATCGCGCTGAGGAGCGCCGGGTTGCACGTGATGTCGGTCGCCGAGGTGCACGAGGTCAGACCCGTGAGCAATGGCTCGAAGAACTCGACGCCCCAGGTGACGCGGGGGGTGAATTCGAGCGCGCGACCGCCGGGGCGAATCGGCACGGCCAGGTACAGTGAGTTGAGGAGCGAGGTGACGCCGATGCCGACCGCGGCGTTTTGAGTCCGATCGGAGCGGGTGAAGGTATCGCCGACCTGCACCGACACGGCGCTCTCACGGTTGAACTCGGTGTCGAGACCGACCTGCGCTTGAAGGCGCGACAGCTGAGTCGACTGAGGGGTCAGAATGCCCGAGAAGATGAGGTACTCGGCGCTGCCGTTGAGCTTCACCATCGTCGAGGGCGTTTCGACCCCGAAGTTCGCGCTCGCACGGGGAGTGAAGATGAGCTCTGCGTCGTTCGCCGTCGGCGACGAGAACCGGCCGACGAGCGAGTCGAAGCGGCTGTCCACGTCACCGGTGAGGTGAAGCCGACCATCGCCGACCTTGAAACCGAGCGGCGCCGAGACGGCAGTTGGCTGGGCCCACGCCGCGAAGGAGAGGGCGATCGCCATCGCTGAAGCCGCCCCGAACCTCACGCTCAAGCCCCTCCGAGACATCTCATCGCGTCAGTAGCACAGCCACCCCGCGGTCCAAGCGATTTCATGTGAATGGCTGGTGCCAAGAGCCGCGACGCCTAGGGCCGCGTGGTTCCTGTCGGGCTGGCCGGCGGCGACCGCGTATCGACAGTGCGGCTGGTGGCGGTCGCTGTCGAAGTGTCGCTCTTGGGCAGGTAGTCGGGGGTGTCGACCTCGACGGTCGCGTTCTCGTCGGCCCGGAACGCAAGCTGGCCCATGCACTGCTCGGCCTCAGCGCGCAGCTGGTTCACCTTGTCCCGGGCGATCACAACCTTCGTGAACTCGTGGTCGGCGGTCTGCGCCTCACGGCGGGCGACGCTCTCCTGGAGCGAGACGTCAGCCTGCTCGCTGATGCGGAGCAACCCCTTGACCTGCGTCAGCTTCTCGTTGACACAGGTGAGCTTGACGACGTCTTTGGTCTGGCGCGCTTCCTCGAGCTTCGACAACACGTCCTTCAACGAGGTGCGCATCGACGACAGCGCGTCTGACGAAAGCTTCAGCTTCTCGGGGTCAGCGACCTTCGATGCATCGACCGGCGGGGGCGAGGGAGGCGTCTGGGCCTGAGCAAGCGCGAGCGCCGCAGCGCCGAGCACGACCGCAGCAGTCAGCAAACGAACGGACACGCGCACCTCAACCCCGAAAAGAGAAAGCCCTCCAGAAAACCTAGGGTCGGGGACGTACCAAGTCAACGCGAGTTTCACAACGGCAGGGTACCCGCGCGCGAGTTTGTCGTTCACCGGGCGGACGCCATCGCGGCGCTACGACGCTGGTGAGAACACGAACGGGTACGCCACCTCGACGTCGCTCTCCGGCTTGAACGGGAACACCCAGCCTCGGATGACCGTCTTGATGCAACTCGACACGGCGTCGTTCCCGAGCGTGTCCTGATCGATCTCGATGGAAGACGCCCGCCCACCCGTAGTGATGGAGAACCGCACCACCACCTTGCCCTTGAGACTGGGGTTTCGCTTCAGCTCCTTCTCGTAACAGCCCTGAATCGCGCGAATACGGGTTCGCAGGAAGGCGTTGAGCTTGTTCCGGTCGATGTCGGCGCTGTCGACCTCGGGCGCTGCGTCGGCGACCTTGCCTCGAATCGCCGCGGGGCCCTTCTCCTCGAGGTTCACCTTCCCGGCCCCGTTGGTCCCGAGGCTGCCGATGTCCGCCGCGCTGCCGGTCCCGCTCCCTTTGGGTCCGCCGGCGGCCAGCGCATCGGACGTGGCCATGTTGACACCGCCCGCGCCAGACAGGGCGCTCGCCACGTCGCCGACGCCGTTGCTGCTCCCCAGCACGTCGGCGAAGGCGCCAGCGCCGTCGCCCGCTGCACCGATGATCTTGAGCAGGCCCGTCTTTGCGACCTTGTTCTGCAGCTCGGCCTTGCGCTCGTTGCTCATCGCCGGCTTCTCTTTCTCGGCGACCTCGGTCTTCTCTTCCGTCTTCTCGACCTTCTTCTCTTCGGTCTTGCCCTTCTCCTCCTTCTTCGGCTCGGGCTTCTTCACCTCGACGGGCATCATCGCCTTCACGAAACGGTCAGGCAGCTCCTCGAGCGAGAGCTCCTTCTCTTCGGGCATCGGCTGGCACGCGATGAACGTGGCCCCCGAGAAGTGCACGAAGATCGACGTGGCGAGAATGAGGAAGAAGAACTGGTCGATCTGCGAGAAGAAGCTGCCCTTGACCGTGGCTGGCAACTCCTCCCGCTTCGGCTCCGGGGGAGGAACGACGAACTGAAACAGGACCGAGACCTCGCCGAGAATGACCCGACCCTTCGAGGCATCGGTGAGGGGAATGACCAACGAGTCACCCCGCGCCTTGGCCAGCCCCTTCTCGCGGACCTGCTGCAGCGACAATTCAGCGCCGTCGACGGTCAGCTTGCCATCCATGCCGGCCTTGAAGACCAGCGAATACTGATTGTTGACGCACTCGAAGAGCGTGAAGGCGCTTGGCAGGTTCGAGACCGGCACCACGAAGGTGTTCTTCGAGTCCTG
>JADCJJ010000033.1 GCA_020247085.1 Myxococcaceae bacterium | reverse complement strand
CGCGCCGCTGTCGGGGCTCGTCGTCGCGTCGGGCGCGGTCGCCTTCGGGGCGGGCGTCGCGCAGGTCGCGGCGGCGGTGGCCTTCGCGGCTCCGCGCGATCGGGCGATCATCACCGTGACGGGTTTCGGCGAGGCGCTGGCGCCCGTGCTGTTGGGCCTCGCCGGCGCAGCGGGGGTTCTGCTGTCGGTGTCGGTTGGCTGCATGCTGGGCGCCTTCGCGCAGCGGGGCGTCGCGCGTCGCCTCGTCGTCGTCGCCGGGGCGGTGGCTGCGCTGCTGGGCGCCATCGCGGTCGCCTCCCACTTGCGGCTGCGCGACGTCGTCGAGACGCTGTCGGCGGTGTCCACCGTCGCCCCGGTCGATCGCGAGCGGCTCGTGCTCGCGGCGAGCGCCGAAGCCACCGGCACCTCGCTGACGGTCTTGCTCGGCCTGCTGGTGGCGGTCGTCGCCGCGGGAGCCGTGGCGCTCAAGGCCACGCCGCGCCTGGCGTTGCTCGTACCGGTCCTCGGGCTCGGGGGGCTCGCCGGGAACGGCGCCTACGCCGTCGCCCTGTCCCGCGCGAAGGCGACCGTCGAAGGCTTCGCCGTGCCGCCGCCGGGGTACGTGCCGCTCGCGGGGCGACCCGTCACAACGCTTCCGACGCGGTGCCTCGAGCCCCGCGGCATCGTCTCGTGTGACGAGCGTTTGCCCCAGCCGGCGGAGGCGCTCGATGACGAGCTGCTCGCGCTCCTCGAGGCGCGGAAGCAGGACGGGCTGCCGGCGACGGTGGCCATCGGCCTTGTCCCGGGAGCGTCGGGGACAACCCTGGTGCATCTCCTCGAGGCCTCGCTCTCGTCCGGCGCGACGGGGGTCGAGTTGGTCGGTCAGCGCGCACCTATGCAAGGGAGCGCCAGGGGTGAGTTCGCCATCGTCGCGCCGCTGGTGCGCGACTTCCTCAGCGGCGTCGAGGTTGGGCTGCGTGACGCGAGCGAGGCGCGCTGCGGCGAAGGCTGCGTCAAGGGGGCCGTCGTCAACGGCGCCCTGGTGGTCGACGGTGAGGCCTGGAAGCCTGTCGCTCCGGCCGCGAGCCCAAAGCCGGCGTCGGGAGACGTGTGGCTCGCCGTGGACCCGGCCCTGTCGCCCGAGCAGGTGGCGACGTTTGGGCTCGCGGCCGCCTCGAGGGGACGCCGGCTCGTGCTCACGGTCGATTCGACGTCGGCAGGCGGCGACGCCGGGGCGCGCGGTGGGCTGTCGAAGGAGGCGATCGCCGAGGTGGTGGCCGGGCGGCGCGACGAGATCCGCCGCTGCTACGAGCGGGCGCTGCAGTCCGAAGGGCCCTCGCTGGCGGGCCGGGTGCTGCTGCGATGGACGGTGTCCGTGAGCGGCGCGGTCCGCGACGTCCGCGTGGTGTCCTCGTCGCTGCCGTCCGAGGCCGTGAAGCAGTGCCTCATCGACGAGGTCGAGCAGCTCGAGTTCCCGCGGCCGGTCGACGGCGGCGAGGTCGTGGTGAACTACCCGTGGGTCTTCCAGGTTCGGTGAGCACGGGCCTCGCCGTCGAACGGGAGGTTGGTCGACGTCTCGTTCCGCCGGCTAGACGCGGTGTCGCTCATGCCGTGCTCGAAGCGCCCGTCGCTTGAGTGGGAGCCGAACCGACCTCGCAAAAGGTACGCAACGGGCTTGCAGGGTGGTGTTCACCAGGCGCTCACCTGGCGTCGCAACCCCCTCTGCTGCGTGCACTTCGCCGTGGGCACGGCCGGTGCTTGCACGGCGCAGCACGACAGCGGTGCATGGGGTGAAGATCTCCGCTGCTCGCACACCACGAAGGGAGCAACAGTCGATGAATCGCCTGGCAGCGGTGCTGATCGTCAGCGGTCTTTCATGTGGGGCTCCGATGGACCCGCCAGATGGAATGGCTGGTGGCGTGGCAGGAGGGAGGGCGGGAGGCGCTGCAGGGGGCACGGCTGGTGGTTCGGCTGGCGGCCTTGCGGGTGGCTCGGCGGGCGGCGCCGCAGGTGGCTCTGCGGGTGGCTCGGCGGGCGGAGCCGCGGGTGGCTCGGCGGGTGGCGCCGCAGGCGGTTCAGCGGGCGGAGCCGCGGGAGGCTCGGCGGGCGGAGCCGCGGGAGGCTCGGCGGGCGGCGCCGCAGGTGGCTCAGCGGGCGGCGCCGCGGGTGGTTCGGCGGGCGGAGCCGCAGGTGGTTCAGCGGGCGGCGTCGCAGGTGGTTCAGCGGGCGGAGCCGCGGGTGGTTCAGCGGGCGGAGCCGCGGGTGGCTCGGCGGGCGGCGCCGCGGGAGGCGCGGCGGGCGGCGCCGCAGGTGGGTCAGCGGGCGGAGCCGCGGGTGGCTCGGCGGGCGGAGCTGCGGGCGGTCCTTCGGGCATTCACCCGATTCCGGACGGTGGCGCCGTCGTTCAGCGCATCGACGGCGGCTTCATTTTCCTCGAGGGGCCGCTGTGGTTGGCCGACCAAGGTGCGCTGCTGTTCACCGACGTGCCGGCCAGTCGCATCTACCGGTACGTGCCCGGGAGCGGGTTCTCGCTCTTCCGGGCGAACTCCGGAGGCGCGAACGGCCTCGGACGACTGCCTGACGGGACCCTGGTGACGTGCGAGCACAACACGCGGCGGGTCTCGCGCACGCTGGCCGACGGCGGCGTCATCACCGTGGTCGACCGCTTCGACGGCGGGCGCTTCAACTCGCCCAACGACATCGCCGTGGCCTCGGACGGAACGATGTACTTCACGGACCCGCCCTACGGGCTCTTCGGCAATGGTGGCGCGGCCGAGCTGCCGTTCACCGGCGTCTACCGTCGGCCTCCCGACGGTGGGCTGCAGTTGCTGGTGTCGAACATGCCCTTCGCTAACGGCGTGGTGCTCTCGCCTGACGAGTCCACGCTCTATGTCGCCGACAGTGAGAACAACTTCTTCCGCATCTACCGGCTGTTGAGCGACGGCGGCATCTCGGCCCCGACGCAGGTCTCCACCGCGCTCTCCTCTTCGGGTGGGGGCGTCGGCGGTGATGGGCTCGGCATGGACGACGACGGCAACCTCTACGTGAGCACCATCATGGCGCCGGGGGGCGGCGGCGCGGTGAAGATCTACCGACCCGATGGAGGCTACCTGGGGCGCATTCCGGTTCCGGAGTACGTCTCGAACGTGTCCTTCGGAGGTCCTGACCGCCGCACGCTCTTCATCACGGCGTTCACTCCTGCGTCCACGTCGTCCACGTCCTCGCTGTACCAGGTGCAGCTGCAGGTGCCGGGCAAGCCATAGTCGTCATCGCTGACGGCTGTCTCGACGCAAGCTGCTGGATTTGCTCGGGCTGGCCAAAAATGTCAGCCCCTCTTGATACTGAATGCGTGTTCAGGGAGAGATCTCTCCATGGAGGCACGCATGCGGGGCAACGCAGCAGAGGCCGGTAAATCGGCTCAAGAACGATCGGCAGGGGACATCGGGGCGGTGCCGCGGGAGTCGGTGGTGGCGCGGCTCCGGGCGCAGATCGAGCGTGTGCAGGCGGCGCCACGGCGGCTGTTGGCGCAGCTCTCGACGGGCGCGCCGGCGCTCGATGGGCTGGGCGTGTTCCAGCTCGGCGGGGCGGTGGAGCTGTCGGGTGAAGAGGCGTCGGGACGCACGACGGTGGCGTTGTCGCTGGTGGCGGCGGCGAGCCGCGAGAAGCGGTTGGCGGCGTGGGTCGACGGCCCGCAGGAGCTGTACCCGCCCGCGGCGGTGCCGTTGGGCGTCGAGCTCCAGCGCCTGCTGATCGTTCGCCCGCCGGGGCCGGGGCAGCTCGTCTGGTCGGCGGTGCAGTTGCTGCGGAGCGGGGCGTTCACCTGCGTGGTGCTCGACGTCACGCATACGGGGCTGCGGCTGTCGATGGTTGACACCAGGAAGCTCCTCGACGCGGCGCGCGCCGGCGGGGCGCTGCTGGTGGTGCTGACGTCGAGCGCGGCGCCGGCGCAGGGGCTGGTGCGGCTGGTCCTGGCGTCGCGGGTCGAAGGGCACGAGAGCCGGCTGCGGGTCGTCGGCGCCGAGGCCGGCGACGAGCCGATGGTGCACGTCGAGGTGGCGCGCGCGCAGCAGCGCACGGGGCGCACCCTGGTGGTACCGCGGGCGGTGCTGGGGCCGCAGGCGCGCAGCCGCCGGAGCGCGCGCGTGCTGGTGCCAGGTCTGACAGTGCCATCGGTCTCGGCGGTGTCCTCGCTCGAGCGGCCAAAGGCGTACGAGCAGCGTGACGGGCGAGGCCTGTACGTCGTGACCAGGCCCGGGAGGGAAGGGCGCCTGACCCCGCTGGGAGATGCGTCACGACCGCAAGGAGCGCCAGCCGGCCCCCGGCGCCGTCCGGCCGCGAAGCTCGCAGGGCTCGAAGCGGTGCGCACCGGCCCGGCGGCGGCCGCCACCCGCGTCCAGGCGAGGTCGTTCCGATGAGCGCCGACTCCAGGGCGCCCACGCGCCTCGCGTACCTGTACCTGCCTCGCTTCCCCCTCCAGCGGCTGGTGCTGGAGCAGCCCTCGTTCGCCGGCAAGCCGGTGGTGCTCCTCGAAGACGTGAAGGGCGCCGAGCGCGTTCGCTTCGTGTCGCGGGCGGCGAGCGCCCTGGGGGCGCGGCTGGGGCAGACGGGCGCGGCAGCGGCGGCCACCGTGCCGGGCCTCGAGCGGCGCCGGTTCGACGCCGAGGCCGAGTGGCTCGCGCTGCGCAGCCTGGGAGAAGCGCTGCTGACGGTGGCGCCGGCCTTCGAGCTCGACGCGCCAGACGGCCTGTGGCTCGACGCCTCGGCGGCGCACCTCTCGGGCGGCGAGGCGCCCTGGCGCGAGGCCGTGCTGGCGCGGTGCGCGGCGGCGGGGTTTCGCGCGAAGGTGGTGGTGGGCGGCGAGCGCTTCACGACGCAGGCCGTGTGCCGCTTCGCAGACGCGACGGTGCTGCCGGTCGGCGGAGGCCTCGCCCTCGCCTCGACCCCCCTCGACGCGCTGGCCGGCGCCGGCGTCGTGCCGGCGGTGCTGGGGCCCTTGAAGGCCCTGGGGCTGACGACGCTCGGAGAGCTGGCGGCGTTGCCCGTCGGCTCGCTCGCGGCACGCTTCGGCAGCGACGGGCACCTGGTGGCGCAGCTCGCCCGCGGCCAGGACGAGCCGCGGCTGACGCCCGAGGTGCTGCCCGAGGTGATCGACGAGGCGGTGGCGCTCGACTGGCCGGCCGAGCAGCTCGAGCCGGTGCTCTTCGCGACCAAGATGGTGGTCGACCGGGTGTGCGCGCGGCTCCAGGGGCGGCAGCTCGCCGCGGTGCGCCTGTCGGTGGGGCTGACCCTCGACGGCGCCGGGCTGCAGGCCGTGCCCCTGGTGCTGGCGCGGCCGGCCTCGCACGGCAAGCTGCTCCTCGAGCTCATCCGACACCGGCTGACGGACGTGTCGGTGCAGCACCCCATCGCCGGCGTCCGGGTGACGGTGGCCGAGGCCTGCCCTGAGCCCGGGCGCCAGCTGCTGCTGGGTGACGTCCCCGCCGGCGACGCGCAGCTCGAGGTGGTGCTCTCGAAGCTGCAGTCGGCTCTGGGCGAGGCGGCGCTCTTCTCGGCCGAGCCGGTGGCGCGACATCGACCCGAGGCGGCGTGGCGCCTGGTGCCCTTCCGCCCGCCAGACGCCGGGCGGCCGTCGGAGCTGTGGGGCGCGGTGGACGCCGGCTGGGCACTTGGCGGTCGCCCGACGGCCGTGGCCTCTGCCGACGCGCTGGCCGAGCGCCAGCGAACGAACGACACCCTGGCGTTGCTCCCGGCCGCCCCGGCGACGAGCGCCTCACCCGCCCTCCCGGCGCCGCCCGCGCCCTGGGAGGGCCCCCGCGGCCGCGCAGCGTCGGGCCCCCACGAGGCCGAGGTGATGGATGTCATCGCCGGCCTCGCGACGGGCGCCTCGTGGCGCACCGCGAAGGCGAAGGCCGCGCCGCAGCCGGTGCTCGCCGAGGTGACGCTCGAGGCCCGCCCGCCGCGGCTCTTCCGCGAGCCCGCTGCCCTCCACGCCGACGTCACGTCCGACGGCGCCATCGCCTTCGTGACGCTGCAGGGCCGCCGTCGCCGCGTCGAATCGATGGAGGGCCCGGAGCGCCTGGTCGGCCAGTGGTGGACGCCCGACGCCGTGGCGCGCGACTACTACCGGGTACGCCTCGAGGGCGTGGGCCTCCTGTGGGTCTTCAAGGACGCGGCCGACGGCCGGTTCTATGCCCACGGCACCTTCGACTGACGCTGCCGCGCGCACCCGCACCGCCACGGCGGCTCGAGCCCGGGCCCCGTCGCCGTTGCGGAGCGCACGAGACTGAATGAATGTTCAGCTTCCGCCCGTATGTACGCCGAACTCGTCACCCGCTCGAACTACGCCTTCCTCCGGGGGGCCTCGCACCCGGAGGAGCTCGTCCGGACGGCGAAGGCGCTGGGCCTCTCGGCGCTCGCCATCACCGACGACGACGGCCTCTACGGCCTGGTGAAGGCCCACCTCGAGGCGAAGCAGCAGGGTCTCGACCTGGTGCTGGCCAGCCGACTCACCCTCACGGGCGGGCCGCCCGTCGCCGTCTACGTGCAGAACGCCACCGGCTACGCGCACCTCTGCGAGCTGGTGTCTGAGAGCCGCCTCGCGCACCCCAAGGGCCAGGCCGGCCTGCCGTGGCACCGGGTGCTGCCCCGCGCCGACGGCCTCGCCCTTGTGTTGCTCGACGAGCCGTCGCAGCCCACCGACGCCCGCGTCGCCGCGCAGCTCGCCGAGGCCTTTCCCGGGCGCGCCTACGTCGGCACCTCGCGCCACCTCGTGCCCGACGACGAGCCCCGCCGCCTCGAGGCCGAGGCCCTCGCCCGAGCCCTCGAGCTGCCGCTGCTCGCCCACGCCGACGCGCACACCCACGCGCGCGACCGCCAACCCCTGCAGGACGTGATGACGTGCATCCGACACGGCACCACCCTGGCCCAGGCCGGCACCCTCGTGTTCCCCAACGCCGAGCGCACGCTCAAGTCCTGCGACGACATGCTGGCGCTGTTTCACGACGACCCCGAGTGCGTCGGCCGCACCCTCGAGCTCGCCGGCGGCTGTGCCTTCTCCCTCGACGAGCTGAAGTACTCGTTCAGCGAAGAGGAGCTGCCGCCCGGCATGGACCGCCAGCAGTACCTCGCCCACCTCTGCGAAGCAGGCCTGCGCCACCGCTACCCGTCGGGCGTGCCCGAGGCCGTGCGCCGCCAGGTCGAGAAGGAGCGCGCCCTCATCGGCGCCCTCGAGTACGAGGGCTACTTCCTCGCCCTGTGGGACATCGTCCGCTTCGCGCGCGCCCGCGGCATCCTCTGTCAGGGGCGGGGGAGCGCCGCCAATTCGGCCGTCTGCTACGTGCTGGGCATCACCGCCATCGACCCGGTGCGCATGGGGTTGCTCTTCGAGCGCTTCCTCTCGATGGAGCGCAAGGAGCCGCCGGACATCGACGTGGACTTCGAGCACGAGCGCCGCGAGGAGGTGCTGCAGTACGTCTACGAGAAGCACGGCCGCCACCGCGCCGCCATGGTGTGCGAGCACATCTGCTTCCGCGGCAAGCTCGCCGTCAAGGAGGTCGGCAAGACGCTCGGCCTGTCGGTCGACCAGCTCGACCGCCTCTCGAAGGCGATGGACGTCTCGGACGAGGTGGGGCCGTACCAGCTCCACCAGGCGGGGCTCGTCGCCTCGGAGCGGGCCGTGCAACAGACCCTCGCGCTCGCCCGCCAGCTCTCGGGCATGCCCCGGCACCTCTCGATACATGTCGGCGGCTTCGTCATCACCCACGGCCCCCTCGTCTCGATCGCGCCCGTCGAGCCCGGCGCCATGGCCGACCGCACCGTGGTGCAGTGGGAGAAGGACGACCTCTCGGCGCTCGACATCCTCAAGGTCGACCTGCTCGGCCTCGGCATGCTCACCTGCGTCG
>JADCJJ010000329.1 GCA_020247085.1 Myxococcaceae bacterium | reverse complement strand
CGCTCTTCCGATCTAACGCGCCTGAGGTGCTGCGAGTCGTCGTCCCAGAAACCGGCTTCATCCCAGAGGCCTACCGATTCGAGGAGTTCCGCGCGTACTTCCGCCTCGTGCGGCGGCAGTTTTCGGCCGAGGTGCTGACCGCTCTTCCGTCATCGGTCGAGACTGCGGCCCCCTATCCGGACCCGGTCGCGCATTGTGACATGTGCAACTGGTACTCCGGCTGCCTGACGCGGTGGAGGAACGACGACTACGTCGCCCTCGTTGCCGGCATCACCAAGTCACAGCGCAAGGAGCTCCGCTCGTGGGGTCTCACCACGCTCGCCGGCCTCGCGACACTGCCACTGCCGCTGACGAAGACGCCGAGTCGAGGAAGCGTCGAGGCGATGGTGCGCTCGCGCGAGCAGGCCCGAATGCAGCTCGAGGCTCGCGTTGCGGGACGCCCTGGGTACGAGCTGCTTGCGGTTGAAGCGGAACATGGGCTGGCTGCCCTGCCGGCGCCCTCCCCTCTCGATGTGTTCCTCGATCTCGAAGGCGACCGCCAGGCCGAGGGCGGTGGCATCGACTACCTCTTCGGCTTCGCCTACCGCGAGCCTCAGGGCGAGGTGAAGTACGAGGCGATCTGGGCGCTTTCACCAGGCGAGGAGAAGCTCGCATTCGAGAGGTTCATCGACCTGGTCATGGAGCGCCGCAAGCTCGACCCCTCGATGCACGTGTTCCACTACGCACCGTACGAGCCAACTTCGATGAAGCGGCTGATGGGTCGGCATGCGACGCGCGCCGATGAACTCGACGTGCTGCTGCGCGAGGAGGTCTTCGTCGACCTCTACTCGGTGGTGCGGCGGGCCTTGCGCGCCGGCGTGGACAGCTACTCGATCAAAAAGCTCGAGCCGCTCTACGGCCTCGTTCGCCAGGTAGACCTTCGAAAGGTCTCCCAACACTTGCGGGCGGTCGAATACGCGCTCGCGACGAAGGCGGCCGGAGCGCTCACCGACGAAATCCGTGACGCAGTGCAGGGCTACAATCGGGACGATTGTGTGTCGGCCCTTGAGCTCCGCGACTGGCTCGAGAAGTTGCGCCTTGAGGCGGAGAAGACTCATGGCAAGCCCGTCCCGCGGCCGCCGGCTCCGCAACCCGCGCCGAACGAGAAGCTCGAAGGACGCTTGGCTCGAATTCGGGCGGTATCGACGGCGCTGTGCGCCCCGCTCCCCGTTGAGCGTACAGCCGATCAACAGGCGCAGTGGATTCTCGCCCAACTGCTTGAGTGGCATCGACGCGAGGACAAGGTCGACTGGTGGGAGTTCTTCCGCCTTCACCAGATGTTGGCAGACGAGCTGTTGGATGAGCGCGCCGGGATTTCGGGGCTGACGTTCGAGCGACGGGTGGAGATCACGAAGCGCGGCGTCGTCGTCGACCGCTACCGATTCCCACCACAGGACACCGAGATCGACGAGCCAGACGACCTTTTCGAACCGGGCTCGGAGAAGCTTTCACCGGTTGCTCGTGTGGAAGCGATAGACCTCGAGCATCGAACGATCGACCTGAGGAAGGGCACGGCACGCGCCGAGCACCACCCCACCGCGCTGTTTCGCCACGACAGGGTCAGCAACCCTGACGCGGTGGAGGCGCTCCTTCGCCTCGGCGAATGGGTGAAGGACAACGGCATCGACGCCGTTGGTCCGCACCGCGCAGCGCGGGACCTGCTGTTGCGTCGGAATCCTCGGCTCGCTGCTGGAGTCGACCTCCACGTACCGGGCGAGTCGACGGTCGCTTCGGCACGGCGAGCGGTACTTGCTCTCGACCATGGAACTCTTGCGATCCAGGGCCCACCGGGAGCCGGCAAGACATTCACCGGCGCGCGCATGATCGTCGACCTCGTCCGGGCCGGGAAGAAGGTGGGCGTCACGGCCGTGAGCCACAAGGTCATTCGGAACCTCCTCGACGAAGTCGTGAGAGCTGGTGCCGAGGTCGGTCTTCCCGTTCGCTGCATGCATCGCGTGACCGAGAAGTCGAAGAAGGTTCCTTTTCGCATCTACGAAGAGACCGACTCCACGAGCGCGATCACGAAGATCAAACAGCGGAACTATGACGTCGTCGGAGGAACCGCCTGGGTCTGGGCCAAGGAGGACGTCGCCCAGGCGATCGATGTCCTCGTCGTCGACGAGGCAGGGCAGATGTCGCTCGCGAACGTTCTGGCGTGCGCCCAGGCGGCGAAGAGCCTCGTCCTGCTCGGAGACCCTCAGCAACTCGAGCAACCTCAGAAGGCAAGCCATCCCGAGGGCTCCGAGCTGTCGGCACTCGAACATCTCCTCGACGGCCGGGACACGATTCCCGAGGAGCGCGGTCTCTTCCTCGGCGACACCTGGAGGCTGCATCCGTCGATCTGCCGTTTCACCTCGGACCTCTTCTACGAGGGGAAGCTGCGACCCGTAACTGGGCTCGAAGCGCAGCAACTCGTCGGCCAGAGCGAGTTCGCCGGCGCGGGCCTGTTCTTCGTTCCGGTTGAGCACGAAGGCAACGTGAACTCTTCGTCGGAGGAGGCTGACCGGGTGGCGGCGATTGTTCGCGACCTCCTTCAGGGCGGCACGACCTGGACGAATCGACATGGTGAGACGAAGGCGCTGGCCCTGGACGACATCCTGATCGTCGCGCCCTACAACGCCCAGGTCTCGGAGATCGCCAGCCGCCTTCCCAAGGCAAGGGTCGGCACTGTCGACAAGTTTCAGGGGCAGGAGGCGCCCGTGGTGATCTTCTCGACCGCCACATCGAACGCCGAGGACGCCCCGCACGGCATGGAGTTCCTCTTCAGTCGCCACAGATTGAACGTCGCGACCTCTCGAGCGAAGTGCGTCTGTATCCTTGTCGGCAACCCGAAGCTCTTTGAGCCCGACTGCAGAACACCGGATCAGATGCGGCTCGCGAACGGGTTCTGCCGCTACCTGGAACTGGCGAGCGAAGCTCCAGCAGTTCTTGATGAACGGCGGCGAGAAACAGCCGCTTCCACTTGAGAACGGCCATTCGATGCAACCCATCACTCGGCGCTCGCGCGGTCGCCAGCTACCCCTTCGACCGCCCTCCGCCTCCGAGGAGAATGCTCATAGTGTGTTCGATAGGATCGCCAGCATTCACGGAATCGGTGCCGAGCTCCTCTGGTGTCACGGCGTCCGATGGAACAAGGCCGTCACAGATGAACTCCATCGGGACAACTTCCCTCAGTGCCTTCCCATATTCGTGGGCGGGGTCCGACGCGAACCGGGCCCAATAGGTCATGGCTCCCGCGAACACGTCTGCGAGCTGAAGCCCGGCAAAGGACTTCGAGTCCTCAAACCGGGTCTCCTTCACCGCGATGGGGAACTGCGTCTTGCGCCGATCGTAGCCCACGACCGCCGGCGCCACCGAAGGGTCGACCACCAGGCTCCAGAGTTCACTCGCTTTGCGCATCTCAGAAGATCGGTCATGTACGAGCACCATCTCGCCAGGCGTCACAGCCCGCCAACTCGCCATGAGTTCCAGTGCCGCCGAGACACCAAACGTCAGACTGAACCCTTGGACCTCCTCCAGCGCCCTTGAGCCGTACACGTGGTCGAAGGTGCCAATGAGGGAGAGCAGTTCGCCGATCTCGGCAGGCGCCTTTCGTTGTTCCTCCGCGAGGAAGCGGAACAGCGAGACATAGGCGTCCGCGGACTTCTCGCGGATGAGCTTCTGGAACCTGCGAAGAAGTTCATCGCCGTTCATGAACGGGAGCGCCGCGTGGATCAGATTGGCGAGGGCGATATTCCCGCCGCGTTCGTAGAGGTTGAACCCGCGCTCGTGCATCGGCGTCTCGACGAGTGAGTCAACAAGCCAGCAGACCAGGGTGAACTTCTTGTTCGCGATGTAGGCAAGCGCACGGCCGGGCTGATCGACTGCGAGGTGACGCAGGAAGTTGGTCACCATGCGGCGCTGGGCTGACCGCTTGGGCATCGATGCGTGTTTGAGTTCCGCTGCTTGGATGTCGCTGAAAAAACGGTTCTTGAGGGCAACCGCCTCCTCTTCGGAAAAGTTGAGCGTCCCGAGCACAAACACTGGCTGGTCGGGGTTGAGGAGGTCCTCTCCCGTGTACCCGCACTCGTCCATGAAGATCGTGGTGGGCGCGGACATAGATGCAGACGCTGACGTGAGCATAGAACGAAGCTGACGCGTCGCGCGCAGCCTCAACGCCTCAACTTCAACTACCGCGAGCCCGTCACCCTTCTGGTGTGTTCCAAGGCCGAGGCTCCGATGGCCATGATCAGCTCGACTTCTGGGGCCGTCAGCTGCGATCCGAACCACAGGAGCCGGTCGAGCGCGTCAAGCCTGGGGTCGTCTCTCTCGTGAAGGCGGCAGAGTTCGTGGAGCTCAATGCCGAGGACCTCAGCGATGTTCGCGGCCGCCTCGATGGACACGCCTCGCTTGCCGTTCTCCACGCGACTGATGTGTTCAGGTTGAAGACCAACCCGCTCGGCCAACTCGGCCTGGGTGCGGCCGGCCGCCTTCCTCAGTCTCGCGATCTTCTGCCCAAGTCGTTCCTCGATGGCGCTCATTCGCCCAGGACAAGTTGAGGCCCTCAACTTGATCCAGAAGGTCGTGCTGGCGCCGACATGACCTGGGAGGTCATGAGATCGACGTTCGCAGGACCTCGCAGGTCATGGTGCCGCCACGCACGCCTCTCTACGGTCGCCGCTCAAGTCAGCGTGATCATTCGGTCACCAGACGCGGAGGGAGTTCCGATCATGAGCGACGATCGAGTTCGGGCGGCGCAGTACGTTCGCATGTCCACCGAGCACCAGCAGTACTCGACGGAGAACCAGGCCGATGTCCTACGCGAGTACGCAACGAGGAGAGGCTTGGAGATCGTCAGAACCTTCACCGACTCCGGCAAGAGCGGTCTCCGCATCGATGGCCGGAACGGACTGAAGGATCTGATCGACGTCGTCCAGAGCGGAGCCGCCGACTTCAAGGCGATCCTCGTCTACGACGTAAGCCGCTGGGGTCGATTCCAGGACGCCGATGAGAGCGCCTACTACGAGTACATCTGCAAGCGCGCCGGCATCAACGTCCAGTACTGCGCCGAGCAATTCGAGAACGACGGCAGCCCCGTGTCGACCATCGTCAAAGGCGTGAAGCGAGCCATGGCCGGCGAGTACAGCCGCGAACTCTCAGCCAAGGTCTTCAAGGGTCAGTGCAAGCTCGTGGAGCTCGGGTTCCGCCAGGGAGGCGCCGCTGGCTTCGGGCTGCGTCGGCTACTGATCGACCAAGCAGGAAAGCCGAAGACGGAGCTCCGGCCGCTCGAACAGAAGAGCCTGCAGACCGATCGCGTCGTCTTGGTGCCGGGCCCGACTGAGGAGCGCGCCGTCGTTCGCCGCATCTACCGCCTCTTCGTGCACGAGGGGCGCTCCGAGGGAGCGATCGCGGACGAGCTGAACCGCTCGGGGATCCTCGCCGAGGCCGGCCGCACCTGGACTCGTGGGATGGTCCAGCAGGTCCTCACCAACGAGAAGTACATCGGCAACAACGTCTACAACCGCGTCTCGTTCAAGCTGAAGAAGAAGCGAGTGCACAACCCGCCGGACATGTGGGTGCGGCGCGATGGCGCCTTCGAGGCGATCGTTGATGTCGCCGACTTCGTGGCCGCGCAGGCGATCATCGTCGAGCGACACAAGCGAGCCACCGACTCCGAGCTGCTCGAGAAGCTCCGAGCCCTCGCCAACCATCGTGGCGCCTTGAGCGGCCTGATCATCGACGAGGCCGAGGGCATGCCGTCGAGCGCCACGTACCGGCACCGGTTCGGCAGTCTCGCGCGCGCCTACCAGCTCATCGACTACGCGCCTGACCGCGACCTCGCTTTCCTGGAGACTAACCAGCGGCTGCGTCAGCTCCACCCGGAGATCGTCGCGCAGGTGGCAGCATCGCTGGAGGCACAGGGCGGCGCGATCGAGCGCGACCCAGAGACCGAGCTCATCACCGTCAACGGCATGTTGGTCATCTCGGTGGTTATCGCTCGCTGCCAGACGACGTTGACGGATGCGATGCGGTGGACGGTTCGCCTCGAGGAAGGCCTGCAGCCCGACCTGACCATCGCCGTGCGCATGGATGCGCCCAACCGCGCCCCGCTCGACTACTACGTGCTTCCGTCTCTCGACGTGACGAGCACGCGCCTGCGGATCAAGGAGGACAACGGCATTTTCCTCGACGGGTACCGCTTCGACTCGCTCGACTACGTGTACGGGATGGCGCAGACGGTTCGTGCCGGGGTGGCGGCATGACGGCCGCGGTTCAGCTGGTTCCGGTCGACAAGATTCACGTGCTCAACGCACGGAGCCGAAACAAGACGAAGTTTCGAGACATCGCCGAGAACATCTCGAAGGTCGGGCTGAAGAAGCCGATCACTGTCAGCCGTCGCGAAGGAGATGACGGGTTCGACCTGGTGTGCGGCCAGGGCCGGCTCGAGGCGTTCCTCGCGTATGGAGCGACCGAAATCCCGGCGATCGTGGTCGAGATCGCGCTCGAGGACCGCTTGCTCCGCAGCCTCGTCGAGAACCTGACGCGACGGAGCCGCTCTGGCGTCGAGATGGCGCGTGACCTCACCAGGCTCAAGGAGCGCGGGCACAGCAACGCGGAGATCGCCACGCTCGTCGGCGTGAGCGAGACCTACGTCGGCCAGCTTGTCCGACTCGTTGAGAACGGTGAGGAGCGGCTCATCTCAGCGGTCGAGCGTGGGGATCTCCCGATCAGTACGGCGATCGAGATCACGGCCACCGACGACGCGACGATGCAGAAGAGCATGCAGGAGGCGTACGACAGCGGCGAGCTGCGCGGAAAGTCACTGCTCAAAGTGCGCCGGCTCGTCGAGGAACGCCGCGCCAGAGGGAAGAACCTGCGTGGCGGCTCAAGAACTTCGAGGGCGACGTCGTCTCACGACCTGGTCCGGACCCTCCGCAAGGAGACACGAAAGCAGGAGGTTCTCGTGAAAAAGGCGCGGCTCTGCGAGCAGCAGCTCCGGTTCGTGGTCTCGGCGCTCAAGGACCTGATGAAGGACGCAGCCTTCGTTGCGCTGCTCCAGGCCGAGAAGCTCGACAAACTCCCGAGGTACCTCAGCGAGATGATCCAGAAATGACGCCATCAAGCCTAAAGGCCGCGTTCGAATTCGAGGGGACGGTGGTGCCGCTCGACAAGCTGCTCCCCACGAGGGGCGGCGGCGAGAAGCTGAGGAACTCGGCCAAGTACCGCGCGCTGCTTGCGTCGGTGCGAGAGGTCGGGATCGTCGAACCCCTCAGCGTGTTCCCGCAGAAGGGCGGCAAGTTTCTGCTGCTGGACGGTCACGTTCGCGTCGAGGCGCTGCGCGAGCTCGGCATCACCGAGGTCCTGTGCCTCATCGCGAAGCAGGATGAAGGCTACACCTACAACCAGAAGGTGAACCGCATCGCGCCGGTCCAGGCGAACAGGATGATCCTCAAGGCGCTCGACGCGGGCGTCTCAGAGGAGCGCATCGCGAAAGCCCTCAACCTGAGTCCCCAGACCGTGCGCGGCAACCGGCACCTGCTTCAGGGCGTCTGCCGCGAGGCGGTCGAGCTGCTTCGCGACAAGCACGTCGCGCACGGGACGTTCACGCTCCTCAAGAAGGTGAAGCCCCTCCGGCAGATGGAGATGGCCGAGATCATGGTCGCCGCCGGCAACTACACAGCCACCTACGCGCGTGCGTTGGTGATGACGACCGGCAAGGACCAGCTGGTCGACCCTGAGGACCCGAAGAAGATCCCCGGCGTGAAGCCCGAGGACCTCGCCCGCCTCGAGCACGAGACTCGCGTGCAGGAGAAGGACTTCCGGGTGCTCGACGAGACCTACAACGAGCAGGTGATGGCGCTCACCATCGCCCGCGGGTATTTGCGTCCGCTGATCGACAACGGGCGGGTCGTTCGCTACCTGTCGCAGAACCGGCGCGAGTTCCTGACCGAGTTCCAGCGGATCGTCGAGTCGACCGCGCTCGAGGGCTGAGCGCCGCCAACGCGCTGTCCTGGCTTCTTTCTCGGTCCTCGAACTGTCCCCGCTGCCCCAGTCCGCTTAGGCTTTGGTCACAGGCGTTCTCAACGGGCGGTCGGCTATCCTCGCGAACTCCCTAAGGATCTGGCAGAGGCACCTCTATGAAGGCTGAGATCCTCAAGATGCTCCTCCAATCGCACGCAGCCGGCGACGAGTCGTCGTTCCGCAAGGCGGCGCTGCAGCTTGCTGCGGCGGAGAGCTCAGCCGGTCACGCGCGCGTCGCCGACGAGATCCGCGCGATTATCGCGAAGCTGCCGTTGTCGAATGCTCGAAAGGCCGACGCGGTCGTCGACATCGCGGCTCCACGCGGGGACCTCGCTGACCTCCTCGAGGGGGGACACCGCGACGAGAGGTTGCGAGACATCGTTCTCCGACCCGAGGTGAGGGACCTCATCCTTCGGTTGATCTCCGAGAACCGATCGCGCGGCCGACTTGAGCGCTTTGGCGTATCGGCGCGCCGTCGCCTGCTCTTCCATGGGGCACCTGGCTGCGGAAAGACCCTCGCCGCTGCGGTTCTCGCGGGCGAGATGGGTCTGCCTCTGATGACCGTCAGGTTCGACGCGCTGTTCTCTCGGTTCCTAGGCGCGACGGCAGTCCAATTGCGCGCCATCTTCGCCGAGATGCCGCGGCGGCCAGGTGTCTACCTGTTCGACGAGTTCGACTCGGTAGCGAAGGCGCGTGGGGATTCCCAGGACGTGGGCGAGATGAACCGCGTGGTGACGTCGTTCCTGCAACTGGTCGATGCTGACGTCAGCGGCAGCATCATGGTTGCCGCGACGAACCACGTTGAACTGCTCGACAGGGCGGTGTTCCGCCGGTTCGATGTAATCGTGCCATTCGACAAGCCCTCTCTTGACCAGCTCGCCGCGTTGCTGCGCCTCAGGCTTTCGGCGGTAGGCCTCCTCGACGAACAGGCCGATCGCTTTGCGGCGTTCGCCGACGGATGGAGCTTCGCTGACGTCGCGCGTGCCTGCGACGATGCGGTGCGGACGATGGCCCTCGACAATCGTGATGCCGTGTCCGAGGCCGATGTCGTCGCCGCTTTGGAGGATTTGAAGCGTCGCGAGCTGCCGGCCAGGGGCTGAGCGATGCCCGATCGGCTCCCGCTGCTTCGCGGACGCGTGACGATGGTGGAAACGTACCAGGCCCCGCAGCGCCCGGGTCCAGCACCGCGCCTGCCGTCGCTTGATCCAAAGAGCCACAGCGCGAGACTCCTCAAACAGCTTGATGGAATTCGTGAGGCGGTGAAGACCCGCGCCGCTCGCGACGAACTCGCGACCCGCGAGATCATCGCTGTTCGCCCCGCACCGGGCTCGAAGCTCGCGAAGGAGCAGTTGGATGATGCGACCGATGCGTGGCTGATCGGCGTCGTTCCAGACACCGGCGTGGTGCTCCTGGACGTTGCGAGCGCCGACATGGGCTACCTCCGAGAGAAGTTGGCGGCGTACGCCGACGACGCCCAGGTCGTCGCAAAGACCAAGAAGGACGGCACTCCCAAACTCGACGAGGGTGGAGCGCCAGTGATGGCACGCGCTGCCGAGAACGCCGTTGCGCCGGTCGAAAGCCTCGGGCTTGCAATCTTGGAAGACGTGTCGGCCTCACGACTTCGTAGTGACTCTCTCGCGGAGGACCGATCCTACTGGTTCGAAATCGCCTGCCGAGGTGGCTATCGGCGACCGGAACCGGACACCGTAAGCAGCCGCAGCCAGATCGCGCGGCAACTCCACGTAGTAGGAGCCGGGCAACAACTCGACGAACTCATCGGCCCGGAGCAGGTCTACTTCTTCGTGCAGCTGACTTCTCGCCAGCTCGAGGGACTGCGCGCGACTACCGACTGCATCTACGAAGTTGATCTCGCGCCTCCTGCGATCCGCGACCTCAAGCTCGCTGACGCTGTGTACGCGCGCGACCTGAAGTCCTTTCAGCTCACGCCGCCCCCAAACGATGCGCCGTCCGTTGTTGTCCTCGACACCGGGATTGCGACTGAGCATCCGCTTCTCAAGCCGGCCATGCTGACCCCGACGGTTGCCGGTCCCGAGATTCCGACGGTTGAAGACACGCACGGCCACGGAACGCAGATGGCCGGAATCGCGCTCTATCCAGACCTCGGGGCCTCGCTCGAACGAGGAAGCGCGACTGCGTCGCACTGGGTGCAGAGCAGTCGGATCCTGGTGCGCCCCTTAGTTGGCACCGCGACGAAGGCGAACGACGAGAAATGGCCCGTACTGACGCTCGGCGCCGTGCGCGCTGCTGAACTGGCCGATCCATCACCCCGAAACCGAGTGTTCGCGCTGGCTGTGACGCGCAGCATGCAGGAGGCTCCCTTTACCGAGCCGGTCCCGACGCTGTGGGGCCACGCGGTCGACCAAGTCGCCTATGCCGATGGCAGCGGTCGCCTCATGATGGTGTCCGCTGGCAACGCCCGAGAGACACAGTACCTGGTGCTTGCGGACCAGCACCCGCAGCTCCAACTCTCCGAGAAAATCCACGAGCCAGCACAGGCAACGAACGCCGTCACCGTGGGGGCGTACACCGAGCGAATCGCTCTGCCGCATGGAGCGAATTACGCAGAGTACGGAGTGGTGGCGCAGAAGAGGGGCGGGATCTCTCCATTCACGAGTGTCGGTCCAGGTGGTGACTGGGCCATCAAGCCCGACGTCGTCATGGAGGGAGGCAACCTCGCCGTCGCCGGAGCGCTCTATGACTCTGCCGTCGACACGCTGTCGGCGCTCACGACACAGCGGACGCTGATTGCCGGTCGCGCTTTGACCACCCTCAACATGACGAGCGAGGCCACGGCACGCGCCTCGCACTTGGCAGCACGGATTTGGGCTTCAGAGCCCAAACTCAAGCCCGAGAGCGTGCGAGCCCTGATCGTGCATTCGGCGAGCTGGACTCCGACGATGAAGGAGCAGTTCGAGGGAATCAACGATCGCCTTCAGGCCTGCGGGTACGGCGTCCCCGACGAACGAATCGCATCGGAGTGCGCGCACGGTGTTGCGACCGTTGTCGTTGAGGACGTGATGCCGAATGCGGTCATCGAGGAGGAGCCGAAGAAGGAGGCGCCCAAGCGACCGACCTCGAAGGCCACCGAATCCAAGACCCGGCGCAAGGCCAAGATCTACCGAGTGCCGATTCCCTCGACGCTCATTTCGCTCGAGGACCCGAACGTAGATTTGAGGGTCACGCTCTCGTACTTCGCGGAGCCCAACAAGTTCGGTCGGTCGGTCTTCCACGGCCTTGACCTCAAGTGGGACATGCAGGGACCGCAAGAGAGCGAGCAGCAGTTCCTTGAGCGGGTGAATCCGCTCAAACGCCTGGTCGACGAGAACGGGAAGCGGCTCCCTCGCCCCAAGACCAACTCCTTCAAGTGGGAGATCGGCCCGCAGCGGCGCGGCAGAGGGACGGTTCAGAGCGATCGATGGAGTGGAAAGATGTCCGCGCTCGCCGGAGACAAGTTGATCGCGGTCGTTCCCGTCTTGGGGTGGTGGGAGCAGCGGCGAGCTCTGAAGCTGTGGGAGCTGAACTTCTCTCTCGTGGTTTCCATCTTCGGCCCCGGTGTCTACGCGGCGATCAAACCGCTTGTAGAACTCCCGATCGAAGCCCACGTCGAGGTGTGACGGTGACACCTCCGACTTCAAGCCCGCCTGCGCCCACAATCGCGTTTGCCGCCGTTCCATACGTGAGGGTTCAGAGGCCAATCGAACTTGGCCCGTGGCGACTGTGGGCGAATACAAAGACAGACTGGGAACGAGAAACAGGCCTCGACCTGACCTGGTTCATGGAGATGTACAGAAGTAGGTCTGACGAGCCTGTCGCAGCCGCCGGTTCGGTCCTAACCCGCAAGGGTGGCGCCCAGCCGACACGCGAAGAGTTCCGTGACGCGATCACAGCCCTGTCGACCCTCGCGTGGCTCGACCAGACACCAAGCGCAGATCCATGGCTCTTTGAAGTCTGGAGCGTGCCGAATGATGCGACCCCAGCCGATGGCTTTCGCCGCGTCAGCAAGTTCTCGACAAATCACACAGACCCGCAGGTCGACCGGGTCCGACCGAGCCCGTACGTCTTTCCGATCACGCTCCGGCCAGACATTCCGAAAGCGGTGACGGCATTCGTTGAGGCAGAACTATTGAAGGGTCCCGAGAATGCTGTGCTCCGTGCACTCGGGCAACTTCATGAGGTGCGCTTCGAGACGCCGTACTTCACGTCGCTCGGCAACGACATCGAGGCCCTGTGGACCGGGTTTGAAGCCTTTCTGCTTCCAAGCACGCCTCCGCGTGCTCCGCCGAGCGAAGGCGGGCTACTGCACCGGCTTCGGCGGGCGCTTCACGTGCTGCTCGGTTCGTCCACGCCCAAGCTTATGCGCTCAGAGCGCCTGGCTGCCGCGATCGGCGTTGAACTCGCCGTACCGGGAGTTCGCCCCGAGACGCTCGCGGGCATCAACGCGTTCGTCGAACGGCTCTGGGCCGCTCGCAACTCGCACAGCCATGCCGGTCACACGGAGCCTCCCATTGCTCTTGAATCTCTTGGGACAACGGCACTGTCTGCAGGCCTCCGACTTTTCCCTCTGCTCTTGAAGATCCGGATTGCACGGACTGTGGGCGACGAGATCTTCATCCAGGCGCCAGCTGTCGAGCGCCTGAACGAGATCTTCCTTCGCGAGCGGACGATCGAATCCGTGGTCGGCTTTCTGGGTAAGGAGCAGGGCAAGAATTGGTATCCGCCGGGGCCAGAACGCACTGAAGAGCTCGAACGATTGAAGTCTCAACTCATCGATCTTGTCGGATTCGAAAGTGTGGCTGGCTGGGCCGAACGCCGAGAAGTCGCAAAGGCCCGTGGATTCGTCCGGCGAGTGCTGACTGCTTGGCTCAAAGGGCTGCAGGCGACTGGGCCGGCCGGCGCAGGCGCCGACTACGACGGCCTAGCGAACTTCCCTACGCTCGATGCCAGTTGCCTGAAGTCACTGAAGGCGGCTGGGATCACCGGCACAGCGCTAGAGGACGCGCTCGACGACCAACTTGTCGAGGAGGCGATAAGTTCGGACCTCTGGCGCGACCCAGCGCCGAACCCGTCCCTCCTCGGTCGTGCGATTCCTCTGTGGCTCTGGGTCCGCACGTTCGTCAGGCTGCACGAGCTCTTCATTGGGTACGAGCGCGTGTGAGTTGCCAGCGACCTATGGGGTACCCACTTTCATGATTCTGGGGGGTTCCTCAGCGGTGGCGAGGGCTTAGGAGTTCGCCACTCTCTGTTTAGGCTAAAATCCGAGTTCGCAAGTAGCGCCCTACGCGGAGCAGAGCTTTTCGGTAGTGGGAGAAACCGCAGGTCCCGAGAGGGACTGCGGTTTTTCTGCTTTCAGGCCTCCGCCTCGTTTCTCCCACCGGCCTTCGGGGTGATCACGATGCGCCCGTCGTGGTGCACGATGATGCGGTCGATCAGGTGCTGAACGTAGGCCCGGGCGATGTCGTCGCGGCGCAGGAGCCGACGCCACTCCTTCAGCACCGCATCGATCGGGGCATCGTGCCGGAGAGCGCGAGCCCTTGGCTCCGTGCAGACCACCCGCTCGATCGCGTCGAGCACCGCGTCGTCGAGCGTCTTGAGCGGAATCCTGAGTCCCGGGCACGCCTCTTTGCCGACGCGCAGCAGGTTCCGGCAGTTGTAGTAGCCGTAGGTGTACTGCCCGTCGACCACCCGCTTGCCGCTCGTCTCGTACTGGTAGCTCGCGCCGCAGGCACCGCACCACGCGAGCCCCTTGAGTAACTTCGGCTGCGAGGGCGCGCGGCCTGGTGAGCGCGCTGGCTCACGCTCCCGTCGGAGCTTCTGCACCAGCGCCCATGTCTCCGCGTCGATGATCTGCGGGACCGCCATGGAGAGCCACTCCGCCCGTGGCCGCGGCAAGCCGTCCTTCCGCATGCCCCAGTGCACGGTGCCGGTCAGCGCCTCTTCTCCGAGAAGCAGCGTCACCCTGCTCTTCGACCACAGTTCCCCCGCCCGCGTTCGAAGCCCTCGCTGGTTGAGCGTCCGCGCCACCGACTTCGCGCCGCTCCCGGCGATGTAGAGGGTGAACGCCTCGCGCACGAGTGTGGCCTCCGTCGACTCGACCTCGAGCCGGTGACGCACGAGCCCGGGCCTGACCTCGACCGGGACGCTTCGGTAGCCGAACGGCGCGCGCGCCCCGGGCCAGAAGCCCTGCTTCACCGCCTCGCGCATCGCCGCGGAGGTCCTCAGCCCGTTCAGCTCCGACTCGTACTGGTCGATGCACTCGAACAGCCCTTCCATCAACGTCCCCATCGGATCATCGGCGAAATCCTGCAGAACGAAGAGCACGCGGACACCTGCCTTTCTGAGTTTGGTCTTCACGACGCGCGCGTGGGTCGCATCGCGGGTGAATCGTGACGTGTGGTGAACGACGATCGTGCCGATGGTGCTCGTCGGCTTGAGCGCGTCACCGAGCAAGCGGTTGAACACAGGCCGGTTCGCGTCGGTGCCGGACGCGCCCGCCTCGACGTACTCCTGCTCGATGAGCGCGCCGTGCCGCACGGCGAACTCGGCGATCGCCTTGCACTGCGCAGGCAGCGAGAGGTCCTTCTCGGCCTGTTCCGCCGTCGAGACCCTCGCGTACGCCACCCAGGTGCTTCGCTCAACGTGGGTGCGCATCGAGAGCCTCCTTCGGCGCGGGGCCGTCGAGGGCTTCGGCCACAGCCCGCTCGATCAACGTTCGCTCCCAGGCAGGGACTACGTCGGGCAGCGGCACGAGGCCTGTAACCGAGAGTGAGAGGTCGCGCTTACGCTTCCGACGGAAGGAGGTCTGGTCCATGTCCGAGGCAAAGCCCGGTTCGAGCCAGGCAGGGGACGCCTGAGCGGCACCCGCGCCAGCCGAAGCAACTCCAATGGGGTTCGAGGGAGATCGACTCGCGTTCATGTGTATGAAACGCGAAATCGAAGGGCCGAATGGGACACGAGGCCGGCGGATTCTCGGCCTACTTCCGCTCACCTGTGCGCGCTCGTCGTCGCTCGCAGCGACCGTCCGATGAGAAGGGACGGCACCTAGGACTGATGCAGGAGCCCACCCAGGAGGCCGATTCCCGCCCAGCGTCGACGACCTCGATGTGCCTGCTTCGGGTGCCTCAGGGCTTCAGCTTGTAGGTGCGCTCGATGATGGTGGCCATGTCGGGCCCCTTCCAGTGAGGGCGAACCCAGCTGAGCTTCTGCTCCTTCGCGCCTGAACGCGGGCGCCGCCAGTGCCCGCGCACCATGAAGCGCCGCAGCACCTGGCGCCCCTCCGAGTGCCTGTCAAGTTGCTGAAGGTTCCGCACCTGCGAAATCTCGATGGCGCCGGGCAGAAAGAAGACCTGGTCGGAGCTGAAGACGACGGGCGCCCCACCTCGGAGTCGCGGCTTCTCGGCCGTCTTCGATGGTGGTGCCCGAAGCTCGCTCTCGACGCCGGCGCTGGAGGCATAGAGCACCGAGTTCAAGACGACCTGCAGCAGGCCACGGAGTGGGTTCGTCTGGGCCACGGCGTCGTCGACCGCGAGCGGCGCTTCTGCGTTCAGCCAGTCCTCCAGCGCCTCGTCACCGTTCAGCGGAACGGAGTGTTCCTCCATTGCGGGCAGGTCGGCGCCCAGTGCATCGAAGGCGAAGCACACGTCGAGTCGTCTCTCGTTTCCTCGACCGAACTCCGTCACGAACACAGTCACCGCCCGCAGGTAGCGGCCCTTCAACGGGCAGGCTTCTCGCCGCGACAGCAGTCGCTCGCCCATCGAGAGGACGTGCCTGTCGGTGAAAGCGAGCGCGAAAGACGCGAAGGGCGCGCGCAGCTCGTCGGCGCGCACGTCGAGGTCGGTGCTCGCGAGCATGAAGGCGAGTGCCTCGTCGACCCAAAACGCCTTGCGCCGGTGGAGCTCGAAGTTCACCAGGCGCGGCATCCAGGGGGCGAGCGCTGATGCCGCTGGCTCGGCCCGAAGCGCACGTTGCAGCTCGAGATTCACACGTACCCCTTCTTCCGAGAGCACGGCTTCGGCGGCGGCAGCTGCTCGCGCGGGCTCCGCTGTCGCCTCAATGGCGGCGCGGAGCCCCGGGACGTCCTTCAGCAGGCGCTCGAAGGCCAGCGGCGGCGGGTGGTGCGGCGCGTCGTCGGTCAGCCCCAGCTCGTCCCACATCCACGATGGGTCGAAGGCAGGTGCACCCGCCTGCAACGCGCGTTGGTACATGCCATCGAGGTCCTTCAGCAGCTCGATGAGCCGTGGGCGCATCGACGGCTTCGTGGAAGCAGCCCGCGGAGTCAGGTCGTCCAGGGCCGGCACGGGCAGGTCGAGCCACTCGCGGTAGTGCTTCGAGCTGAAGTCGAGGACGAGCGCGTCTTGCACCTCGGGCGGTACGCCGGTGTCCGGCCCCGGAGCCTGGCGCCCGGCCTTCATCGCGTCGCGAAGGAGCACCTGCATGTCCTCGTGGGTCGTCCCGCGGTGCTTCACAGCCGCGCCCACGAGCTGCTCAATCAGCTCGCGCCCGCGCGTGCCCCGTCCGACCGAGTTTGCTTCGAGCTGCAGCACTCCCGACGTCAACGTGATGAGACCGAACGACACCTCCTCGTTCTTCGCGTTCTTGCCGGACCAGCTCCACGAGTCGCCCTGGGCTCGGGTCAGCGATGACGCGTCGAGCGCGGAGATGAGCGCCGAGCGGTCGACGACGTCGAATTTCACTCGCGTCATCACCATCTCCTCGCCGTCCGTGTTGGCGAGTTGCGGAATGGCCGGCTCGACGATCGAGCGCGCCCACAACTCATGAACGTCGGGCACGATGGACTTGTAGAAGCGGGAGAGGTCGCTCCCAGGGTGTTCCTCGAGGAAGTCTTCACGGCTCTCGCGCAGCAGGTCTCGGAACACCTGGCCGCGCATGGGGGCGACGTGCATCAGACCCTCGAGTTCGGGCCGGCCTGAGGCTCCAGAGGCGACGACGCGGGTCGCAATCCAGTCGAAGCGATGGAGGCTGCGCGAAGCCGCCTTCTCCTGCACCGTGACGCGGTCGCCCTCGATGAGGTCTCGCAGCGTCAGCGAGTCGCCGGGCGTGAGGTCCTCGACTTCGTAGAGGCGCAGCGATGAGGCCTTCATGATGCCCAGGTAGTTTCGCTCTCCGGTCGTGAGGCTCGCCCTCGTTGCGAGGAAGCGGTCCACCATCAGGTCGCCGGCCTCGAGTTCATGGTCGAAGACCGCCCAGTCGTCGAAGATCTGTTCGCTCACCGCGGTGAAGTGAGGGTTGGCGTTGAGATCATCGTCCTCGATGTCTCCGAGGGGGCCCCAGAACTGGTCAAGCGCGGCGTCGTCTTCACGGCCGAGGTGGTCGGCCACGTAGTCGAGCAGCTTTGTCCGCGCAGATATCCGCTCTGCACGCGAGTAACCGATTGGGGCTTTGTTGGCGCAGCACTTCTTGTACTTGAGGCCGCTGCCGCAGGGGCATTGCTCGTTCCGACCGACAGACATGGCCGTGACATACGTGCACGGAGACCCGATGTCGTCAGCGCCTGAAAGCTCGCGAGGCCCCTCGCCTGCAGCGACAGGGTGTACCGGCGCCGTGGGGAACATGGGCTCGCGCGCCGAACCAGGAATCATGCCCCTCGATCCGCTGTCGGCGGTTCGACCAACGCCACCTTCGAGCACGAGAAAGTGCAGACCGCGTCTGCACTTTCCCTGGGCGACTCGCGGCGAGCGCCGGGCGACGCACGACCCTCCCGCAGCGATTCCGCAGACGCATCTGCGGATTCAGCCCCCAGCCGTCCTGGCGCCAAACGCGAAGCCGGCCCCGCCACTTTCGTCACGCGAGGATTGCCAGCTCGTAGCGGTCTCGTGCAGGGTCGCGCGGTGCAAGGTCTTCGGGCCCCAGGCCAAGACGCTCGAGCTGGTCGCGGCCGTCCAGGCGCTCGCGCCAGACCGAAAGCTGAACGCGCGGTTCCTGAAGATCGTGGGAGAGGGAACCGGCAAGACCTTCGAGCTCGAGCACAACCAGCGGTGGGACGAAGTCACGCGGCCCATCCTCGAAGCGTTCTTCCACGCGCGCTTCTTCCTCGAGTGCGCGGTGCGGTCCGCCAGGACGCTTCGGGCACCGCCGCAGCTCTTGCCCAGCGACTGGGCCGCCCTGCTCTACCTCTTCGATCTTCGGTAGCGAGCAGGAAGGCATGCCGAGCAGCTGGTGGCCCACGAGCGACACCTCTGAGGCACCCCAATCGTGCAGGCACCGCCCGCACATTCCGCACTCTGAATATCATTGTCATTTCAATGACTTGCCGTCTTGCTATGGCTGCTACCGTATCTTATCTTCAGGATACGAGAGACGGTCATGACCCAGCCTGCCGACCCCCACCTGGAACCCGGTCGCGTGTACCGCACGCAGGACCTCGCTCAATGGAGCGCGAACCCGCCTCGTCTCGCGAAGCGCCTGGTGAAGGAAGGAGCGCTTGTGCCGCTGGCCCGCGGCCTCTTCGCCCATCCGAAGCGCGGCCGCTTCGGAGCGGTCCCCCCGGGCGACGACGACCTGCTCCGCGCCTTTCTCGATGGCGCGCCGTTCGTCATCACGGGGCCCGCTCGATGGAACGCCCTCGGCCTTGGAGCCACGGCAGTGTTCGCGACGCCGCTCGTCTACAACACCAAGCGCTCGGGCAGCTTCTCGCTCGGGGGCCGCGGGTTTCAGCTCCGCCGGGTGGCCTTTCCATCGGCGCCGACCCCGGAGTGGTACGTGGTCGACCTCTTCGAGCACTCTGCGCAGGCCGGCGTCTCGCGCGACGTGCTCACCGCCGCCCTCAAGCGGGCGCTTGCGGCGGGACGCTTCGATGCCCATCGCCTCCGGGCGACGGCAGAGCGCTACGCCACGAAGGCCACGAGGGCACACCTCGAGGCGGCGATGGAAGCGGGCCACGCTTGAGCTTCGTGCACGACGATCCTGAGTTCGACGACCTGGTCCGGATCGTCGCCGAGCACCGAGGGCTGGCGGTGGGCCTCGTCGAGAAGGACTACTGGGTCACGCACGTGCTGTGGTCGCTCCACGAACTCGGGCTGGAGGTCTGGTTCAAGGGCGGAACTTCCCTGTCGAAGGGCTTCGGGTTGATCGAGCGGTTCTCCGAAGACCTCGACCTGAAGCTGGATCCCGGAAGCGCCGCGCTTCCGCGGGTCACCAACTGGAAGAGCGAAGGGACCAAGGCGACCGCCGAGCGCCGCGCGCACTTCGAAAAGCTCATCACGATCCTCGAAATCGGCGGAATGAAGGCGAGCCTCGACTCCGACGACAAGTCCTGGCGATACGCGAACGTGCAGTTGACCTACCCAGCGCGACACCTGGGCCAACTCGGCAAGGTCATGCGTCCCTTCGTCCTCCTCGAGGTCGGCAACGCGCGCGTCACTCCGGCTGTCACGCGGGCCATGAGTTCCTTCGTGCATGAGCACCTGATCGCCCAGGACCAGCTCGCGTCGTTCTCAGACAACCGGCCGAAGGCGGTGCGCTGCGTGCATCCACTGGTGACCTTGCTCGAGAAGCTGGACGCCCTCAATCGCCGGTTCCCGAACGAGAAGACCGACGCGGCTGCGTTCGTTCGCCACTTCGAGGACGCGGCTCGCGTGATCGCCGGCATCGACGGCCTCCCGCCCCTTCCCGACTTCCCCGACGTCGCCGCGCTGGCGAACGAGATGCTCGCCCAGAAACAGATCGCCCGATTGCCATCCGCAGCGGATGCCGCTTTCAACCCTGGAGCGGGGCCGCGCTGGGAATCGATTCGTTCAGCTCACACTGCGATCGGCCTGATGTTCTGGGGCGCGCGCGTCGAACTCGATGACGCCTGCGCCGCGATCCGCGGGTGGGTGACCGCCACGTTCGGGTGAAGGCGACCGACCGAAATGAACTCGCACACCCGGACCACACCGAGTTCGTGCGGATCGCTGCTCGCCGCGCTGCGCTACCTGTACCAGCTAAGGTAGCGCCGAAGGGGCAAGCATCCATGAGCGAGTACCAGTGCTACGAGTTCCTGGCGATCGATAGGCCGCTCACGCTGAAGCAGCAGCGCGAGCTTCGGGAAATCTCGACGCGCGCCGAGATCTCATCGACGCGGTTCTGGAACGAATACCAATGGGGCGACCTCAAAGCCGACGCGCGGAAGCTGCTCGTCGACTACTTCGACGTTCATCACTACTTCGCCAACTGGGGGTCGCGCGTGATGATGATGCGGGTGCCCGCGGGTCGCGTCGAGGTGGCAAAACTCAAGCCCTACTTCTCTGGGCACGGCGCGAAAGTCTCGAAGGCCGGCCAGCACGTCATCGTGGAGTTCTGGGCCGACGACGAGGAACCGCGAGATGAAGACCCGTCCGACAGCGGGCAGTTCGCCGAGCTCGTTCCTCTGCGCAGCCAACTGCTCCGCGGCGACCTCCGATGTGCGTACCTCGGCTGGCTGGCGGGCGTCGACCGCGGCGCTGACGATGCTGCAGTCGAACCGCCCGTGCCCGCGGGCCTTGGAGCCCTCGATGGTCCTTTGCAGGCACTCGCTGGGCTCTTGGGTCTGGATGACTCACTGCTGGCCGCGGCTGCTGAGGGGAGCGCCAGCTCCTCGTTCAACGTCAAAGCGACGCGTGAGTGGCTGAAGAAGCAGCCGGCTGCCACGAAGGAACGCCTGCTGCTCCGCGCAATGGAGGACCCCGCGTTCTCCCCCGGCGCAGAGCTGAACCAGGCGTTCCAGAAGGGACAGCCACCCTCTCACCGTCCTGGACGTACCGTCGCCGAACTCCGTGAACGGGCAGCCGACCTTGCGTGAAGTCCTCGCGCTGAGCTGGCGCAGCGACCGATGGGGCCCCCATTCGTGGCGGGACGGCGCGAACTTGATCGAGCTGGCCGATCAATTCTGAAGCGTCTCCGTGGGTTACGACGATCTGGCCGGCGCGAACGAAGTTGTGCTGTCCCGAAATCGGACGCAGAGAGTGGTTCGCGAGCAGCGACCAACGCGGAGCTACCAGGGGCCGGTTGCGAAGAGCACCGGCCCCTTTGCTTTACAGGTCGCCGGCTCGTTCCCCCGAGGGAACGCTCTCTGCGGGCCCCGAACAGAGAATGCTGCGGCGCACGGTGGTGGCGCTTGGGACAGCAGAAGCTCTCCGTTCTCGTCCTTCCGGGAGAGAGTTTCGCAGAGCGTTTAACGGCTTCTGCTAAACGCTAAATGTTGGGTACGGCGAACCTCGCGATTTCTTGTGGTGCTCGCAAACGGCGACCAACTGTGAGTTCCGAAAACTCTGACCGGTCCCGTTCCGGAAATTCTCGCCGGTCGCAAGGCCGGGCGGACGCGGCAGAACGACGGGATGCACAGCATGGTGAAGAGACACAGCGTGAAGG
>JADCJJ010000328.1 GCA_020247085.1 Myxococcaceae bacterium | reverse complement strand
GGGGAGAACCGTCACACGAGCCACTCCGGTGCCCACCAACGCGGCTCCCAACACGCCGTAGAACGGAACGGCGAGCTGTGCCGCCAGCAAGTAGAACCGGCCGAGCGCCGCGTTCAACCCGCCGACTGCCATCACCACGAGCAGTGGGTGAACCTGAAGACCTCGACCCGTAGCAATGCCCCGCAGACCACCAAGCACGAAGTTCTGGTCGTCAAGCCAGCGCTTGACGGGCGTGACGCCCGGGCCCGTGACCACCAGCGTTCGGTTCAGCGTGGTCCGGAATGAAGGCCGCCGAGGAGTCGGCCAGAACTGCACTGCAAGTGGGTCGTTACCGCGGGACCGAGCCCACAGGCCGCAACCAGAGCGGCCCTAACCAGGAGGCTTTGCCGCCGGCCGTTTGCTCGCGAACGAAGAATCTCGAGTTCTCGAAATCGACATAGGCCACTTGCCTCGCCGAGCCCCAACCTCGGGAGACGTCGAACGAGGTCAGGTCTTTGACGTCGGGTGCCGTCTTCAAGAGATGGTCGCTCGGGTTACTGGCACCCAGCGTTGAGCTGCCAGGGGTCACTCGATTCTCGAGAGCCATGCAGAAGGTGATTGTACTCTTGACGTTCGCCTTTTGAGCGTCGTTGAGCGTCATCGGCACTGGTCCGGCCCACCATTCCCGCCCGGCGTGCACGAACATCGTCTTCGACTTCGTGTCGATGAACATTTCGTTGTTCCCGGCTTGAACGCGGGTCAGGCCGCTCGTGTCAGGCGGTTTCTGGAGGATGTAGTCGCTCAGATTGTTGAGCTGCATCGCTCCGCAGGCCATGTTGCGCAGGCGCGCTTGCGCAGCTTGCGTGGCCTGCTTGAGGGGCCCCGCCGAGGCCGCGGCTGCCGTTCGGACTTGTCTGATCATTGTCATCATTCGCCTTCGAGGTTACCACATGGATGGTTTACGATATCCTTCTACCGAACTTGAACAGGGTGAGCAAGCACTACTGCGTCAGATCGCCTGACCGCGGAACCGCCGGAATGCAAACTGGCCGCGGATGAAGCGAGCGATGAAGGAGCCCTTGGATTCGGCCGGGACGAGAGCCGCGTAGAGACTGGAGGGCACGCCGAAGTACTCGTACGCGAGTCCGTTGCGGAACTCGAGCATGAGGACGCGCTCGTCGCGGTTGAAGAGCACGGCGGCGATGCATGAGGACGAGACGATGACGCGCGGGCCGTTCACGAGTTACCCCCGGTCGGGGCTTGGTGCGGCGCACTTCTGCGTCGGCGCCGAGGGGCGTCGCAGCGGTGGCAGAAGGGGCAGCGGGGCAGCCAACTCGCGGTGGCGCGGGCGATGGCGAGGCGGGCGGTGATGAACGAGTCTGCGAAGTGGCGCTCAGGCCGCGCCTCGGAGCGAACGGGCTCGACTGGGCCTTCTGGTCGAGAGGGGAAAAACGCGATGGCGTTCAGCCACCACGAAGGCGTAGCAGCAGAGCACGACGCTTATGTGGTGGTGCCACCCGCGGAAGCTTCGACCTTCGAAGTGGTCGAGGCCGAGCTCGCCCTTCAAGTCCTCGTACGCGCGCTCGGTGCGCCAGCGCTGAGTCGTGATGCGCACGAGGTTGTCGAGCGTCGTGTCGGGCGGCAGCGACGAGAAGTAGTAGTTGGCCGGGTCCGCCTCGCCGTCGCGCCACTCGATGAGGAGCCAGACGGTGGAGCGCTCATCGAGCTCGTTGTCCTGCTCGCCGCACGGAGCCACTCGGCGCATCGCGAAGCGAGCGGACAGCTCGTCGCGAGTGCCGGTGCGCCAGGTGAAGCGCTGGAACTTGCCCTTCGCGTCGAGCTTCGAAGCAAGCTTGCGCAGGTCGATGGCCTGACCGCCGCGGTTGACCACCTCGCGAACCTCGAACACCTTGGAACTCGCTGCGACGCCGACCGAGTACGGCAGCCCGAGGTGATGAAGCCCAAGCCGGAACTCGGCCGAGTTGCCGTAGCCGGCGTCCGCGAGCACGACGCCCAGCGGAAGCTTCGCCTCTTGCGCTCGCTTCAGCATCGCGAGCGCCAGCTCGGGCTTCGTCTTGAACACCACCTCATCGGGAATGTGGGCCTTGACCCTTCGCGCCTCGTCGTCAGTCCAACTCGTCGGCAGATAAAGCTCGAAGTCGATGGGCAAATGGTCGCTGCGCGTGGCGAGGCTCAGACTTACCCCGACCTGGCAGTTTGCGATTTTCCCTGCGGAGCCCGTGTACTGACGCTGCACTCCGACGGAGTGCGTGCCCTGCTTGAGGAAGCCCGTGTCGTCGATGATGCTTGCTTCGACTGGCTGGTCGGCGGCCATGAACTTCAGCCCGTAGCGAGTGGCGAGGAGGCGCACCGCGTGGTCGTCCCAGTCAGAGCGCGCGAGGAAGTGCAGCAGCCGTTGGTGGGCCGCCTCAACGTCGGCCGCTTTCCCGACCGCACGCGCTGCAATGGGCTCGACACTCTTGCGCTCGGCTTCGCCGAGCAGCCCGAGCGCGTACATGGCAAAGGACGCCTTGCGGCGCTTGTCGCCAAGCAAGTCGCCAACATCATCCAGGAACGACTCAAGACGGGCTTCGCCGGCATCGGTGAGCGTGCGCATGCACGCTTTCGATCACCGCCCGAGACGCGCGGCAAGATGGTCCAATGTCGCGATCATGAGCCGCGAGCGCGAGGCCGATTTTTAGGCGCGCGCGCAGCAGGGAGGATCAGAACGGCGGGCCTCTCTCGCAGTAGTGCTAGACAACGACCACCTCCGGTTTGGGGGTCGCCGTCGGCCGTCTGTCCAGCGTCGTCAACCGATACTGCTCACCCGTTCCGCGTTCGGCATGCTCCGGAATCGGACACGCCCGTCGCCGTGTCAGCCCTCCCGTGTATGACGCCGCCCTGTGACTGTCGTCGTCGTCGCCGAGAAGCCCTCCGTCGCCCGGGACATCGCCCGCGTCCTCGGCGCCCACACGCGTGGTGACGGCACCCTCTCGGGCAACGGCTACCTCGTCACCTGGGCCATCGGCCACCTCGTCGGCCTCGAGGAGCCAGACGGCATCGACGCCCAGTGGCGCCGGTGGAGCTTCGACACCCTCCCCATGTTTCCCCGCCGCTGGCCCCTGCGTGTCTTCGAGAAGACGGCCCCGCAGTTCTCCATCGTCCGCCGCGCCCTCACCGCACCCGACGTCTCCCACGTACTCACAACTGCCGAACGTCGCGCTGCACTTCTTGCTGCAGCACTCGACGTCGGAGACGGACAGGAGGAACAACCCACGAAACCGGGGTGAGGGGCAAGAGGCGAGCGGGCGGACGGACAGGAGGAACAACTCACGAAACCGGGGTGTTGCCGGTCACGGAGATCCGCAGAACATTGGTCGCTGCTTCGATCGCCGTTCGGCTCGCCGCCGTCAAGGACGAGCGCCCTTCGGTCGGCACCTCCGGTGCTCCTTGACCGCGTCTCCCTCGACGGCGGCGTGCTGGAAGGCCCCTTCGGGACCTCCCTTACGATCTGTCCAGCGCCACGACGGCGAAGGTTCAGAATTCGGCGGATCTCGATGACCATCGACAACCGGGGTGAGGGGCAAGAGGCGAGCGGGCGGCGGACGTGCGGGAGATGCTGTGCGGGGAGGCGGTCTCGGTGTGTGCAGGGCTGGTGGCGCGGTGCATCACGGGCGTTGCAGGACGACACGCCATCAAGGCGCGCGCGACACGCGACCTCGGACTTCGACTCGCGACAGGAACGCGTCGATCTCCTCTTTCGGGATGGCGTTGTCGCGAATTTGTACGTCACCCGTCACCAGACGCAGGGCGCTCAAGCCGGCGAGGCTCGTGAGGCTTCGGTTGTTCACCAGGGTGAACTGTTCGAGTTCTTCGGTCTGCGAAAAGGCCGTCAACGAACTCACTGACGTGCTGTTCAGCCCGAGTCGCCCAGTCAGTTTAGACAGGGCTTTCAGCTCGTCTAGCGTCGAGACACCAACCCCTGAGCCGAGAATGAAGCCTCGAATCCGACTGACGCCCTGGAGCCCAGCGAGGCTTTGGAGCTGCGGCGCACGGGTAATGTAGATTTCACCAACCTCCTCGAGCGTGCCGAAGCCCGCTAGTTCGATGGCGTTGGGCATTCTCTCGAATAGGAGAGCCTCATCGATGACTTTGATGGTTGCGAGGTTTGGTGCCGATACGATTTCACCCTGGAACCCCATGAAGGTTACGCTACCGAGAACTCTCTGACAGCCTTGGAGGGCCTGTGCGAACGGACTTGCTTGGCTTCCGCGCTCCCCGCACATGAGAAGCGGCTCGACCGGAAGGCCCCCATCGACTTCAATCACCGGTTGATAACACCCTAAAAGCGGGAGTGCGAGAAGGGCTCTGAACTGCTGCGACATGCGGGTCCTCATTGGCCACCGACTACGAACACGCCGTAGGCAGTAGTCCCAAAACACTCACCCAACTGTTGAAGTACTAACAGTTTGTCGCCAGTAGCCAGTACTGCTGGAAACTTGAGGCGAACCGATGGAGGCGCGCCATCCGCGATTTCGACACCTGCCCGAAGAACTCGAATCCTTGCGCCTCGTTCGAACACTTCGACGTTCACATGCCTGTCACCGGCCCTCGGTGTCGCAATTCTAGCCGCAGGAAGGTCCTTACACGGTCGAACTGCGTCACTCTGAGTGACCACTCCGGTAAGCGCTTGCCCGGGACAGGCAAGGACCGCGCTGCCTTCTAGGCTCTCGCCCGCCGCAAGGGGCCGGCCGAGAGGGCTACTCGGCAAGTGCAGGGCTGCTGCGCGCCCGTCAGCAACCGGATAAGTATCGCCGAGAAGAAGTGTCCCGGAACCAACTGAACTCAGCCTGGCAAACGACCCTGGGGTAACTGGGTCTACCACAGCGTGAACAGCACCCGCATAAAAGCCGTTGACTGGCCATTGCAACTCGGGCAGAGGCATGGGCGGCTCCGAGGTGTAATTGGTAAACACCGGTGGACTGCGAGTGCAGAGCCTTGCGTCGAGTTCGAAGCGATCACCCAATTCGAACTGCGTCAGGAAGGAAACCTCTGTCCAGTCGGAACTGTTGACCACCTTCCTGGTCTCGATAGCCTGGCCAGCCCTTAGCAGCGACGCGGTCACGCGAGCCCCAGCAACCGACCGGACCCCAATAACGTTCGCACATCGATGAGCAATTCCAGGTCTCATCACAGGCGACGGCACGGCCCCCGGATAGTCAACAGCAAAAACAGTATCAGAACTTAGAGAGACAGCACCGTCAATCGCCTGATCCGCCCAGAACTCATCGGTTGCCACAACATCACTAGGTAGCTCGACCGATGCGACGTCATTCCACCCACCGTTCACCGTTGTGGCCTGAAGCACAGCGTTCTTAAAAACTCGGACAGTCGCGCCCGGAATAACCCCGCGCACTGAGACAACGGGGCTACACGTGTAGGGCGCCACAACCGTTGGGGGCGAGAGAACGGAGAGGTCGTCGACATGAGCAACTTCCTCGTAGTCTCCCCCGGCCGGCGGCATCGAGCACCACGTGCGGAGCACATTGATATGCTCGCGGAACAACTGCCGATGGTCGAAATACTCTCCTCCGTCGTGAGCTGGGGTCGACTTTCGAAACTCGCGCGGCGGCATGGTTTCATCAATTCGACCAACTGACTGCTCGAGAATTTCCGAACAGAAATCTCCCTGAGCATCGACCTCCGGTAGTTCATGACACTCTCGGCACGACCTCTTGGATGCATAGTCGCGTATTCGCTGAAGCGGGCCCGGATTCTGGCGCCACGAACTTGCGACGAGGGGAAGATACCAACCATTTGCGGGCTGAAGGTATTCATCGTTCTTGTCGCTCGCAATCAGAGCCTCGAAGGCCTTCTTCTCTGGATGGATTATGAACGGATTCTCTCCCCTATGACAATCAGTGCACATACCACCCATTTTACCTACAAGGTCAAGCCCGCCAATGAGTCGTGAAATTGGGACGGGACTGAAGCGTGGTGGTTCATCCTTCATCTGGGTTGGGTCTGTTGGGTTGAAATTGTCAAAGAAGCATGCGCGGCTACTGACTTTCCCTAAACAAATGACGCCGAGTGCCGACGCAAGATTCCCAGTCGTCCAACGCGGGAGCGCCAAGCAGATACCCGCTGGGTTCGAACTCCTCCACGTCCAGAGTTCTGCCTCGAGGGGCTGAAGTGAGAACTCCTCGTCGAGTCCGTTTCCGCCAGTATTTGGG